>CAYOQB010000264.1:1795-2393 GCA_964406035.1 uncultured Solibacteraceae bacterium | reverse complement strand
CGGGAACATCGGGACCTTCGCTGGCGCGTACATTGAGCTGACCATTTTCGAGGATGAGCAGAGCGCCGCGGTCGGCGCCGAGGCTGCGCATGGCCATGGAGAGAATCACGCCATACCAGCCCTTGGGCCCGGGCTGCAGCAGTTCCTTGCAGACCCGCACCAGGAATTCGGTTGAGCCCTGATCGGGAGCGCCCTTGAGGGCGTCGGTGAGGGTTTGGACGGCCTGCATGGTCACGTCCGAGGCGCGAGGCTCCAGCGGCTGTGTGGCCATCTTCGGGGGCACCGCGGCACTCAAGGGAGTCGATTCCAGGCGAAGGATCACCTGCCCGGCGGAGATGATGTCGCCGGCGTGCAGTTCGCGATCACCCTGGATCAACTCCCCGTTGACGCGCGTTCCATTGCGCGTTTCGAGGTCGCGCACCGACCAGCCGTCGCCGCGGCGGATCAGGACGAAGTGCTGCCGCGACAGGGTGCTGTCTTCCGGGAAGCTGATGTCGTTGAATCGAACACGGCCGACGGTGAGGTCGGATGCGCCAAGCGTAATGACGCGCTCCCTTCCTTCCGGCCGCAAAACGCGCAGCGTGTGTTCCATGCCTAC
>CAYOQB010000264.1:0-1785 GCA_964406035.1 uncultured Solibacteraceae bacterium | reverse complement strand
GCTTCGTCAGTTCCTCATAAAGCGATGGCCGGCGCTGCTCGAGCAGGAACTGTTTCTCATCGCCGCGAATGGTGATCTTTGCCGTGACGATCTGGTCGGCCTCGCCGTGGTTCTGCGCCACGACCTTGCCCTTGGGATCGATGATGAGCGTGCGCTTGGGATGGACGAAGGCCAGCCAGACGCCGTTCTCATAGGCGCGCACACGCATCATGATGTCGTTCATTTCGCCGTAGCCGCCCCAGGAGGGAACCAGCAGGAACTGGGCGCCTTTCAACGCGAGAATGCGCGCGGTCTCCGGCAGTTGGCGATCGAAGCAGATCAGAGTGCCCCAGCGGCCGAAGGCGGTCTTCGCTATGGGGAACTCGGTGCCTTTGGTATTGAAGGGCTCGTCGGCGGCGGTGTGGCTTTTTGAATAGCGGGAGGCGACGCTGCCATCGGGCGAGAAGATCACCGCGGAATTGTACATGGTGCCGGCGCGGCGCTCGGCGAATCCAAGCAGGAGATAAACTTTCAATTCGCGGGCGAGAGCAGCGATGCGGTTGAGAAGGGGGCCATCGATCTCTTCGCCCACCTGCGTATAGGTGCGGCGCTCGAGTCCCGGGGTGCGCTTTTCGTTGCCGACGTAGCCTTCGAGAAAGCCTTCCGGGGTGGAGATTACCTGGGCTCCACGCGTGGCGGCTTCGCGTGCGTATCTCTCCAGCTTGGCGAAGTTCGCTTCCTTGTTCCAAGGCTCCGGCGTGAGGCTGAGCCCGGCGAAGACGAACGTATGGTCGGCGGCGGAAGCCAGACCCGAGGCAAGCAGAAGGACAGTTCCGATGGAAAGGATCATCGCACCCTCACGCCTACCATATCAGGATCGGGCTGACGCCGCGCCGGGGTTGCTCCCTTCGTGTGGTCTGTGGCATCCAGTGAGTGTGGGCTTTTCGCGAGACACCCGGTTTTCCATTCTCGACCTCGCTCCCGTGCGCGAGGGCGGCAGTATCGCCGAGACCTATGACAACACGCTAGACCTGGCGCGGCACGCCGAACAGTGGGGCTACACACGCTTCTGGATGGCGGAACATCACAACATGCCGGGGATCGCGAGCGCGGCCACGGCAGTCCTGATTGGACATGTGGCGGGCGGCACGTCGCGGATTCGTGTCGGCTCCGGCGGCATCATGCTGCCCAATCATGCGTCGCTGGTGATCGCCGAACAGTTCGGACAGCTGGAAGCGCTATACCCGGGCCGCATTGATCTTGGCATCGGACGGGCGCCAGGCTCTGATGGACTCACGGCACGAGCGCTGCGGCGTGGCATCATCGAGTCGGAAGAGGACTTTCCGCGGCAGCTGGAGGAATTGCGAAACTACCTGGGTCCCGTGCAGCCCGGACAGCGTTTGCGAGCGGTGCCGGGCGCGGACACGAACGTGCCCATCTGGCTGTTGGGATCGAGCACGTTCAGCGCGCAATTGGCGGCGCGACTGGGTCTGCCGTTTGCATTCGCCAGTCACTTCGCGCCGGACCTGCTGGAGGAAGCCATCCATCTCTACCGGGCCGGGTTCCAGCCTTCCGCCTCACTCGACAAACCCTATGTGATGGCCGGTGTCCCGATCGTGGCAGCACCCACCGATGAGGAAGCCCGTTACCTGGCGACGACGCCGGCGCAGCGCGTGCTGAGCCTGATCCGCGGCGGTCCGCTCTACCTGCAGCCTCCTGTGGAAAGCATGGAAGGGCGGTGGAGTGCGGCGGAGAAGGCGGTAGTGGAAGCGAAACTCGGGGTGATGATCCAGGGCGGTCCGGAGA
>CAYOQB010000263.1:0-2437 GCA_964406035.1 uncultured Solibacteraceae bacterium | reverse complement strand
CCGGTGCAGTGCGCCCCCAGGAAGCTCTGCGTTCCGAACTCGCGAAGCTTCTGGGCGGTCCAGCGCAAGGTTTCGTCATTGGCCTGGAACAGGTGGAATCCGCCGATGGCGGCGTGAACCGGCTCGTTGCGAATCGTCTTGCGGGCATGTTCCAGCGTGTTGACGATCCCCGCGTGTCCGCATCCGGCCAGCACCACCAGGCCCTTTGCGGTCACGATCACCAGCGACATGTCCTCGGGAAGGTTGTCCTCAATGCTTCCCTCCCCGGTGCGAATCGTGCCTGATCCGCTCCAGTTGCGTTCCGGATGGACCCGCGGCACCACTCCGGTAAGCCACACGCCGGGCGCGATCTCCGCCGGCTTGTCGTACTCAACGAACTTGCCGCCCGCCGCTTCATACTCTGGCTTGATCTTCAGGATGTACGCGGTGCCGCGGTCGGCGAACATCCCCTTGCCGACGTGCGCCCGCGACAGGGCCTCCCGATTGCGCCCCATCACGTCTTTCCGCAGCGTCATCAGGCC
Source organism: uncultured Solibacteraceae bacterium (assembly GCA_964406035.1). GTDB lineage: Bacteria > Acidobacteriota > Terriglobia > Bryobacterales > Bryobacteraceae > JAIEPW01. Next base: position 1,916 of record CAYOQB010000263.1, on the reverse strand, counting down.
GCCGGTGTGGTCCTGATGGTTGTGGCTCAGGATCACGTCCGTGACATTGCTCAAATCCACGCGCAGCTCGCGCGCGTTTTGCAGCACGGTGTCGGGACGCGCCCCGGTGTCAAACAGGATTCGCCGGCCATCGGCTTCCACAATCGCGGCGAAACCCCATTCGCCGATGCCGCGGTCCGCCAGCATGGTGGACAGCACCTGGATCTTCAGCTTTTCCACGCGGTGGTCCGAGCCCCAGGCCAAAACGGCGCCAACCCATAAGAGACTTGCCAGTTTCATACGACCTCCAGAGGATAGGGCGCAAACTGCCGGCGTCCCAGCCGCATCTTCAGTTGATGTGGTCCGGGCGGAGTGCCCGTCGGAATTCGGAAGTTGAACTCATAGCGGTTCAGCCTCGGGGCCGTGCAGAAATGTTCGACAGCCTCCACCGGCAGCCCGGCGATCTCCGCTTCGAACTCGGCCGGGCGCAGAACCTCTTCCAGGGTGACCTTGACACAGCCGGTTTCGATCCGGGAACCCGACACCAGATTGACTCCATCGGTCACCGAGAGCAGGAACGGCACCGAGGGTCCCGGCGGAATGACCCGCAGCGTTCCCGGCCGCGACACCAGCTCTCCCAGCCACAGAATTTCCACCGGCAGCAGCCCGGTGGCGGTGACCTCCGGCAGCAGCACGTTCACCTGTTGCATGTTGCCGCCGTCCGGCGGCCCCAGGTAGGTGATCGTGGCCGGCGCTCCCCCGATCCGCACTTCCAGGTGATGCAGTCCCGCGTCGCGAGGAAGATCGGAAACCCACATCGATACCGAGGCGAACCGCCCGGATGCGGGCGCGACGGGCTCCGAGTTGTGAGCATTGGTGATCGCCTGGATGGAAGCAACCACTCCCGCCGGGCGCAGTGACGCGGCCCAACCGGGAGCTCGCTTGTACCAGGCGGTCCACAGGTACTGCGTGGACGCGCCCTCCATGGTCAGCACCTGGAAATCGTGCGCGCCGGCGAAGTCCAGCAACTCGGCAACTGTGAATCGCACCCCGCTCCAGGTGTCGTAGCGTTCGTCAGGCGCCAGGCCGTTGAACTGGGCCAGCAGCAGCCCTCCGGTTTTCAACACGCGATGCGCATCTCGGAGGTAGCCGAACACCACCTCCTTCGAAGGAATGTGCTGGAACACCGCGTAGGAATACGCGACATCGAAGGATTCACTCGCGAACATCCCCAGCGAGGACCCGCTGCCGACATGGACATGCGCGTGCGCAATGCCGGCCAGGTTCCGCCGGGCGCGGGCGATCATCTCATCGGACACGTCTACGCCGTGAATCTCTCCAAAATGCGCGCTCATGGGGCGCATCAGGCGTCCGGGGCCGCAGCCGATCTCCAGCGCGCGCCGCGACCGGGGATCGGCCGGCGGCAACCGCTTCAGTTCGCGCGCCAGGCCGTCCGCGGTGTCCTTTGCGGTGGCGAAGAAGTCCTCCTCGGACTGGCCGCGCGCGCCGAAGGCGACGTAATAGCCCGCGTCTTCGCGAGCGCGCGCGTTCCAGTCCTCGCGCATCTGCTGGTGAACGTCGGACATCTTATTTGGGCCGCTTGGTTGCCGAATGCCGGCTGAGCGCCGAACTGAGCGGATCGTTCACCTTCGGCGCCGGAGCCTTCCCGGTCAAGATATCGCGGTTGGGTATCTTCTTGCCGTACAGCGCGCGCGCCGCTTCGTCGTCCGGGCGCAGCGTCGAACCGGTCAGGGCGATGCCGCCGAACACGCCCCGAGAGCGCGAATACGTCAGGATCTCGGCTCGCATCGCCGCGTCGGTCTGCGCCGTCGCGCTGCGGCCCACCGGTCCGGCGGCCACTGTTCCTTCGCCGCCCAGTGTAAATTTGCTGGACAGCAGCTTGTCCATGCCGGCGCGATTCATCACCAGCATGATGA
>CAYOQB010000262.1:0-2782 GCA_964406035.1 uncultured Solibacteraceae bacterium | reverse complement strand
CCGGGCTCGATAATAAGCTGACACGGGTGGCCAACCTGGCATCGATGGGCGATGCGCCGCCCACACAGCAATCCTACGAGCGGTTTAAAGCGCTGTCCGAGGAGATCGCCGCGCAGAAGAAGGCGTTGGATGCGGTGCTGGCGGAGTGGCGGAAGACAGCGCCCTGATCGAGAAAGAGAATATGTCCATGGATCGCCGCAGTTTCCTGCTCGCCAGTGCCGCACCAATGCTGAATGCGCAACGCCCGCCCTTGTATGGCGCGCAGCTTTACACGCTGCGCAACCAGATCGAAAAGGACCCGGAGACCGCCATCCGCAGGCTCGCCGAGATCGGCTACCGCCAGGTGGAAATCATCCGCCGCCAGTTGGAGGTGCTCCCGATCCTGAGGAAGCACTCGCTGGTCCCGGTCAGTTGTCACGTGGAAGCGGCGATGGTCACCGGGAAGTGGGCGGAGGGCGCGGCCTTCGCCAAACGCTTCGGCGCAACCTACCCCGAGAAGCCGCTCGACCCCGCCCGCGTTCTTGGAGAATTGAAAGCCGCAGGCATCCGCTACGCCGTCATCGCCTACCTGGTGCCCGAAGAACGCGGCAACTACGAAGAGTTGACGGATCGCATGAACCGCTTCGGCAGCCAGTGCCGCGACCTCGGGATTCAACTGGCGTATCACCACCATGCCTTCGAGTTCGCACCAGCGAACGGAGGCAAGCGCCCCATCGACACGCTGATCTCACGCTTCGATCCGAAGCTGGTTCAGTTCGAGGCGGATATCTTCTGGGCGAGCGTCGCCGGGCAAAATCCCGCCGAATTCCTGAAGTCTCTGAAGGGGAAGCTGGCGCTGGTCCACTTGAAAGATAAGGCCCAGAACACCGCCCATCAATTTCACGAGATGCTTCCGCCGGAGGCGTTCCGCGAGGTCGGCTCGGGCTCGCTCGATATTCGCGGGGCGATCGCCGCCGCCTCCGCCGCGGGCGCAAAGCACTTCTTCGTGGAACAGGATGAGTGCCCCGCCGATCCCATCGACAGCCTGAAGAAGAGCTGGGCCTACCTCAGCCGTCTGCGCACTTAGGGACGCTGTTCCGACACCGAGCGGTCCGCGAGCTCGCCGAGCACGGGCAGCCGGAAATCCTCTTCCTGGCTTACCTTCACCAGCATGAAGATCCACGCGCCCAGCACGGACAGCTTCAGGAGAGCTTCCAGCAGCCGGGGGAATCCCCAGCCGAACCAGGGCCCGATCCAAAGCACCGGGCTCACCACCCATTCAATAATCAGCCACGCGACGAACAGGTAGAGCCCCTGGAAGGCGTGAAAGCGGACCTTGCTGTTGTTGCGGAACCGTTCCGAGGCCAGCAGCACAATGGCCGCGATCCAGCCGACGAAGGGCACGTAGCAAAGGACGGCAGCCGTTCGCGGGCTCATCTGCTCCAGCTTGGGCGCGGATGATGGGGTGGGGCGCGCCGCAAACTGCGGCTGCGCGGCGCCGCACCTGCCGCAGAATTGATCCGCCGGCGCTACCTGATTTCCGCATTGTGTACAGAACGGCATTCCTACTGATGATTACGATACGCGGAACGGCACGGTTCAGGCAAATGTTAGCATCGGGGTATGAAGCTGGGCTCGGGCGTCGCGCGCGCCGCCGCACTCCTGATTCTGGCCTCCGATCCCGCCGCTGCCGCGAAAACACTCGACATCTACTTCATTGACGCCGAGGGCGGGCAAGCGATGCTTCTCGTTGCTCCTTCAGGCCAGACTGTCTTGGTGGATGCCGGCTGGCAGGGCGCGGAAGCTCGCGAAGCCCGCCGCATCCAGGCCGCGATGAAAGCGGCGGGCGTCAAGCGCATTGACACGCTCCTGGTCACGCACTTCCATCCGGATCACGCCGGTGGAGTTCTGCCGCTTGCCGAACGGGTCGCTATCGGCGCGTTCCTGGATCCCGGCCCCGCGGTGGAGACCGGCCGCATGGCGGATCGCATCAAGGAGGAGTACGAGAAAGCGCGCGGCGCGATTACGCCGCGGCATGTAAAGGCCGGAGAAAAGATCGACCTGAAGGGAATCACCATCGAAGTCCTCTCCGCCGGCGGAGAGTTGACCGCCGCTGCCGGCGCCGTGAATCCGGCGTGCGCCGGGACCACAAAACCGCCCGCCGCGGAAGGCGAGCATCGTCGCTCCATCGGTTTCCGATTGAGCTACGGAAGCTTCCGGCTGGTCAGCTTGAACGACCTGGCGGCGGACCTGGAGTACGACCTGGTGTGTCCCGCCGATCGGATCGGCCCCGCGGCGGTGGTGGTCACCGGCGAAGGCGCAAATGCCCCGCCGTTTCTGGCGGCAACAAAACCACGCGCCGTGATCGTAAACAACAGCCCCCGCAAGGCCGCCGCACCACCCAGCGTTCGCGCCCTCGCCGCATCGGCGGATGTCTGGCAACTCCACTTCTCCTACGCGGGAGGCCAGGAGGCGAACGCACCCGATGCGTTCATCGCCAACCTGATCGACGACTGCCAGGGCAAGCATATCCTGCTGCAGGCGCAGCCGGACGGGTCCTTCACGATTACCAACACCAGGCAGAAGTACGCCAAGTCCTATTAGACGGGTTACATTCCACCGCCGCCGGGCGTCTTCTCCTCCAATCCGTAGCTGCTATGCGAAACATTCTGATCATGTCCCTGCTGGCGGTGTCTGTTCTGCCGGCGCAATACAAAGCGATCCACCCTCAGGTGAGCAAGATTGCCGGCCAAGTTTCCGAGGAGCGGATCGCCGCGATTCTGAAGAAGCTGGAAAGCTTCGG
>CAYOQB010000261.1:0-2888 GCA_964406035.1 uncultured Solibacteraceae bacterium | reverse complement strand
CTCCGCCGTGACTTTCGTTGGCGGGTGGGGTTCATCCCTGTATCAGTATTCCTAGGATGAGGGCATTCTCCGTCCCTGCTGTTATGCGGTAAGTGACGGCGTGCTGCTTCTCCGGGGTCAACCCGTGGGTGATTTCAGTTGCTGCAACATCCACTTCAGTTCCAACGCCAGCAACTCGCGCCGCTTCTTCGCGACATTCGTCCAGCCCCGCTGACCTCCGATATGGTCGAGCAACGTGCTGGCTGGGACGAACCATCCGTTCATCCGGGAGATCCGCGCGATGGCTTGTGAAAACTCGGGCGCGCCCGCCGGGAAGGTGCCCAGATGAGTGTAGACGATACAAGCGCCTCCTTCACTTGCCAGGCGATCCAGGTTCCGCTGCTCCACCAGCCGCAGGAAGTTCCGGATGCCGGAGCCATAGGTCGCGCTGAACCAGTAGTTCACGTAAGGGCGCGAGGGATCATGGTAAGGGAATAGCGGATCCGCCTTGGTCGTATTGATGTCGTGCCAGACCAGATTGCGCGTATACCGGGTCCGGCTCAAGCACAAATCGCCCCAGAAGAGCGGACTGGCGTCCACGTGCCCCTCGTACTCTCGAATCCCGCCCCGATAGCGGAGGTACGCGTCATAACACCAGGAGGCAGGAGGGTGAAGACGCGCGGGACCCCAATACATCCCCTCCTTCTGCCCGACATGGTTGATGTGCATCCGCGGATCGCTGCCCAACAGGTCGCGGTAGCGGTCCAACCCTGTGCTCACGCGTTCCCGAGGGGAGGTCTCGTCCGCGACGCCGTGCAGCGCGATCTCGAAACCGCAATCTTGCAGGCCCCGAACCCACTCCAGATACCCGGGATCCTCGAGTGTTTCGCCGCCGGTGATGCATTTGCCACGGGCACGCAGAGGCCATACCGTCTTGGTAGTCCGCAGGCCGTGATCCAGGAGGACATCGTAGAGCGGCTTCGTTTTCAGCACGGTGGATTGGTCTGTGTCGTCAGTGATGGTGAACGCGAACTGCTTCCCATCGGGCCATTCGATACGAGAGGACATGTTTTCCAGACCGGCGTCGACGCTGCGGTTATAATCCTAACAGGAGAAAAAGGTTCGGATGGATGACACCACCGCGCGGCTCAGGCGATGCTTCGCCGCGGTCTTCCCGGATGTCGGCGATGGCGAACTCGAAACCGTAAGCACTTCCAGCCTGAAGGAATGGGATTCGATCGCTGGAGTAACTCTCGTAACGGTAGTCGAGGAAGAATTTGGCGTGCAGCTTCCCATCGACCAAATTGCGGAGTTTGATTCCTACCAGCGATTCCGCTCCTTCTTGAGTTCGGGCCAGTGAGCGCCGGATCGAGTCCCCCGATTGTCGTCCGGGAAGCAAGACTTGAGGACGGGCCGGCGTTGGAGCGCTTGAATCAGCGCCTGGAGCAGGGGAAGACAACCGCTCGCGTTCCCGCCGCCCCCGCCACGCTCCGGTCCCTGACGGGACCCGCTGGACTCTACTATCGTCGGATGCTTGTAGCCGTCCAGGAGGACGAAATCCGGGCGGCCGCGCAACTCGTCCATCACCGCTTTTGGGTTGGCGGGGAGGCCCGACCCTTCGCCTGGATCCAACTTCCCATATCGGAAGGCATGATCAACCGTGCGTATGCCATGGCGATCGTCCAGATTCTGCGAACGGCGCTCCAACAGACGCCGTGGATGCTGTCACTCGGCGTCGGCTCGGTGGAGGAACCCTGGGCTCGGATGGCTTCTTCGCTGGGATGGAAACACCGCAGCGTCCCTTTTTTCTTCCATCCCGTCCGGGTGCAGCGTGTACTGAAGGAGTTACGGGCGTTGCGGCGCAAGCCCTGGTTGGGCACAGCTTTCCGAATTCTGGCGGCGTCGGGCGCGGGACACGCCGGATCGTTGGTGCAGGCTGCACGCTATGCGTTGGCCGCCGGTCTCCGCACCACAGAGACCACTCTGGTTCACCGATTCCCGCCGGAGCTGGATAATATTTTCAGCAGTTCACGAATCGAGTATCCAGCGGTCGCGGAACGGACCGCGGAATCGCTGAATTCCATCTATCCCGTAGGGGATCTGCGGTTCCGCCGCCTGGTCGTGACCGGGCGGAAGTCCGGAAATACCGTCGGATGGGCGGTTTGCTGCCTTTCCCGCATGGAACACAATCACCATTTCGGCAACCTCTGCGTGGGGGTTCTTGCTGACGGCTTCGGCCCTGCCGGATCGGCGCGCGCGGTGATGACCGCCGCTGCCGACCACCTAATGGAAGCCGGCGCGGATCTGCTGGTGGCTAACTGGTCTCATCCGGACTGGATCGCCGCCGCCAGAGCGCTGGGCTTCTTCTCCGCGCCGACCAACTATTTGCTGTTCGCATCGCCGGCGGCGTCCGCGACCTTGCTGGGGCCCAAAGCTGCTGCGTTACACCTGACCCGGGGCGACAGCGACGGCGTGGTTTCGTTTCGAAGAACCGCCGTACCCGCGACAATCCAGGCGCCTTAGCGGCTGCCAACCAACTCCGGTATCGGTTCGCCGCGTTCCCGGGACTCCCCCCTAGCGAACCCGCCCTCTCCTGCCGATTTTCTATGTGACGCCCGGCTCATGCTACTCTCAGGGTGGAGAGAGGGGTCGCAACCCCCGGGCTGAGCTATCAGTATGTACAACGCCTTTTTTGGATTCTCGGAAAGTCCGTTCAGCCTAAGTCCTGATCCGGCTTTCCTTTACCGGAGTGAGCAGCATGAGGAAGCGCTGGCCAACCTGATCTACGGCGTGCAAAGCCGCAAGGGTTTTCTGGTCTTGACCGGCGAGGTGGGGACCGGCAAAACCACCATGCTCGAATGCCTCCGCGATCACCTGCAGACCCAGCATGTGGAGTTCGCCTATATCTT
>CAYOQB010000260.1:0-3048 GCA_964406035.1 uncultured Solibacteraceae bacterium | reverse complement strand
GAACCTGCCTCGCACGGGCGTTCTGGATACGAAACGCTACACGGATGAGCGGAATCGAACCTGGATTTTCCGCACGGTAGGGTATGGCCATTCTTATGAATGGTGGACGGAATTTGTCTCCACGCTGCGGATGTACGGCTACGATTACGTGCTTTCTATCGAGCATGAGGACACGCTGATGTCGCCCGAGGAAGGGTTGACGAAAGCCGCGGCTTTCCTGAATGCGATTGTGATCCGCGATCAACCCGCGGCTCCATGGTGGGTGTAGTCCGAATCGGATCGCACGTCCGATCCGGACCAAATTGCGCGGACCATTCCGGTCCGTAAACCACTTTTTTCGCAATCAGTTGTCACCGGTCTCCGCGACAGGCATCCTCAGCTTTTCAGACGAAAGGAGGGTGCATGGCCCGATTCGGCTGGCTCCTCGATTACAAACGTTGTATTGAATGCCGGGCTTGCGAGGCGGCCTGCAAGCAATGGAACGGCCTGGAGCCTGGAATCCAATATCGCAGGGTCCGCGTGTACGAGTCCGGAACCTACCCCCGCCCCGCCCGCCTGGCGCTATCCCTGGCTTGCAATCACTGCGAGAACGCTCTTTGTATGAAGGCTTGTCCGGTTAAGGCGATCTATCGCCGCGAGCAGGATGGGGCGGTGATCATCGACCAGGAAAAGTGCATCGGCTGCCGCTTCTGCGAGAAGTGGTGCCCGTACGGGGCGCCGCGGTTCAACGGCAAGGCGAACAAGATGATGAAGTGCACCATGTGCTTCGATCGTCTGGAACAGAACCTGGAGCCGGCATGCGCAACCATCTGCCCGACCGGCGCGCTGCAATTCAAGCCCTGGGACGAGATCAAGGACCAATATCCGGCGGAAACGGCTAATTTCCCGTCGCCCAGTGCCACGCAGCCACAAATCCGGTTCGTCAATACGGGTTTCGGGAGGTAGGAGGAGCGCCATGACCATCACCAGAAGAGATTGGATGAAAGTTTCCGGCGGCGCTTCGGCTGCCCTGGCTTCCAGCCCGATGCTCGCCCTCGAGGATTACTTCCGCCCCGCCGTATCGCGCGCGGCGACCATCAACACCATCACCACAGCTTGCGGTATCTGCTCGCCCGCATGCGGCATCAAAGCCACGGTGCAGGACGGCGTTCTGCGCTTCGTCGAAGGCCTGCCCGGCGACTTCTCGGGCGAAGGCCACCTTTGCGGAAAGGGCGCATCGGCGGCGGGATTCCTGTACGATCCCGATCGCCTGAAGTACCCCATGCGCCGCACCAACCCCCGCAAGGGCTTCGACGAAGATCCCGGCTGGGTACGGATTTCCTGGACGGAGGCGCTGGATACCATCGCGCAGAAGATCGCCGACGCCCGCCAGCAGTTCGGGGCCGAAAGCCTGATGTTCGTCACGCTGCCCGCCCCCGACATGTGGGCCCGCTTCCTGAACTCCATTGGCGTGGTGAACCGGATCGATCACATCGACGAGTGCTTCCTGAGCGACCGCATCATCCAGCGCTACACAACCGGCGGCAAGAGCTGGAGCGTCGACTTCGAAAACGCCAAGTACATTCTCCTGTTCGGCTGGGACATCCTGGCGAAAACCAAGATCGTGCACGCTAACGGGATGGTGAAGGCGAAGAGCAACGGCGCCAAGGTGGTGATGTTCAACCCGCAGTTCTCCGCCACGGGGAAGTTCGCGGATGAATGGCATCCGATCCGCCCCGGCTCGGACCTCGCGGTGGCGCTGGCGATGATCAACATCATCGTCTCCGAGAACCTGTACCACAAGGAATTTGTCGACAACTACACCAACTTCGCCGAGTTTGAAACGCAGATCCGGCAGCACTTCCAGCAGTTCACGCCGGAGTGGGCGGAACGCGAATCCGACGTGCCGGCGGACGCGATCCGGCGGATCGCGCGGGAGTTCGCCAATACCCGGCCGGCCGTCGCGCCTGCGCACAAAAAGACCTTGTGCGCCAATTATGCCAACGCCAGCCAGCTGGTGCATGCGATTTCGATTCTGAACATCCTGGCGGGCACCATCGACCGGCCCGGCGGCCGCTACTTCGCGCGCCAGTTCAGCATCCCCGGCGTCGACGCTGTCTATCCCCCGCCGCCTTATCCGCCCAAGCAGGGCCGCCGCGTGGACGGCAAGGACAAGCTGCCGTTCGTGCTGGAGGACGGCGGAGGCATGTTCTCCACGTGCGCCGATGGCGTGCTGCGGCAGTATCCCGGGATGATCAAGTTCGCGTTCTTCAACGCCTACACCGTGATTGCCTGGCCGCAGCCGAAACTCGGCGAAGAGATGCTGAAGGCGATTCCCTTCACCGTGGCCATGGACTTCCTGCCCAACGACACCGTGAACATGGCCGACATCGCGCTGCCGTCGGCGATTTACCTGGAAGGCAACGACGTGGTGTCGCGCGATTACTCAGCGAAGATGCCGCAGGCCGTTGCCCGCACCGCGGTGGCCCCGCCCATCTTCGAAGCGCGCGGCATCCCGTTTGTCGCCCTGGAGCTGGGCAAGCGCCTGGCGCCCGAGTTCTTCCGCACCTCTGCCGGAGAGTTCATCAACCTGAACACGCTGCTGGACGAGAAGATCAAGCGCGCCGGCCTGGGTGAGAATTTCGCCGAATTCCGGGCTAAAGGTCTGGTGACTCGCGAGCAGAACTTCGTGCCGATGACCCGCTTCAACACCGCGGGCGGCAGCGGCAAATGCCAGATCTACGTCCCGCAGTTCACCCGCGAAAAAGGCGCGGATCCCCTGCCGGTATGGAAGCCGAAGCGCGAGATCCCCTCAGTGGATTACCCCTTCTACTATCTGACCTTCATTCCGGCTGTTCATAAGCGTCTGACCACGCACAACAATGCCATCCTGGCGGAGATGTTCGGACCGGAAGAACCGGCGCTGGTACCCGCGGAGATGGCCGCGAAACTCGGCATCAGCGAGGGCGACCGCATTCGCATCACGTCGCGTGTCGGATCCATTGAGTTGAAGGCTCACCTGACCCAGCATCTGCGCCCCGATTGCGTGATGGTGGCGCACGGATTTGG
>CAYOQB010000259.1:0-3093 GCA_964406035.1 uncultured Solibacteraceae bacterium | reverse complement strand
ACGGTTCGTTCAGACATTCCAAATGATCCTAACAGAGAGGCGGTTCGGCTACTCCACCTTGACGGCGGTGCCGCTGGCGCAGACCATGAGCATGCCGCCGGAAGCGCCGATGTTCTCGTAATCGAGGTCGACGCCGATCACCGCGTTGGCGCCCAGGCGCATGGCCTCCTGGGTCATCTCGTCGAGCGCGATCTGCTTGGCCTTGCGCAACTCGGTTTCATAGGCGGCGCTGCGGCCGCCGACGATGTCGCGGATGCCGGCGAAGATGTCCTTGAACACGTTGGCGCCCAGGATGGCTTCGCCCGAGACGAGTCCCATGTACGCGGTAACGCGCTTGCCTTCCAGCAGGCTGGTGGTGGTGATCAACATGATTCTCTTATTGTCGGTCAGAAGCGGCGGGAAAGCACATCACCCCGGGACTCCAGCAGAGGCCGCGAGCCCGGCGGAAGACCGAGGTCAGCATGTCCAAGGTCAGGCGTCCGGTGGAGGTGTTTTGCTGGCTGGGGTGGTAGGAAGCAAGCAGGACCGGCGCGCCGGGAATCGCGTGTTCGGCTCCATGGACGAAGGGGAAGGCGGCGCGGCCGGAGATGATGCCGCGATCCTTGAGGATTCCGAGGTACGTGTCCGAGGCCAGTTTGCCCAGAACCACGACCACACGGATGTTCCGAAGCAGGTCCAACTCGCGTTCCAGGTAGGGGCGGCAGTTCGCGAACTCCGCGGGCAGGGGTTTGTTATCGGGAGGCGCGCAGCGCACGGAGGCGGCGATGTAGGCGTCGCGCAAGATCAGGCCGTCATCGGCGGATACGCTGTGGGGCTGGGAGGCGAAGCCGGTGTCGAACAGGGCGCGATAGAGAAAATCGCCGGAACGGTCGCCGGTGAAAATGCGGCCGGTGCGATTGGCGCCATGCGCGCCGGGCGCGAGTCCGACGATCAGCAGTCGGGCTTGCGGGTCGCCGAAGGAGGGCACGGGGAGACCCCAATAGGTCCAGTCGCGATAGGCGCGCCGCTTTTCGCGCGCGACTTCGAGGCAGTGCTCACGCAGGCGGGGGCAGCGTTCGCAGCGGATCACCTCTTCGTTCAACGATCGCAATGCGGATGCCACCTTCGAAATTATTGCAGCGCGCGGAGGGGCCATGCCAGAATGGACCGAAGATTCCGCTCGCCATTTCATGCCCAAAGTCCTTTTCATTTTCGGGACACGGCCCGAGGCCATCAAGCTGTGTCCGCTGGTGCTGTACTTGCGCGAGCACACCCGTTTCGAGGTCCGCGTGTGCGTAAGCGGGCAGCACCGGCAGATGCTGGATCAGGTGATGGAAGTGTTCGGAGTCAAGCCTGATTACGATTTGGATCTGATGCTGCCGGGGCAGACGTTGTTTCAATCCACCTCACGCATCCTGGGAGCTCTGGAGCCGGTTTTTCGCGCGGAAGAGCCCGACTTCGTACTGGTTCAGGGCGACACGACCTCGACTTTGTGCGGGGCGATGGCGGCCTTTTACGCCAATGTTCCGGTGGGACACGTGGAGGCAGGGCTGCGGACCGGGGACCTGCGGCAGCCCTTTCCGGAGGAAATGAATCGGGTTCTGACCGGCAGGCTGGCCGCGCTGCATTTCGCCGCGACGCCCTGGGCCGCCGAGAATCTCAAGCGGGAAGGGATCTGCGATCAGCACATTGAGGTAACGGGCAACACCGGCATCGACGCCGTGCTCCACGTGCGGGATCGGCTGGAGCGCGAGGGGTTCGCGGGGGAATGGCGGTTCTTACGGTCGGATCGCAAGTTGATCCTGGTTACCGCGCACCGCCGCGAAAGCTTCGGTTCCGGTTTTGAGCGAATCTGCCGCGCGCTGGCGACCCTGGCTTCGCGCCCGGACGTCCAGGTGGTGTATCCCGTACACCCCAACCCCAACGTGCAGGATCCGGTGAATCAGTTCCTGAAGGGGCATCCGAATGTGGTGCTGATGGAGCCGCTGAGCTACGTTCCCTTCGTCGATCTGATGCGGCGGGCCTATCTGTTGATCACGGACTCGGGCGGCGTTCAGGAAGAGGGTCCTTCGCTGGGTAAGCCGATTCTGGTGCTGCGGGAGAAGACAGAGCGTCCGGAGGCGGTGGAGGCGGGAACGGTCCGGCTGGTGGGGACCGATGAGAGTCGCATCGTGAGCGAGGCAACCCGGCTGATCGAGAATGCGGGCGAGTACGAGAAGATGGCGCGCACGCATAATCCCTACGGGGACGGCGCCGCGTGCGCGCGGATCGCGCGGCGCATGGAGCGCTACTTCGCCACGGAGGGGAGGAGCGGTTGACGCTGTCGATCGTCATCCCGGCTTACAACGAGGAAAGGCGGCTTCCGTCGACGCTGGCCGCGATCCAGGAGTACTTGCGGTCGCGGACACTGGGCGAGACGGAAGTGCTGGTGGTGGATGACGGGTCGCAGGATGGAACGGCGGCGCTGGTGGAACGGACGCGGGCCGGGTTCCCGGAGTTGAGGCTGATCCGCAATCCGGGCAATCGCGGCAAGGGCTACTCGGTGCGGAACGGCATGACCGAGGCGCGCGGGGAGTGGCGGCTGATGACGGACGCCGACCTCTCGGCGCCGATCGAGGAGCTGGACCGGCTGCTCGCGGAAGCAAAGCGGTCCGGCGCGGACGTGGTGATCGGATCGCGGGCCATCGATCGCGGCATGGTCAGCGTGCATCAGCCGTGGGGCCGGGAAACCGCGGGGCGTTTCTTCAATGGCGTGATGCGGGCTCTGACTGGCTTGCCGTTCCTGGACACGCAGTGTGGATTCAAGCTGTACAGCGCGAAGGCGGCGGAGGCGATCTTCCCGCGCCAGAAGCTGGACGGGTTCAGCTTTGATGTCGAGGACCTGGTGATCGCGCAGGAGCTCGGCTTCCGGACGCTGGAGATTCCGGTCCGCTGGGCGAACGTGGAGGGCACGACGGTCAGCATGCGCCGCGGGCTGGAAAGTTTCGCGGACCTGCTGCGGATCCGGAGTTACCGGCGTGAGGGCGCGTATCAGTAGCGGCGTCCGGGAAGGCCTTCCGGATAGTCGGCCTGCCGCTGGATCTGCTCGCGGGCGGAACGCTCCTTGTCCTCCGG
>CAYOQB010000258.1:0-3398 GCA_964406035.1 uncultured Solibacteraceae bacterium | reverse complement strand
ACGAAGGCGCGGGAGGGGAAGAGGCGGATCGCGTGCGGCGGGCGATGCTTCCGGGAATGCGAACGTTTCGCGGATCGTTCGCGGATTTCGCAGCGCGAATCGCGAACAGCCGGCTGTACGTGGGCTATGACTCGGCGGGGCAGCACGCGGCGGCGGCATGCGGGATTCCGCTGATCACTGTGTTCCATGGGTATCCCAACGAGAGGTTCGTGGAGCGCTGGCGGCCATCGGGCTCCGGGCGGGTGGCGGTGGTGCGGGGGAACGCTTCCGATGTGCTGGGGGAAGTGAGGGAAGCGCTTTCGCGCTACCGCTCGGCTTCGATCAGCACTTCGCCGCAGTAGCGGCGCAGGAAGGGGAACACGGCGAGGAGCACGGAATCGGCGGATTCCAGCGTGCTCACACCGACGCGCAGCAGCGGGTTGGTGAAGCGGCCTCGGCAGAGGCGCTTGGCCATGGCAAGGAAGCTGAGCGGGTGAATCTCGATGCGGGCGAAGCGGCGGCGCAGCAGGTCAATTTCGGCGTCTCCCAGCAGGATGTCCTCGCCCTGCTCGTCGGCCTGTCCGCCGAGCTTCCAACGCAGGCGCCGGGCGGCGTTCAGCAGCGGATTGTTGCCATAGGTTTCGGCCAGGATCAGCCGACCCCCCGGACGGATGACGCGAACCAACTCGTCCAGCGCGCCGGGATACTTGAGGGTGTGGTGGAGGGCGGCGTTGGCGTACACGAGGTCGAACTCGCCGTCCGGGAAGCAGGAGAGGTCGCTCGCGTCGCGGGCGCAGCCGCGAACTTCCACGGACGACCCCGCGGCGCGGCGGAGGCAAAGCTCGATGGCGACGGGCGAGAGGTCGAGAAACGTGACCTGCGCGCCCTCGCCGGCCATCATCAGGCCCCATTCGCCGGGTCCGCAGCCGTAATCGAGCACCTTCATCCGCGCGAGCGGGAGCTGGAGCAGGCGATTGAGCACGGCCTGGTAGAGATTCCGGCGCTCGTAGATCGGGTGCGATGGGTTGTGCAGATCGCGACGCAAGGTCTCGCGATCGCAGCGCAACGCGTGGTCCGGCAGGTCCAGGAACTGGCGGTAGTGGCTGTCGTAGAACTCCCGCTCTTGTTGCGCGGTGATCACTACATGTACAGGCCGCCGTTCACGTTCAGCACGTGACCGGTGATGTAAGCTGCTTCCTCGCTGGCCAGGAACCGGACCGCTGCCGCGACATCGGCGGGCGTGCCGAAGCGCTTCAACGGGATGTGACCAAGCATGTTCTCCTTCACTTCGGTGGAGAGAACGGCGGTCATGTCGGTTTCGATGAAGCCCGGCGCGACAGCGTTGACGGTGATGGAGCGGGAGGCCATCTCTTGGGCCAGCGCCTTGGTTAGGCCGATGAGGCCGGCCTTGGAGGCGACATAGTTGGCCTGGCCGGGGTTGCCCATTTCGCCGACAACGGAGGAGATGTTGATGATGCGGCCCCAGCGTTCCTTCATCATGCCGTGGAGGACTTGCTGGCAGGCAAAGAACGCGCCGCCGAGGTTGGTATCGAGGACGGACTGCCAGTCCTCGCGTTTCATGCGCAGGGCGAGCCCGTCCTTAGTGATGGCGGCGTTATTGACGAGGATATCGATGCGGCCGAATTCCTTGCTGGTTTTCTGGATGGCGGCTTGCACGGATTCCTGGGAGGACAGGTCGATGGGGACGGGGAAGGATTCGCGTCCCATGGCGCGGACCTCGTCCGCAAGCTGTTCGAGCTGGCTCTGGTTGCGGGCGGCGACGGCGACGTTCGCGCCCGCATGAGCCAGGGCCAAGGCGCACGCGCGCCCGATTCCGCGGCTTGCGCCCGTAACAAAAGCAATCCGTCCTGTCATAAGATCATCCACAATGGTAGAACGGAAGTTCGACCATTCGCATGGCCTACACTGACCTTCGCGAGTTCATCAAGACACTCGAAAAAGAGAACGAGCTGAAGCGGATCCCGTTTGAAGTGGACCCGCGTCTGGAAATCACCGAGTTTGCGGACCGGTCCGTGAAGACGGGCGGTCCGGCGCTGCTGTTTGAGAACCCCAAGGGATCCAGGATTCCGGTGCTGGTGAATGCGTTCGCCAGCATGAGGCGGATGGAGCTCGCGATGCAGGTGGATTCGCTGGAGCTGATCGCCGCGCGGATTTCCGAGTATCTGCAGATGAGGATGCCGGAAGGGTTCCTAAACAAGCTGAAGATGCTGCCGATTCTGGCGGAGGTCGGCGCGTTTTTCCCCAAGATCGTCAAGGACGGGCCGTGCAAGGAAGTGATCCGCAAGGACAACTTCTCCCTGAAAGAGTTGCCGGTGCTGCATTGCTGGCCGCAGGACGGCGGACCGTTCATCACGCTGCCGATGGTGTTCTCGAAGAATCCGGAGACCGGCAAGCGGAACTGCGGCATGTACCGGATGCAGGTGTATGACGATCGCACCACGGGAATGCACTGGCAGACGCACAAGCAGGGAGCGGAGCATTACCGGCGGCTGCTGAAGGAAGGGAAGTCGAAGCGGATGGAGGTCGCGGTGGCGATCGGCTGCGATCCGGCATCGATGTATTCGGCGATTTTACCGCTGCCGCCGGATCTCGACGAGATGATGATCGCCGGGTTCCTGCGGTCGAAGCCGGTGGAAATGGTGAAGTGCGAGACCAATGACGTCGAGGTCCCGGCGAACGCGGAGATCGTGCTGGAAGGCTATGTGGAGCTGGGCGAGCTGAAGACGGAAGGCCCGTTCGGAGATCATACCGGGTTCTATTCGCTGGAAGACGAGTATCCGGTGTTTCATGTCGAGTGCATCACGCATCGCAAGAACCCGATCTACGCGACGACGATTGTGGGTCCGCCGCCCATGGAGGACTTCTACATGGGCAAGGCGGTGGAGCGCATTTTCCTGCCGTTGATGCGGATGCAATTGCCCGAGATCCGCGACATCTGCATGCCGCCGGAGGGCGTGTTCCACAATCTGATTCTGGTTTCGATCCGGAAGTCGTACCCGCTGCACGCGCGCAAGGTGATGCACGCGATCTGGGGCTTGGGCCAGGCGATGTTCTCGAAGGTGATCGTGGTGGTGGATGAGGATGTGAACGTACAGAACGTCAGTGAGGTGGCCTGGAAGGCGTTGAACAATATCGATCCGCAGCGGGACATCGAGTTTGTGATGGGTCCGGTGGATTCGCTGGATCACGCGAGCCGGCTGCCGAACTTCGGATCGAAGATGGGTGTGGACGCCACGCGCAAGTGGAAGGAAGAGGGGTTTGTGCGTCCCTGGCCGGACGTGATTCGGATGCCGGAGGATGTTAAGTCGCGGGTGGACGTGCTGTGGAAGAAGGCCGGGCTAAAATAGCCCGATGGTCCCCACCTGGAAGTTGAGCGCCGTGCAGGTGCTGGCGCTGTC
>CAYOQB010000257.1:0-3406 GCA_964406035.1 uncultured Solibacteraceae bacterium | reverse complement strand
GAAGCCACCATTTCCTACGATCCGAAGACCGGCAAGGAGTTGTGGTCCGGACCTGGCGTGGAAGGGAACGCCTGCCCCAGTCCGGTTGCGGCGAAGGGCCTGGTGATCGTCAGCTCGGGCTATCCGGTGAAGCGGGTTTTCGCGCTGCGGCTGGATGTGAACGCGGCGGAGCGGGTGGCGTGGAAATACGACAAAGGCACTGCCTATGTGCCTTCTCCGGTGGTGTACGGCGATCACCTGTACCTGATGACGGACAAGGGCATCCTGACCTGCGTCGAAGTGGAGACCGGGAAGATCGTCTACGACTCCGGGCGGCCTCCGGTAGCGGCACAGTTCAATTCGTCACTGGTGGTGGTTGACGGCAAGATCCTGCAGACCAGCGTCGAAGGCGACACCTTCGTGGTGCAGGCAGGTCCCGAGCACAAGGTGTTGGGGACGAACTCGCTGGGCGAGCAGGTGTGGTCGTCTCTCGCCGTCGTCAACGACGCCATTTACCTGCGGACCGAAAAGCATCTGTACCAGATCCGGAATGGCGACAACACAAGCCGGTAAGCCCGAACTGATCCGCGGCCTTTCGCTGAACGCCACCGTGGCGCTGGTGGCCGGCTCCATTATCGGCACCGGCGTGTTCTTCAAGGCAGCGCCGATGGCGCAGCTCGTGGGATCGCCATGGCTGGTGATGCTCGCGTGGCTGGTGGCGGGCTTCATGTCGCTGGCCGGCGCGCTGACCTACGCGGAACTCGGCGCGATGATGCCGGAGGCGGGCGGCGAGTACATCTACACCCGCAACGCTTACGGCCGGCTGGCCGGATTTCTGAGCGGCTGGATGCGCTTCGTGGTGGCGACGGCGGGGGTCGGCGCGCTGGGCGTCGGCTTCGCGACGTTCCTGAACGCCATCGTTCCGCTGGGCGGCGCGTGGACGTCCGCCAAGTACACGCTTTTCGGCCGCGAGATGCTGTGGCAACTGGGACCTCGCGAGATCGTCGCCAGCCTGACGCTGATCGGCTTCGGCTTCCTGAACACGCTGGGCATCGTGTTCGGCGGAAGAGTGCAGACGCTGCTGACGGTGCTGAAGTGCGGCGGAATCCTGTTCATCGTGGCCGGGGCTTTTCTGATCTCGCCCGGCGGATCGGCGGAGAACTTCCAGGCGCCGGCCGCGGCTGCCGCCGGCGGGCTGGGCGCGTTCGGCGCCGCGGTGCTCTCCGCATTGTGGGCCTGCAACGGCTGGGCTTTCATGCCCATGGTCGCGGGCGAAGTTTCGAATCCGGGGCGCAACGTCCCCCGCGGACTGATTTACGGCGTGCTGATCGTGCTGACGCTGTACGGGCTGGCGAACCTGGCGTACTTCTACGCGCTGCCCTGGAATGAGGTGATCACCTCGAATTCCACCGCCTATCGCGACGCGCTGCCGGTAGCGTCCAAGACGGCGCAGACGTTCATGGGCGATCTGGGCCCGAAGATCATCTCGATCGTTTTCCTGATCTCCGCCGCGGGGGCGATCAACGGGGTAGTGATTTCGAAAGCGCGGGTCCCGTTCGCGATGGCGCGGGACGGGCTGTTCCTGCCCAAGCTTGCCGAGGTCAGCTCCGGTTCCCGAGTGCCCGCCGCGTCGGTGATGGCGGTCAGCGTGTGGGGCAGCATCCTGGCGCTGTCCGGAACGTTCGATCAGCTCACCGACATGACCATTTTCGCGGAGTGGATCTTCTATGGGCTTGCGGGAGGCAGCGTGTTCGTGTTCCGGCGCAAGTGGCCGGAGCGGCACCGCCCCTACCGCACGTTCGGCTATCCGGTGGTGCCGGTTCTCTTCCTGATACTGGCCGGCTGGCTGGTGATCAACAGCGTGGTGCAGAAGCCGATTGAGTCGAGCGTCGGCTTGGCGCTGATCGCCTGTGGCCTGCCGGTGTATTTCTACTACACGCGGCGCAAGACGGCCTGAATTAGCCCGCGCTGGTGACCCCGCCATCCACCACGATCATCTGTCCCGTGGTCCAGGCTCCGGCGCGCGAGGCGAGATAGACCGCGGCGCCCGCCAGGTCTTCCGGCTCGCCGATGCGGCGCAGGGGCGTGTGAGCCTCAGTCCTCTTCAGCAGCTCCGGGTTGGTCCATAGCGCGGATGCGAAGTCGGTGCGGACCAGCCCCGGCGCGATGCAATTCACGCGAATGTTGTGGGGACCGTATTCCATCGCCAGGTTGCGCGCGAGCTGGAAGTCCGCCGCCTTGGAAATGCAGTAGATTCCTAGCGTCGTCGAGCCCTTCAAGCCTCCGATGGAGGACACGATGATGATGGAGCCGTCCTTGCGTTCCATCATCTCCGGCGCCACCAGGTTGCACAGCCACCAGTTGGAGCGGACGTTGGTATCCATCACTTTGCCGAACGCTTCGTCGCTCAACTGCGACATCGGGCCGTAGTAGGGATTCACGGCTGCGTTGCACACCAGAATGTCGGTGGGTCCGAACTCGGCGCGGGTTTTCGAGACCAGATTCTCCAGGTCCTCTTTCTTGCCGATATGCGCGGCGATGCCGATCGCGGTGTGGCCCTCCTCGCGAATCGCCTTGGCGACTTCCAGGCACTTGTCGGCCTTGCGGGAGGAGATGACGACCTTGGCCCCGTGGCGGGCGAGCTCCTCGGCGATCGCCTTCCCGATTCCCTTGGTG
This sequence comes from uncultured Solibacteraceae bacterium, assembly GCA_964406035.1. GTDB lineage: Bacteria > Acidobacteriota > Terriglobia > Bryobacterales > Bryobacteraceae > JAIEPW01. The sequence goes on along the minus strand of CAYOQB010000257.1, from coordinate 751 downwards.
GATCCGGTGACGATCGCGGTCTTGCCGGTCAGGTCAAACAGTGTGGATTTGATCATTGCTGTCCTTTTGCGTGTGCTTTGGTTTCACCCATCCAGCGGGCGATGTGCGCGGCCACTTCTTCTCCGGCGTCTTCCTGGATGAAATGTCCCGCGCCGGGAATGAGGATCAGGGGCGCGACGTTGCGGAAGTAGGATCGCAGCACCGGCTCGCCCGCCAGGGTGATGGCGTCTTCGGCGCCCCAAATCAGCAGCGCAGGAATGTCGAGCGACCGGATGGTCTCAATCGCCACGCGGTTGTCGTACGCGCCCGGGTGATCCCAGCGAACCGGGACCAGCCGTGGGAAGACGAGTGCGGCGGTCTGGTGCTGCTTGTCGGGATACGGCGCCTGATACGCCGCAAGTTCCGCATCGGTGCGCGGCTTGCGTAGCGAATTCTTCATCAACTGCGGGAGGTCGAGCATGTCTACGCGCTGTGAAAAGGCGCGCCATTTGTGGAAAGCCGGGCTCGCGCCCTTGCCGTCCGGGATGCCGGTGTTCATGGCGACGACGCGAGCGAAGCGTTCCGGACGTTGCGAAAGCACGCGCAGCCCCAGCAGTCCGCCCCAATCCTGGCAGACCAGCGTGATGTTCTTGAGGTCCAGGGCATCCAGGAACTTGCGCAGCCACCGCGCGTGGGATTTGTACGTGAACGCGTTGGTGGCCACGGGCTTATCCGATCGGCCAAAGCCGATCAGGTCGGGCACGATCACGCG
>CAYOQB010000256.1:0-3419 GCA_964406035.1 uncultured Solibacteraceae bacterium | reverse complement strand
TACTCGCAACAGTGGAGCGTGGACTTCCAGCAGGACCTCGGCTGGCAAACGCAGATCGCCATCGCCTACGTCGGCACCAAGGGCACGAACCTGATCGGTGTCACGGACCTGAACCATGTCCGTCCCGGTCTGGCCCGCGACGCGGGGCTGGTTCCCGCCAACGGGTACATCACCGCGGGCGCTCCCACCAATCGCCTGAACGCGCTGCGTCCTTTCCGCGGCTACACCGCCGTAAACTCCATCCAGCCCTGGTATAACTCCAACTACCACGGGTTGCAGATGAATCTGCAGAAGCGCTTCTCGGCAGGCAACCTGTTCAACCTTGCCTACACCTGGTCCAAGGCGATGACCGACGCCGGCTCGGACCGCGCCAGCGCCCCGCAGAACACCTACGACCGCGGTGCGGAGTATGCCCTTTCTCCGCTGGACAGGCGGCACGTGCTCACCATCGCTTACGTGTACGATCTGCCGTTCTTCAAGGACACGCAGAACGCCATCGCGAAGTACACGCTCGGCGGCTGGCAGCTCTCCGGTATCTTCAACTGGAATACCGGCCTGCCGGTGACCGTGACTTCGGCGCTCGGCAACGACCCGGCCGGTCTTGGCTTCCTCGGACCGAGCGCCGCCGGTCCCCGTCCCGACCGCGTCTTTGTGAACAACCTCCCGATCAATCAGACCATCGACCGCTGGATCGACGCGAGCACGTTCGCCGAAGTCCCGGTTGGTCAGGCTCGCCCGGGTAACTCCGGCCGATCCATCTTCGCCGGTCCGGGGATCGTGCGCTGGGACTTCTCCATCTTCAAGCAGTTTCCGATCGGAGAGAACGTTCGCCTGCAATTGCGCGGCGAGGCGTTCAACGTCCTGAACCACACCAACTTCAACGCTCCGATCTCCGCGCTCGGCAATATCAACTTCGGGCGCATCACCACCGCGCGCGACCCTCGCAACATCCAGATCGGAGCGAAGCTTACGTTCTAAGCTTCTTCCGGTCGGCAATCCGAGGCGGCGGGGATGCGTTCCCGCCGCTTTTTCTATTGGCGTGAGTGAGTCACAATTCGCGGCGCCCGGCTGTCAAGTCCGCACCGCCGTATTATCCTGAATGCAACCCACATGAAACGAATCACCCTGTTGCTTTGCCTCCCGGCGATTTGCCTGGCCGATCGCTGGACCGTCGACGATCTGCTGTTCAGCGAGGGCGCCTCGCAATTCGAGCTGTCCAAGGACGCGAAAATGGCGGTCTACGCCAAAAGCGCGATGGATCGCGAGAAGGGCGAAAGCGTGGCGCATCTGGTATTGCGGTACCTGAGCGACGGGCATGAAGTGCGCCTGACTCGCGGACAGGATTCCGCGAATTCGCCGAAATTCGCGCCGGACGGCAAGCGGATCGCTTTCCTGATGAGCCGCCGCGCGGCTTCCGGCGCATCCGACGCCGCCGCGCCGCAGGGTCCGCAGGTCTGGCTGATCGACCTGCGCGGGGGCGAGCCCTGGCAGCTCACCTCGCTCGAACGCGGCGTCCGCTCCTTCTCCTGGCTGGATGACGGCGCGATGCTGCTGGTGGCGCAGGAGGATCCCACCTACTACGACCAGACCATCCGGCAGAAAAAGGACACGTCCCAGGTGGTGGACGATGAGGCGCACGCATCTCCTGTCCGGCTGTTCCGCTTCGACGTGAAGAAGCGCGAGGCCAAGCGCCTAAGCGAGAACGCGGATCGTATTCAGAACGCCAATGTCTCGCCCGACGGCGCCTGGGCGGTGACCACGCACGATCGCAGCCTTCGCTATGTGTATGACCAGTCGGTGAAGCCGGTGAACTTTCTCTACGACCTGAAGACCGGCGGGGCGAAGCAATTGTTCGCCGATGGGAAACTGCGCGCGCGGCAGATCTCCTGGAAGCCGGACAGCAAGGGATTCTACTTCACGTCCGCTTACACCACGCACCCCAAATTTGAGAACGCCGCGATCGATCTGCTGTACGAGTATGACCTGGCGGGCGGGCAGGCCGTAAAGGTGAACCTGGACTGGGACCGCGCGCTGGGCGGGTCCATCGCCGCGACTCCCACGGGCGTGGCGGTGCTGCTCGCAGACGGCGTCTATTCCAAGCCGGCGCACTTCGTCAAGGAAGGCAGCGGGTGGAAGCGAACGTGGATCACGGGCGAGCACGTCCGGAACATCTTCGGCATGGAGTTGAGCGAAGACGGCAAGACCATTCTTTATCCTTACTCCACAACGTCAACGCCGCTGCAGTGGTATCAGGCGGACTTCGACGGGACGGCGATCGCGAATCCGAAGAAGATCACGGATCTGAATCCCGGATTCGCGCGCAAGCCGCTGTCCAAGGGCGAGGGCCTGAAGTGGAAGGGCGCGAAGGATGAGGAGGTCGAAGGCCTGCTGAATTATCCGTTGGACTACCAGCCGGGCAAGAAGTATCCGCTGGTGGTGATGATCCACGGCGGACCGCACGGCGCGGATGTCGACTCCTGGAGCGAGCGCTGGGGCTATCCCGTACACCTGATGGCGCAGCGCGGGGCCTTTGTGATGCGCCCCAACTATCATGGGTCCTCGCGCTACGGCCTCGCTTGGGGCGAATCGATCTCCGGCGGGAACTACAACGATTTCGAGTGGCTGGATGTGGAGAAGGGCGTCGACTCTCTGATTGCGAAGGGCCTGGTGGATCCCGACAAGCTCGGCGTGATGGGCTGGTCGAACGGGTCGATCATCACCATCGAGCTGACGACGCGCACGACGCGCTACAAGGTTGCCGGCGCCGGCGCGGGCAACGTGAACTGGCTCAGCGATTGGGGCAACGCCGTGTTCGGCGAATCGTTCGATCATTACTACCTGGGCACTACGCCGCTCAAGGACCCGCAGTTTTATTTGAAGAAATCGCCCCTGTTCCGCATGGACAAGGTGAAGACTCCCACTATCATTTTCTTCGGCACCGAGGACAAGCAGGTTCCCACCGAGCAGGGCTGGCAGCACTATCGCGCGCTGCAGCAACTGGGCAATACCGACGTAAAGTTCATCCTGTTCCCTGGCGAGGCGCACGGCCCGCGCAAGCTGGTGCACCAGCGGCGCAAAGTGGAAGAGGAGCTCGCGTGGTTCGACAAGTACCTGTTCGGGATCGTGAAGGACGAGAACGAGGCGCTGAAGAAAGACTCGCCGTTGTCGGCCGCGCTGAAGCTCAGCAAGAACGCGAAGGTCCCGGAAGTGGTGGAGCGAGGCAAGATCCACATCGGGCGGTTTGAAGTAACGCGGGCGCAGTTCCGCGCCTTCGATCCGTCGTATTCGTTCCCGGCGGGCACTGAGAACTATCCCGCGGCGGGTATCACGCTGGAGAAAGCCAAGGCGTATTGCGAATGGCTGAGCGCGCAAACCGGGCAGAAGTTCCGGTTGGGGACCGAAGAGGAAATGGCCTCGCA
>CAYOQB010000255.1:0-3420 GCA_964406035.1 uncultured Solibacteraceae bacterium | reverse complement strand
CGCAAGCCCGCCGCGCTCACGCGCAGGAACTGCGCCTTCTCGTGCAGCTCCTTGATGGACCCGCACCCGACATACCCCATGCCCGCGCGCAACCCGCCCACCAGTTGGAACGCGAGATCCGCCAACATGCCCTTGTACGGAACCCGGCCTTCGATTCCCTCCGGCACCAGCTTGCCCGAGCCTTCCTGGGCGTAGCGATCGGCCGAGGACCCGCCGGACATCGCGCCGATCGATCCCATCCCGCGATAGCTCTTGAAGGTGCGGCCCTGATACAAAATCGTCTCGCCCGGCGACTCTTCCGTGCCCGCGAACAGCGATCCGATCATCACCGAATCCGCGCCCGCCGCGATCGCCTTGGTCACGTCCCCGGAGAACTTGATGCCGCCGTCGGCGATCACCGGCACGCCCGACCCGCGCGCCGCGCGCGCACACTCCGCGATCGCCGTGATCTGCGGCACGCCCGCGCCGGACACAATGCGCGTGGTGCAAATCGATCCCGGACCGATGCCAACTTTGATCCCGTCCACGCCCAACTCGATCAGATCCCGCGCGCCCTCGAACGTCGCCACGTTGCCGGCGATCAGATCCACGTGCGGAAACTTCTTCTTCACCGCGACCACCGCTTCCAGCACGCGCTCGCTGTGCCCGTGCGCGGAGTCGATCGCCAGCACGTCCACCTTGCGCCGCACCAGCTCCTCGGCCCGCTCCAGGTAATCGCCCACCGTCCCCAGCGCCGCGCCCACCCGCAGGCGGCCCTGCGAATCCTTGCAGGCGCTTGGATACTTCAGCTTCTTCTGAATGTCTTTCACGGTGATGAGACCCTTCAGATGAAAGGTGTCGTCCACCACCAGCAGCTTCTCCACGCGGTGCTTATGCAGGATCAGCTCCGCTTCCTCCAGCGTGGTGCCCACCGCCACCGTGATCAGGTTGTCCTTGGTCATCACCGCGGACACCGGCTGGTTGAAGTTGTTCTCGAAACGCAGGTCGCGGTTGGTCAGGATGCCCACCAGCTTGCCGCCGTTGTGGGTCACCGGAACGCCAGAAATGCGATAGCGCTTCATCAGGTCCAGCGCGTCGGTGATCGGCTGATCCGGCCCGATGGTGATCGGATCCACGATCATCCCGCTCTCGGAGCGCTTTACCTTGTCCACTTCTTCGGCCTGCCGCTCCACCGTCATGTTGCGATGGATGATCCCGATGCCGCCCTGCTGCGCCAGCGCGATCGCCAGGTGCGACTCGGTCACGGTGTCCATCGCCGCGCTGACGATGGGAATGTTCAGCGCGATGTTGCGCGTCGCCCAGGTCCGGGTGTCGGCTTCCGCCGGAAGAACCGCGCTGCGCGCCGGCTTCAACAGCACATCGTCGAAGGTAAGCCCTTCCTGAATCTTCTCGGGGAGCATAGCTGTTCGTTCCGGTGAGCCTCCATTTTACAGGACCCGCGACATGGCGGGGAACGGCTTGGCCTTGTTAGAATGAAAGTTTCCGCCTTTCAAGCGAAAAGTTCAGGAGTTCGTGGTTCTCATATGATTCAGTCGACACAACTGCGCCCGGGGATGCTGGTCAAGTTCGAAGGCCAATTGTTTTCCGTCTTCAGCACCATGCACCGGACGCCCGGCAACCTGCGCGGCTTCGTCCAGGTGAAAATGCGCAACCTGAAGAGCGGCTCCATGATCGAGCACCGCTTCGCCTCCGAGGATCGCGTGGAGCGCGTTGCCCTGGACGAGCAGGAGATGGAGTACCTGTACGACGACGGCGAGTCGTATTACTTCATGAACACGGAAACCTATGAGCAGATTCACCTGCTGAAGGATCTGCTGGGCGACGCCGTCGATTACCTGATCCCCAACCTGAAGGTCAACGTCGAGTTCTACGAAGGCAAGCCGATCAGCGTCGAGCTACCCCCGTCCGTCATCATGACCGTGCAGGAAACCGAGCCCGGATTGAAGGGCGCCACCGTTTCCAACGTCACCAAGCCCGCCACCATGGAAACCGGTCTGGTGGTGCAGGTGCCCCCGTTTGTCAGCACCGGCGAAAAGATCAAGGTCTCCACCGCCGAAGGCACCTACCTCGAACGCGCCTAGCCTTCCCGAGAACCCGGCCTCCGCATCCGCCTGGGAGCGGCTTGTGCCCCTCGTGTAAACGTTTATAATTCGATACAAGCATCATGGGCGTGGTGTCTCCGCGCCCGGACGCCACCGGTATGCTTCGCCGCATCGGCAAATACGAAGTCACTGGCCAGATCGGCCAGGGCGGGTTCGGCAAGGTCTACAAGGCCTTTGATCCCACCGTGGGACGCGTGGTCGCCATCAAGGTGATCACTACCGAGGGCGACGAGACTTCCGTTACCCGCTTCCGCAATGAAGCCGCCGCCGCCGGCAACCTGCACCACAAGAACGTCGTCACCATTTACGAATTCGGGGAACACGAAGGCGTCCAGTTCCTGGCCATGGAGTTTCTGGACGGCCAGGACCTGCAGCAGGCCGTGGCGGCCGGCCGGACCTTCACGCTGGCCGAGAAGATCGACATTATGTACCAGGTGGCGGACGGGCTGCTGTGCGCCCACCGCGCCGGCGTGGTGCACCGCGACATCAAACCCGCCAACGTCATGCTGACCGCCAACGGCGGCGTCAAGCTGATGGACTTCGGCATCGCCCGCCGCGCCGGCAACGTCGCCACCCGGCTGACCCAAACCGGCTTCCTGATCGGGACCATCCTGTACATGGCCCCGGAGCAGTTGCGCGGCAGCCCCACCGACGAGCTCAGCGACATCTGGGCTTACGGCGTGATGTTCTATGAGCTGCTGGCGGGCAGGAATCCGTTTGAAGCGCCGGAGCCCGCCGCGGTGATGTTCAAGATCACCTCCGAAACGCCGCGCGCGGTGTCCGAGGTGGTGCCCGACGCTCCCACGGAGCTGGGCCACGTCCTCGAAAAGCTGCTCGCCAAGGACCCCGACCATCGCTATCAGAGCCTGGAGGACGTGCTCTTCGACCTCGGCCCGATGCTCTCGGAGTTGAAGCGGCGCGAGGCCGTGCACCTGCTCGAGGAAGCCAAGTCGCTGCTCAGCCAGTCGAACACCGGCGCGGCCACCGTGGTGATCCGCCGCGTGCTGGACCTGGATCCCGCCAACGCCGAGGCCCGCAAGCTGCGCGAAACCGTGCAGCGCGAGGAGCGGCGCCGCGGCTTCGCCAACCAGGCGCAGACCATCGTCAACAAAGCCGATGTCGAGCTGGCCCGCAAGAATTACTCGCAGGCCATCGAACTGTTCAGCAACGCTCTGAAGCTGGAGCCCAACAACACCGAGGTTCTATCCCGCCTGGAGCAGGCTCGCAAGGCCCACGAGAACGCGGTTCGCGTGGCCGAACTGCTGGGCGACGCGCGCAAGAACCTGATGAAGGCCAACCTGACGGAGGCGGTGCAGCA
>CAYOQB010000254.1:0-3453 GCA_964406035.1 uncultured Solibacteraceae bacterium | reverse complement strand
CGCTCGGCCGCATCGCCGCGCGTGCGCTCGAAACCCAGATCATGGCCAAGCATGTGGTCGACTGGGTGGAACTGCTGGCCAACAACATGAACCGCGGCAAGGTCTCCATCTTCAACGCCTCCAAGTGGGATCCGTCCTCGTGGGGAGCCTCCTCCCGCGGCTTCGGCTTCCATGAAGCGCCCCGCGGCGCCCTCGGCCATTGGGTGGACATCGAAGGCAAGTCCATCAAGAACTACCAGGCGGTGGTCCCCACCACCTGGAACGGCGGGCCTCGCGACACCGAAGGCCAGCGCGGCGCCTATGAAGCCGCCCTGATCAACACCCCGGTGGCCAAGGCTGACCAGCCGCTCGAAATCATGCGGACGATCCATAGCTTCGACCCTTGCATCGCCTGCGCGGTGCATGTCGTCGACGCCAAGGGACGCCCCTACACGAAGCTCAACATCGGCTAGAGGGAGCATGTCATGCCAACCATCTACAGCTCACCCGAGGCCGCCGCACAGAAGGGATTCCGCCCGGAACGCCGCATCCAGGTCTACGTCTGGCAACTGCCCTTGCGTTTCGCGCACTGGTTCCTGGTTCTGTCCATCATCACGCTCTCGCTGACGGGCTGGTACATCCACAGCCCGTTCGTTACCAGCACTTCGCAAACCGCCTACCTGATGGCCAACATCCGTTTCATCCATCTGGTGGCCGGCTTCGTCTTCCTCGGATGCCTCATCATCCGGCTCTACTACTTCTTCGCCGGCAACCGCTGGGAACACTGGCGCGCCTACGTCCCGGTGAAGAAGTGGCAGTTCCAGGAAATGTGGCAGACCGCGCAGTTCTACGGCTTCCTGAAGCCGTACCCTGTCCCCAAGATCGGCCATAACGCCATGGCCGCGGCCTCATATGTCATGTTGTGGAGCGCCGTGTTCCTGGAAGCCGTCACCGGCCTGGTGATGTTCAACTGGATGCGCCACGGCCCCATTCTCGGCTTCCTGGTCGGCTGGATTCCTGGTTTCATCGACATCCAGTACATCCGCCTGATCCACTTCTTCCTGATGTTCTTCTTCATCGCGTTCGCCATCCTGCACGTCCACTTGTGCATGTTGATCGGCCGCGAGGAGAAGAACGGCTTGATTGACAGCATGTTCTCCGGCTACAAGGTGATCACCGTCCATGGAACCGAACTCGACATGGCGCGCGACCTGAAGACCGGCGAATTGGTGAAGCTCGACCCTCTGCCTGACGAAGTCGCGCAGGCGGAAGCAAACAAGATGAACCCTCCGGTGCCCTCCGGAACGCTTCCTTTCGTGAAAGGCCAGGGACATTGATCGCGTGAACGAGTCACCGGTCGATTCCCAAACTTTTCCGAAAACGCGTACCGTGGTGCTCGGGTTAGGCAACCTCGTGCACGCCGACGACGGCGTCGGCGTGCATGCAATCCATCGCTTGCAGCAGGATCCCCGCGTGCCGCCCCACGTCACCCTGATGGACGGCGGCACGATGGGGATCGCCTTGCTGGCCCACCTCACCGGAACCCGCCGCCTGATCGTCGTCGACGCCGTGGATGTCGGCGAGCCGCCCGGCGCCATCATCCGCGTCGAAGGTCCCGACCTCAGCGGTCTTCCCGGCAAGCCCAGCGTCCATCAGCTCGGCTTCGCCGACCTGCTGATCACCATGCAACTCCTCGGCGAGCCTCCCGACGAAATCGTGCTCCTCGGCGTGCAGCCCGAATCCACCGCCTGGAGCGCGGATCTGACACCGAAAGTCGAAGCCGCACTCGCCCCGCTTGCCGACGCCGTGCTGCAGCAGCTGGAAGCCTGGGCCTAGAAACGCTTCACTTCCGCACGTACACCTCGTTCTCCACGCTGATCAGGCCCATTGGCTCCGCCCCTCCCGCCGCGAACAGCGTCTTCCGGCTCTCCGTTCCGTCGGCGTACTGCAGCAACAGCGCGAGCCCCTGCACCCGCCACCGCCCACGCACCCCGCTCGATCCGGAGCTGAACGTGAACGACCCGTCGCGCTCAAATCGATAAGTGTTGCCGAACGCGTTGCGCGTATCGCCGCCGCCCAGCCATTCGCCCGCCAGCGCCTCGGCGCTGATCGCGCGCGCCGGCCTGAACAACTGCCCGTCGAGGGTGATCCCCTCCGCCGTCGACTCGAACGCAATCCGCTCCACCTGGCCGTTATCCCAGCGGATCACGATCTGCCCCGGCCCCAACTGGTAGCTGCCGCAGGTGTCCGGATTGCAGCGTCCCGCGTCGAACGAATCGCCGCCGCCGAACGGAAACGTTCGGGTGATCCGGTTCCCGTTCAGGAAAAAGCGTGTCTCCGTCTGCAGCCGAGCCCCGCTCGGGACTCCGGCTCGCAACCGGACGAACAAGCCGTTCACCGCACCCGCCGACGGCAGACGCAGTTCCAACGTAGTGAAGAAGCGATTCGCCTCCGCCAGCCGCTCCGCGCCCGCGACCGTAGCGACGAAACTCATCGCCCGGCCAAACCCGCTTACCGTCACCAGCAGCACCGTGAACGTAACGCCCTGCCGGGTCACCGCCGCCCCACCGGTCACCACGGACCAGCCGTCCGGACGCTGCCCTGTGTGCATCTTCGGCGGATCCACACTGCCTACCGCCTGCGTCACCAGACGCGCCCAATCCGCCTGGAACTCCGCCATCGGATTTGCGTTGCTCGTCCGGCTCGGAAACACGAAGATCTGCCCCGCTCCCTCGGGACCCGGCGCCGCGGCGAACGTCAGCATCCCTGCTGATGCTGTCCGCTGCCAACCCGCGGGAGGCAGAAAAGTAGCGATGTCGAACGTCTCTTTTTGCGCCGCCAGGGTGAGCGGCACGAATAACGCGGCGACGCGCAGCCAATTCGCAGTTCTCATCACCAGTCAGCTCATGCCTAGTTTACCCCCGCCGCCGCTTCAGGACTCCCGCCCCCGGATCTCCCGGACTCCCGCCCGCAGCCTTTCCTGCAGCAATGCCCGCAGCGTAGCGCCACTCGCGTAGCCCACCTTCTCCGCGATCTCCTCCACGCTCGCATCCGTGGTCCGCAGCAGGTGGACCGCCTTCTCCACCCGCAGGCCTTGGAAGTACTCGAGCGGTGACTTGCCCAGCACCTCATTCATCCGCCGCGCCAGCGTTCGCTTGCTGGCGCCCGCCGCGCGAGCCGCCTCATCCAGCGAGAACCCCTGCGCGAGCCTCCGCCGCGCCCACGCCTCGAACCTCCGCACCAGTGGGTCCGAGTGCGCCAGGTGATCGGTAAGCGCGTACGCCGACTGTGACGGGCGTGAATCCACGATCAGGTACTTCGCTGTCACCGATGCCAGTTCCGGACTGACGCTGCGAATCAGCCACAGGGCCAGGTCCATATGCCCCAAGGCCGCCCCCGCCGTCACGATTCGCCCGGAGCGCACCAGCATCCGCGACTCGTCCAGCTTCACTCCCGGATACCTGCGCCGGAACA
>CAYOQB010000253.1:927-3564 GCA_964406035.1 uncultured Solibacteraceae bacterium | reverse complement strand
TTCGAAGTCCGCGTGGTTCCGGTGGAGGAAAAGCATGTCGCGGGAGAGTCCCCACGGGAATACGTACTCCGCCTTTCGCGAGCCAAAGCCGAAGCAGCCGGACCGCGGGCCGGCGAGATCGTGTTGGGCGCGGACACAGTGGTGGTGCTGGACGGTCACATTTTGGAGAAGCCGGCGGATCGCGCCGACGCGGCCCGCATGTTGCGCATTCTCGCTGGCCGCGATCACGAGGTGATCACCGGCATCTGCCTGATCTCGGCAACCGGCGTGATCCAGGATTCCGAAACCACGCGCGTCGTTTTCGGAGCGATGTCGGAGCGCGAGATCGAGGAGTATGCCGCGAGCGGCGAGCCCATGGACAAGGCCGGCGCGTATGCCATTCAAGGGTTGGCCTCCAAATTCATCGAGCGGATCGAAGGCGACTACACGAATGTCGTGGGGCTGCCGGTGCCGCTCCTGTATCGCAGACTGCGCGGCTAATTGCGATCGAACCAGGACGTGAGATCGCGCAGCCGGGCGGCGATCGCGGGCGTCAACTGCCCGGGCTGCAGCCGCCATCGCCAGTTATTCCCGGTGGTGGCGGGAAGGTTCATCCTTGCTTCGCTCCCCAACCCGAGTAAATCCTGCGCGGGAATCAGCGCCGTGTTCGCGACCGATGCCAGCGCGGCGCGGATCAGCGACCAATGGATCTCCGTTCCGGACGTGTTCAGGTAGCGCAGCGCGAACTCGCGTTCCTCGGCGATGTCGCGCACCGTGCGGGTGGAGTCGCCTTCACCGGTCGAGGTCCACCAGCCCATGGTCGTGTCGTTGTCGTGGGTGCCGGTGTAGACCACGACATCTCGCGGGTAGTTGTGAGGCCGGAAGTCCGGCGCCTGCGGATCCTTGCCGAAAGCGAACTGCAGAATCGCCATGCCGGGGAACCCGAAGCGGTGCCGGATGGCTTCCACCTCCGGGGTGATGATGCCCAGGTTTTCGGCGACAATCAACCGGTCGCCGATCTTGCTCATCACGGTTTCGAAGAACTTCGCGCCGGGTCCGGGCAGCCATTCGCCCTGGATCGCGGTGATCTGTCCTTGAGGCACCGCCCAGTAAGCCTGGAAACCGCGAAAGTGATCGATACGGACGGCGTCGAAGAGCTCGAAGGTCGCCAGCAGGCGCTGCACCCACCACTGATAGCCGGTCTGTTCATGAACCTCCCAACGATAAATGGGGTTGCCCCACAACTGCCCGGTGGCGCTGAAGTAATCCGGGGGGACGCCGGCCATCAGCGCGACCTCCCCGCGCGCGTCCAGGTGGAACAATTCCGGGTTGCGCCACACGTCGGCGGAGTCATGCGCGGCATAGATCGGCGTATCGCCCATGATGCGAATGCCGAGTTCCGCCGCGCGGGCGCGGATCGCGTTCCACTGCTCGAAGAAGATCCATTGTTCGAACTTGCGGGCCGCGATCGCCTCGCCCAGCCGCTCGCGCCAGCTCCCGAGTGAGGCGGCGTCGCGCGACCTCGCGCCGGGCTCCCAACCCGGCCAGGCGATGCCGCCATGTGCATGTTTCAGCGCCAGGAACAGGGCAAAATCGTCCAGCCACTCATGATGAGCGGAGCAGAATCGCCGGAACTCCGCGGGTTCCGATCCGCGGAACGCCTGAAAGGCGCGCTGCAGCAGCGGACGCTTGTAAGCGTTGGCGATTTCGTACTCGACAGGCCCGCCGGGCAACTGCTTCAGCTCGCGCGCATTCAGCAATCCTTGGTCCGCCAGGCGATCGAGGGAGATCAGCAGCGGGTTGCCGGCGAAGCTGGAGAAGGTCTGGTACGGTGAGTCCGCAAATCCCGTCGGACTCAGCGGCAATACCTGCCACCAGGTCTGTCCCGCGTCGCGAAGGAACTCGAGGAATTCGAACGCGGAGGGGCCCAGATCGCCCACTCCATGTGGACCGGGAAGGCTGGTGACGTGCAGAAGAATGCCGCTCGCGCGCGGAAAACGGGCCATGCGTTCCAGGATACCGGGTCAGTACTGGAAGTTCCGCTCGCCTGCCTCCACGGCGAAGGTCAGGCGATTCGCGGGCGGCGGCAGCGGGCAGGTGGCGTAGGGAGTGAAGGCACAGGGCGGATTCACGGCTTTATTGAAGTCGAGCTCGATGACGCCGTCCTTGGGTTCCGCCGCATAAAGAAAGCGCGCCGCCGGGTACGTCTCCTTGCCGCTGGTCAGGTCCTTGAAGACGAACTGCAGTTTCTTGCCGTCCAGGATCGGAACCATGCGGAACTCCTTGCCTTTCCAGGTGAACACGGCATAGCCGGGGGTCTCGCGCTTCTCCACCTGGCCGATCATGTTGTCGATTGGGATTACCTTCGGCTCAGCCACCCACTTGGCCTGGACGCGGAACTCCGGCTTGAGCGCATACCACTTCAGGCCGGTGAACTTCTTCCGGCGCTCCGACTCCAGGTCCCGCAGGCGGATTCCAAGTCGATCCCCGCGCTTGATGACATACATCCGCAGCGGACCCGCCTCCAGGATATCGGGCTTCGAGCCGGCGTCCGACTTCAACTCCACTGCCTTCACCGGCTGTCCGTTCAAGCGGACGTCTGCCCCGGAGTCCGCGCGAAACGTCACGCGGCCGCGGTACTCGAACAAGCCCAGCGAC
>CAYOQB010000253.1:0-917 GCA_964406035.1 uncultured Solibacteraceae bacterium | reverse complement strand
ACCTGGGCCCGCGCGGCAGCACAACTTCGAAGCCTGGGTCGGTCCCGGCCCGATTCGCGGTTTGGCTCAGCCAGTACAGGCCCTCCACCACCAGCCAGCCGTCGTCCGCGGCGATCTCCGCCTGCCGCGCGGCGCGGTACGCTTTCACGCCGCTCTCCCATGCGGGATCCGCCGCGAGAAGGAACGCAAGAACGGCCGCGATACTCATAGGCAAATGGTACATGAGCGGATCAGAACGTCAACCCCACCAGAAAATCCACCTGGTTGCGATTCGCCTGCACGGTGGGCGTGAACGACTGGGACCCCCAGCGCGTGTAGCGGATTTCCGGCGTGATCTTGAGGAAGATCGCCCGGATCTCGATACCGCCGCCGAGCACGAAGCCGGTGTTGTTGCGGTCGAGATCGCCGCCGAGGAAGCTGCCGAAATCGCCCCAGCGGCGGAAGGAAACGCCGGCGCCCACGATGGGCCGGACCAGGCCCCCGCCGGACCGCCACTTGCCCATTACCGGAATCTCGAAGGAGTTGAAGTCGCGCTCGTTGAGCGGAATCGGCCGTCCCAACGAGAATCGCTTCCACAGGAAGTCCACTTCCGCCGAAAGCCCGGCCGGCAGATTCAAGGCCAGCGTCGGACCGAAGGTGTAACGCTGCGTGGTCGAGAAAAACTGATTGGGGTTGTTGGAGGCGATATCCACCAGGTCGTTCAGAGGCAATCCGGCCCGCAAACCCAGCGAGATGGGACCCAAAGCGAAGGCTTGCGCGGACAGGACCGCGAAAAGCAAGGCGAATCTCATGTCTGCTATTCTCGCAGCTTGCGGAACATGTTCAAGGCCGCGGCGATCCTCGCTGGTCTGCTGGCCGCTCAGGAACTGGACGTAAAGCTGGACCGGGTGGCGGCGCAGCTTCGTTATGCCGAGGGT
>CAYOQB010000252.1:0-3663 GCA_964406035.1 uncultured Solibacteraceae bacterium | reverse complement strand
AGAGCACTTCGAGTTGCTCGTTCCACTCGGCCTGGTCGAGCGGAGAGGGGGATTTCGCGGGCACGGTTTCGTCCATCGCCTCCGGCTCACCGCGGCGGCGCATGCGGTGGCGGTAAAGAAGTGCCGTATTGACGGCGATCCGGTACAGCCAGGTGCTTGCCTGGGAGCGGTGCTCGAAGCCGTCCAGGCCGCGCCAGACCTGAAGCATGATCTCTTGAAAGAGGTCGTCGGCTTCGGGCCGAGCTCCCAGGAAACCGCGGCAGAAGCGGATCAGACGCATGCGGTTGTCGCGGTGGATTTCGGCGAACTGCTGTTCTTTTTCGGCGACGGTCACCGGTTCAGGAACTCCCGCAAGTGGCTGCTGAGCCAGGCAGGGTCGTCCAGCATCACGAAGTGGCGCGACCGCTCGGAGATTGCCGTGCTCACGTTGGGCGCGGCAAGAAATTGCTCTCGCAGCCTCTCCTCCAGGATTTCGCGTGTCAGTCCGAACTTCTCCCTTCCGGCCACGGTACCGATCACCAGGATCGGCGCGTGAATACTTTTTAGGCGGGCGCGCAGGTCGGCTTGGAGCATTTCCGATTGGGCCAGGGCGATGGCGCGGCGATCGCTGGCCAGGATCGCGGGCAGGATCTTGCCGATTTCGTCTTCCGATGTGATTCCCGCGCGCAAAATCTGCTTCTGCTGCGCGGCGAACTGGTCCGGCGACAGGTTTTCGGTCAGGCGGCGAATCATCTCAGCATCCTTTTCGACGCGTTCCTGCGTGACCGCGGGATTGAGCAGAGCCGCGGGGCGCGGATAGGCGTCCACGACGGCGATTCGGGAGAACAGGTCCGGGTGCGCGGCGGCCACTTGCATCGCCAGGAAGCCTCCGTAGCTGTGCCCGATCAGAGCCGGCTTTCTAGTCTGCTTTCGCGCGAGGTCGGCGATAGCTTCGCGGACGCGGACGGGATCGAAACCGCCGGGCGATGCCGGCGAACCGAAGCCCGCGATGGATACGAGAATGCATTCGCGCGTCTTCGAAAGTTCCTCCGCCGTTTCCCTCCAGATATCGCCGGCGCACCCCAGGCAGGGCAGGAAGATCACGGGCGGGCCCTGGCCGATGCGCGTCACCGAGATCGGCGCGTTCGCGCGCACCAGCGTTCCGGATAGCATGATCGTGAGTCCCAAGAGCAGCGCCTTCATGGCTTAGCTTTCCTCCAGTGATTTGGAGCAAGCTAAGCGGAATTTCTTACAGCGTTTCCGTTTTATTTCAGGATCGGGAGGTACTCGACCCAAGGCCCGACCTCGCGCGTGTACTGGCGGCACATCACGCGCGAGATTTGGGCCAGGTGACTAAGGTCGTGGACCACCCAGGTGGCGAGCAACTGCCCCATCGTCACCGGACCGAGGTCCGGATGCAGCCCGCGCCTTTGCAGGTGGTCCGGGGTGAGTTTCCAGCCCTCCAGTGTCTCCAGGTTCGCCTGCCGGAGCCGGGCAAACTCGTCGAGCAGGTCTTGGAGGCGCTGTCCCTGCGGCTTGTGGAGTTGAGCAAAGCGGTCAAAGCGCTCGAAGGGACGCGAGTCGCCGTGCTCCAGAATGATGCGGGCGCGGGGGATCCAGTCGGTCTCCTCGCCGTGGATCAGATGTCCGAGGACATCGAAGGGGCTCCAGGTGTCCGGGCCTTCGTTGGAGCGGATCCAGGCGTCGGGCAGGCGATCGAGGAGCGAGCGGACGGCGCCGGGAGTGCGCCGGAGGACGGCCGTGCCCTGATCCAGGTCGAACTGCATGGTCATTCCTCCTGAGCGGCGCCTGCGTAAATGGCGAGCACCGCGTCCCAACCTGCAGAGTAGCCCTCGCGCATGGGCGCGGCCTGGTCACCGAGTTTCTGCCAGTCGCGATGCTCGAGTTCGACCTGCGTTTCGGCGCCATCGCCGGTGAAGCGGAGCTCGACGGTTTGCGCGGTGTCTTCGGTGCGTCCGGGATGCCAGGAGAAGCTGACGCGGTGCGGAGGCTCCCAGTCGATGACGCGGCCCCAGACGGACTGCCTGCCGTCGCGGGCGATTTCGAGGATCGCCCCTCCGGGCGCGGGTTCGATGCGGCAGGTTTCGGCGTCGGCTCCGAAGACGGAGTAGCCGCCGGCGAGCGGCCACCAGTCGCCGATGCGCTCGGTGAACACGCGGAACGCGGCGTGCACGCCGCACCGCACGCGAATGGACTTGCGCAGGGGCTCCAGGTAGGGCCCGATGGATTCAACCTTGGGAGTCATTGTCATTCGCCGCCTTTTCAAATGAAGTGAGCACGTCGGTCCAGAGGCTGTCGACGTAGCGCCGCAATTCCGCCAAACCCCGGACGTCCACCTGATAGATCCTTTGTACGCCGTCGCGTTTTTCTTTCACCAGGCCCGCGCCTTTCAGCACCTTGAGATGTTGGGACACGGCGGGACGGCTGACCGGCAGGCCTTCGGCGAGGTCGCCGACGGAAGCGCTCTTTCGTTTCAGGCGTTCGAAGATTTCGCGGCGGGTGGGATCGGCCAGCGCGGCCAGCGCCTTGGGGTATGCCACGTCAGTTTGCTCCGTAAGCCTTAACGAACCGCTGGAACAAAGTGTCCCATGTTCCCCGGCTGAAGTATGCGAATACCCGATCCCACTCCGGACCGTCGCCGAAGCCGGTCTGTGAGAAGTGCAGTACGACTTCGCCGGGCCGCACCTCCGTGAAGCGGAGCGTCACTAGCGTCCGCAGGCCGGTTCCGCGCAATTCCACGTGCGGCGGCGGATTCCAGGTCATGCGCAGGAGCTTTTTCGGGACGATAGTCTGCACGCGGCAACCTTCGCATCCGCGCAGACCCTCTGGGTTGCGCGGCAGGAACAGCACTTCGTACTTTCCTCCCAGCACCGGTTCGATGTCGGTCTGGTCCGACAGAAACCTGCGCGCTCCTTCGTTTGTGGTCCATGCCGCCCAGGCATCGTCGAGAGAAACTCTGACCGCCAGCTTGCGGCGGATGGCCCGGTCCGCGTCTTCGCCAGGCAGGCTCGAGCAGGCGAGCGGCAGAAGGATGAGCAGGTTTTTCAGGCGCAAGCTGCCGATGGTCATACATCCAACCGTTTCTCATATGGCACCGTTTCCCCATGCTCCAGGTGACGCTTCAGCACCCGGAGGTACATGGCCCAGCAGAAGCAGGAGATCCGATAGTGCTCGTTCGGCTCCGGCCAGCCTTCGTGGTGGAAATCCAGGCGGATGACGCCGCCCGCGGGAGTGAGGCGAACGCCGACCCGGGAGCCGACCCAATCCGGGTCGGCCTCGGTCAGCCTCAGCTCGAACTCGGCATCCGGAATGTAGCGCGTGACCACGGCCCGCCACTGCACCGCGGGGCCGAAATCGAGCTGGTAAGTCGCGCCCGCCCATGGCTCTCCCTTCGCGTCGCGAGACCACCAAACCCGGAGCCCGGCCGGGGTTGAGGCCGCCTGGAAGGCTTCGGAAAGCGTGGAGCGGATCATCAACTGGTGATGGATGTCCGGCACGTCAGGCGCCTCCGCGATCTGCTCCGTAAGTCTTGACGAACTTAGCGATCACCGTGTCCCAGGCCTTGGAGAAGTAGTCATATAGCGCATCCCACTCCGGGCCGTCGCCCCAGCCGGACTGCGTGAACTGGATCGCGGTCTCGCCGGGTTTCGTTTCGCGGAAACG
>CAYOQB010000251.1:0-3674 GCA_964406035.1 uncultured Solibacteraceae bacterium | reverse complement strand
GCCGCGATGCTGCGAACCAGATTGCGGATATACGTGCCGATGCCGAAATCACGCAGATGCCGGGCATCGATCGCGATCCGCATGCGCGCCTATCCGGCCAGTACCGGCCGGCTGCGCCAGTTGTACAGCGGGAACCGCTCCACCATCGCTCCCACCCTTCGCCTTACCTGCTCGATCGCCTCCGCCGATTGCGGGTTCCGCAGCACTTCGGCGATCAGCCCGCCCACTTCGCGCATCTCCGCTTCCCGGAACCCGCGCGTCGTCACCGCCGGACTTCCCAGCCGGATGCCCGACGGATTCAACGGCGGATTCGGATCGAATGGAATCGAGTTCTTGTTCACCGTGATGTGCGCCCGGTCCAGCGACTGCTCCGCTTCCTTGCCCCGCACCCCCCGGGCCGCGACATCCACCAGCATCACGTGCGAGTCCGTCCCGCCGGACACGATCCGGAAACCTTCCCCTTCCAGCGATGCCGCCAGCGCCCGCGCGTTGGCCACCACCTGCTTCTGATAGTCGATGAAGTCCGGCTGCATCGCCTCCAGGAAGCACGTCGCCTTGGCCGCGATCACATGCACCAGCGGACCGCCCTGCACGCCCGGAAACACGCACTTGTCGATCGCCGGGCCGAACTTCTCCCGCGCCAAAATCAAACCCGACCTGGGCCCGCGCAGCGATTTGTGCGTGGTCGACGTCACGATGTCGGCATGCTCGCACGGGTTCGGATACACGCCCGCCGCCACCAGCCCCGAATAGTGCGCGATGTCCACCAGAAATACCGCGCCCACTGAATCCGCGATCTCCCGGAACTTGGCGAAATCGATCACGCGCGAGTACGCGCTCGCGCCGGCGATGATCATCTTCGGACGATGCTCCTCGGCCTGTCGCGCGACTTCCTCGTAGTCGATCCGCTCGTCTTCCTTCCGCACCCCGTAGGCCACCACCTTGTACAGCTTGCCCGAGAAGTTCAGCGGATGCCCGTGCGTCAGGTGACCGCCATGCGACAGATTCATCCCCAGGATGGTGTCGCCCGGCTGCAGCACCGCCGAATACGCTGCTTCATTCGCCTGCGATCCCGAGTGCGGCTGCACGTTCGCGTATTCAGCCTTGAAAATCTTCTTCGCCCGCTCCCGCGCCAGGTTCTCCACCACGTCCGCGAACTCGCAGCCACCGTAGTAGCGCTTGCCCGGATAGCCCTCCGCGTATTTATTGGTGAAGATGCTGCCGGTGGCCTCCAGAATCGCCTCGGAGGTGAAGTTCTCGCTGGCGATCAGCTCGATACCGCCGTTCTGGCGCTCGGTCTCCCGCTGTATCGCATCGGCAATCTCAGGATCCACATCGGCCAGCGGCCGCGACATTCTCTGTGTATCGTTCATACGGAACCGTTTTCCATTCGGATGATTTTGGCCACGCGACGCTCATGGCGTCCGCCCTCGAACGGCGTGCTCAGGAAGATTTCCAGCCACTCCAGCGCCACCTCCGCGCCGGTGTACTTGGCCGCCAGCACGATCACGTTCGAGTCGTTGTGCGCGCGGGTCAGCCGCGCCGCTTCTTCATTGGTCACCAGCGCCGCGCGAATCCCCTGCACCTTGTTCGCCGCGATCGACATCCCGATCCCCGTGGAGCACACCAGCAGGCCCCGCTCCGCCGCGCCCGCCGCGACATGCTGCGCCACTTCCTCCGCGAAATCCGGATAGTCGGCGGACTGCTCGTCGTGCGCCCCCAGGTCGATCACCTCGTGCCCGCAGCCGCGCAGTGCCTCCTCCAGATACTCCTTCAGCGTGAAACCGGCGTGGTCGCTCCCCACCGCGATGCGCATGTGACTTGTCCCTGATTCTAACACCCGCCTGTAACCTCCCCCGGCCCCGTCCGTCACTTCGTATAGGTATACTGGACGGTCAGGGAATGCGGCGTGCCGACAGGGCCGCTCAGGCCGGTAGGCTCGCGTTCCCGTATCTCGTCTCTGGAGGGTTTAACCTGATGAAAGTTCTTGCTATGTTCGCTCTCGCGGCCGGTGCGGCGTTCGCCGCGGGCGATGCCGCGGCCGGCAAGGCCCTGTATGAAAAGAAGTGCCAGGGCTGCCATAACACCAAGAAAGTCGATGTCGCCAAGCTCGCCGCGAAGTCGGAAGCCGACATCAAGGCCGCGCTCACGGCTGTGTCGGAAGGCAAAGTGAAGGGTCACCCCAAGGCTGCGCTCAGCGCCGCCGACATGGACAATATCACTGCTTTTCTGAAGAGCAAGTAGTCCCAACCAGTCATTTCTTGAAGGAATGCGCGGCTCTCCACCCGGAAGCCGCGCTTTTTCTTTGCACGCTTCCCTCCCGCCTGCCGGACCGATCCGGTCCGACTGGACCAAAACGGTCCTAAATATCTGATTGTAAACAATTTAGTGATTGCATCCGCGCGTGAAAGCGATATACTGT
The DNA here is from genome assembly GCA_964406035.1 of uncultured Solibacteraceae bacterium. Taxonomy (GTDB): domain Bacteria; phylum Acidobacteriota; class Terriglobia; order Bryobacterales; family Bryobacteraceae; genus JAIEPW01. The sequence continues at coordinate 1,252 of CAYOQB010000251.1, read as the reverse complement.
GATGCTGCAGCAACAAGATTGCCACCTAACTCAAAAGGAGGTTTAGCATGCTGCCTTCCCAGATGGATCTTACGGGTGCTCTCCAGGAGAGCGGAATTTCCCGGCGCAAGATCCTCAAATTTTGCAGTGCGATGGTCGCGACCCTCGCCCTGCCCGACCGTTACCTCGCTCAGGTAACCGCCGCGGTCACCAAACCCAAGAAGCCAGTACTCGTCTGGCTGCAATTCCAGGATTGCACCGGCTGCTCGGAATCGATGCTTCGCTCCAGCAGTCCCGACGTCGCCGACGTCGTCCTCGATATTCTCTCCTGGGAATATCACGAGGTGGTCATGGCCGCGTCCGGCAAGCAAGCCGACGCCGCACTGGAGAGAGTCGTCAAGGAAGAAAAAGGTAAGTACCTGGTGATCGTGGAGGGCTCCATCCCCACGGCCGAAGGCGGCATCTATTGCACCATCGGCGGGCGCACCGCGCTCGATATCGCCACCGAAGTCTGCAAGAACGCCGCCGCCACCATCGCCGTCGGCGCGTGCGCCTGGGACGGCGGGCTGGTCCGCTCCACTCCCAACCCCACCGGCGCTGTCGGGATCGGCGAAGCCGTTCCCGGAATCAAGCTGATCAATATGCCCGGGTGCCCGCACAACCCGGTGAACACAGCCGCCGTTCTGGTCCACTATCTGACCTTCGGCGATCTGCCCGCCGTCGACCAGTACAACCGGCCCCTGTTCGCCTACGGTCGCGTGATCCACGATCAATGCGAACGCCGCGCCCACTTCGACGCCGGACGCTTCGTCAACGAATGGGGCGACGACGGCCACCGTAAGGGCTGGTGCCTGTACAAGATGGGCTGCAAGGGCCCGCAGGCTACCTTCAACTGCCCCACCGCCATGTGGAACGACCACACCTCCTGGCCTATCCGCGCGGGACACGGCTGCATCGCCTGCGCCTCTCCCCGCTTCTGGGACACCAAGAGCCCCTTCTACGACCGGCTGCCCTCCGTTCCCGGATTCGGAGTCGAAGTCACCGCCGGACAAATCGGCCTCGGCCTGGTGGGCGCCACCATTGCCGGCGTCACCGCTCACGGCCTCATCAATATCGGGCTGCGGCCCCGTACCCGCCCGTCGGAAGAAGCAGTGGAAGCCAAACCGGCGCCGAAGAAGGAGAACTAATCCATGGCACGCATCGTAGTCGATCCCATCGCACGCATTGAAGGACATCTCCGGATTGAGGCGCAGCTCGAAGGCAACGGCATTAA
>CAYOQB010000250.1:0-3856 GCA_964406035.1 uncultured Solibacteraceae bacterium | reverse complement strand
GGCGCGGAAGCCGCGCTCCGCAAAGCCGCTCGCGAGGATGGCTTCTGGGCGGTGCGCCGCGCCGCGGTGGAATCGGCGGAAGGCGACCCTGGTTTCTTCCGGGAACGCGCGACGGACCCGAAGTCCACGGTGCGAGCAGCGGCGCTACGCCGCATCGGCGATCCGCGAGAATCCGGATTCCTGGCGGAGCGATTCCAAAGCGAGGACAGCTACCTCGCGCAAGCCGAGGTTCTGCGGGCGCTTGGCCGGACGGGCGATCGCACGCACGCGCCGCTGCTTAAGGAGGCAGCGCGGATGAGGTCCCCACGCGGCATCCTGCAGCGTGCCGCCGAGGAAGCTCTGCGGCAAGTGCAATAGCCTCGTAACCCTTGAAGCTGAGGCCAGTATTACTGGCGATGATCGGCCGGGAGCCATGCTAGTCCGGCCTTCTCATCCCCATGCCGCTGGCCGACATGCTGCTGCGTGGCGGCGAAAGGCATTTCGGGAGGCCCGCTCCTTCGATGTAAACTACAAGCAGGGTACGATCCCGATGGCCAGCACACCTTACGAGGACGCGAGAAGGTCAGCCGAGGCTCTTGGTCCAGCAGACCAGCTTCGATTGATCGCGGAACTCACGTCTCGCTTGAGCGGCAAGGTCGAAAGCAAGCCTCGCAGCCTTATGGAACTCGAGGGTCTGGGACATGAGGTCTGGCACGGCGTGGACGTCGATGAATATTTACGGCGGGAACGCACTTCGTGGAATGGCTGAACGCGCTTCGCGGTCAGACGGTCGGCCTTGATACCGCTCCTCTGATCTACTTCATCGAAAAACACGCCGGGCGGTCAGCGAAGCTGAGGCCGTTCTTCGCAGCGGCTGAGCGCCAAGATTTTCGGGTTGTAACGTCTTTCGTTACGCTCCTCGAAGTTCTGGTGCAACCCCTGCGGACCGGCCGCGATGATATCGCACGGGAGTATCGGGAGATTATCTTGCGGTCGCCCAGTCTCACCGCTTTACCCTTGGACGAGAACATCGTCGAGGAGGCAGCCCGTTTGCGTGCCCTGTACGGAGTGAAAACACCGGATGCCATTCAGTTGGCCACAGCCAAGGTTGGTGGCGCGACGTTCTTTCTCACAAATGACGGTGACCTTCCTGTTCTGCCGGATATGTCGATCCTCGTTCTCGATCGCCTGTAGGAACTCGGCGACTAAGTGCTCTTGTGGATGCTGAAGATCAGGGCACGCCGGGAGACCTCCACGGGCAAATGAGACAGTGCTTGACCCTGCGAAGCAGCAGAAGCCAGCTTTTGGGGATGGTGGGCTCGAGAAGACTCGAACTTCCGACCTCTTCCGTGTCAAGGAAGCGCTCTAACCAACTGAGCTACGAGCCCAAGACAACCAAGATAGCATAATCCTCCTTTACTTGACTCCCCGGATGTGTAATAAAGGAAACGGTCAAGTTCCACTCAAGCACAAGTGGAGGATCCAGGCGAGCCGGGGGCGGTCACTCCCGGCTCGCCGCTTTTGAGACGCTCGCTGGCGATCACCGCCTGCCCCAGCGCGATCCCACCGTCGTTGGCCGGAACCCGTCCCTGCAGGAACACCTGGAGCCCGCGCGCGTGCAGTTGTTCGCTCACCAATAAAGTCAGGCGGACATTCTGAAAGCTGCCGCCGCTCAGGCACACGCGATTCAAGCCTGTTCGCTCCCGCGCGAGCGCGCACGCCTCCACGACCGCGGCAGCCAGCGTTGCGTGGAATCTGCCGCCGATTCGCGAGGGCGCTTCGCCGCCCTCCGCGATCTCCCGGATCATCTCGCGGAAATCGATCTGCCAGGGCGCCGCGGAATCGTCAACGACAAACGGATACGCCGGACCTGCTTCCGAAACCGCTTCCAGCTCCATCGCCGCCTGACCTTCAAAGCTCACCGCGTCGCGTAGCCCGGCGAGGCTGGCGACAGCGTCGAAAAGGCGGCCGCAAGAGGACGTGGGCACGCTCCGAATCCCTCGCTCCAGCATCGCCGCGGCGACGCGGCGGCGCGGATCCTGCAAACCGGAGTCCGGAAGGCCCGCGTCGCGCCGGTACGCGAGCGCCATTCGCCAGGGCTCACGCACCGCGGCATCGCCGCCCACCAGCGGCACATATCGCAGGTGCGCGAGCCGCTCGAACCCGGCAAAATCGCACAGCAGCACCTCCCCGCCCCAGATCGCGCCGTCAGTTCCATACCCCGTTCCGTCCAGCGCCACGCCGATCACCCGTCCGGCGATCCGGTTGTCCGCCATGCAACTGGCGATGTGCGCGTGGTGGTGCTGGACGCCGATCTTCAGCAGTTCCGGGATCGCTAGTGCCAGACGCGTGCTGAGATAGCCCGGATGCAGGTCGTGCGCCACCGCGCGGGGATTCACGCGAAAGAAGCGCTTCATGTGTTCGAGCGTCTCTTCGAAGAACTCCAGCGTTTCCAGATTCTCCAGGTCGCCGATGTGCTGGCTGAGAATCGCGTAGCGGCCGCGAGTCAGGCAGAAGGTGTTCTTCAGTTCGCCGCCCACCGCGAGCACTTCCGCCTGGGGCGACCCGAGGTCCACGGGCAGCGGCGCATACCCCCGCGACCTCCGGATCAGACGCTCCCGCCCGGCGAAGACGCGCACCACAGAGTCGTCAGCGCGGGTTTGGATCGGCCGGTTGTGCAGCAGGAAATAATCGGCTAGCGGCGCCAGGCGATCTCGCGCTTCCTCATCGCGGCTGGCGATCGGCTCCTCGCTCAGATTCCCGCTGGTCATCACTAGCACGTCGTAAGGAGCGCCGTCGAACAGCAGGTGATGCAACGGCGTGTAAGGCAGCATGATGCCGAGCGTATTGTTCCCGGGCGCGATCTCCGGCGGCAGCGTCCCGCCCGTGCGGCGATTCAAAATCACCACCGGACGCCGCGGTCCGCGAAGCACGCGGCTCTTCTCTTCCGAAACTTCACAATGGCGCTTGACGACGTCCAGATCACGGGCCATCAGCGCGAACGGCTTGTCGCTCCTCCGCTTCCGCTCGCGCAGGAGATTGCAAGCCTCGGCCGTCGGCAAGCACGCGAGATGGAAGCCTCCCAGCCCTTTGATGGCGACGATTGGGCCAGCACTGAGCAGCCGCTGCGTCTCCCGCAGGGCCTCATCGCGCGTAAACAGCAACTCCCGGTCGCTCCACAACTCGAGCCAGGGACCGCAGAAGGGACATGCGTTCGGCTGGGCATGAAAACGACGATCCGCGGGGTCGGAGTATTCGGCGCGGCACGCCTCGCACATCGGGAATGCGGCCATCGTGGTCAGCGGCCGGTCATAGGGCACGTCCCGGATGATGGTGTAGCGGGGTCCGCAATTGGTGCAGTTCGTGAACGGATAGCGATGGCGGCGATTCCCCGGGGTCGTGAAGTCGGCGTAGCACTCCGCGCAGGTCCCGATATCAGGCGGCACCAGAGCGAACGGATCGTCTTCCTCGGCGCTTTCCAGAATCCGGAAATCGGGGGTATTCGCGGCAGCGAGTTCACGCGAGTCCACCTCATCGATCTGCGCCAGCTCGGGCGGATGCTCACGCAACTCCGACAGGAAACGGTCCGTCTGCGCGCCCTCCACCTCGATCGACACGCCGTGCGAGTGATTCCGAACCCAGCCGGTAAGACCAAGGCTGCGGGCCAGGTTGTAAACGAAGGGCCGGAACCCCACCCCCTGCACGATGCCTCGAACTTCGATCCGGAGACGCTTCATACCGCAGATCCTTTACTATCGCTCACCGGCGGCGTTCCGCACCGGATGAGACAATGGGTATAGAATCACAGTTTCAAAGGACTACTTATGTGCCTTGCAGTGCCCGGTAAAGTTCTGGCGGTGGAAGGTGAAGATCCCGC
>CAYOQB010000249.1:0-3914 GCA_964406035.1 uncultured Solibacteraceae bacterium | reverse complement strand
AGCACCAGGTGCAGGTGCTTGGTGTGCGGAATCAGCGGCAGGAACGTGAGCAGCGCCAGCGTGTGGGTCCACCAGATGACGCGGCTGCCGGGCTCGCCGTCGGCGATCCAGAAGGTCGCCAGGTAGGTGAGCATCAGGGTCAGGATCAGGAACGAGATGAAGCCCGACTCATAGGAGATCTTGGTGCCCAGCCAGATGGGCCGGACAAGGAAGCGGCGGATGAACAAGCCGATGATGGACACCGCCACCGCGACGCCGAAAGCACCGGCAAGGTAGAAGACGAAGCGGCCGACCCAACTGCCGTGATGCAGCAGCGGGAAGCCGAGGCCCTGCGCGAAGTGGTTGATGGTGATGATGCCGAAGGCGCAGAATCCCCAGAACACAAAGGCATGGGCCAGGCCGGGCAGCGGGCGTTCCTTGATCACCTTGGCCTGGCAGATCACTTCCCAGAAGAACTCCCAGGTGCGCTTGCCGACGGGATGGATGCTGAAATTCGCGTCCGGCTTGGAGGCGAAGATTTTGTTGACGACTTTGCCGAACCGCATCCAGAAGAGATACCCGGAGACGGCCAGGAGCATGAGGAGAATGGCGGTTTCGAACCAGGTCGGGTTCACCATAAAGTTAGCCGCCAGAGCGGCTTGAATACACGAATGTAACACGCTGGGGCGGAATTTCCTCTGTTAGCAGTACAGCGGCTCTATACAGTAAACTGGAGCCGGACGGAGGACAAAGTTGCGTTATCTTGTTTCGGGCGCAGCCGGCTTTATCGGATCGCACCTGTGCGAACGGCTGGTGAACGAAGGTCACGAGGTGGTGGCGCTGGATAACCTGATCACCGGGTCCACCCGCAACATCGCCGGCCTGCGAGGCCGGGCGAATTTCCGGTTCCGCGAATGCGACGTGACGGAGGGGGTTCCGGAGGAAAGCGGGTTCGACGGGGTGATGCATCTCGCGTCGCTGGCGAGCCCCAAGGAGTACCTGGCGCATCCCATCGAGACGCTGGAATCGGGATCGACGGGCACGCGCAACATGCTGGAAGCGGCGAGGCGGGACGGGGCGCGCTTCCTGCTGACGTCCACGTCGGAATGCTACGGCGACCCGCAGGAGCATCCGCAGAGGGAGACGTACTGGGGCCACGTGAATCCGGTGGGCTTGCGGTCCTGCTACGACGAAAGCAAACGGTACGCCGAGGCGCTGACGATGGCGTATCACCGCACCCACGGCGTACGGACGAACATCGCGCGCATCTTCAACACCTACGGTCCGCGAATGGCGTTGAACGATGGCCGCGTGGTTCCGGCCTTCCTGGATCAGGCGCTGCGGGGGCAGCCCCTGACGGTATATGGCGACGGATCGCAGACGCGGAGCTTCTGCTATGTGAGCGATCTGGTGGACGGACTGCTGCGGCTGGCGCATTCCGAGGAGCGGTACCCGGTCAATTTGGGGAATCCGCAGGAGCTGACGATCCTGGAGTTCGCCGAGCGGATCCGAACGCTGGTGGGCGCGGATCTGCCGCTCGCCTTCGAGCCGTTGCCGCAAGACGATCCGCGGCAGCGGCAGCCGGACATCAGCAAGGCTCGCGAGGTTCTGGGTTGGAGTCCCAAGGTGAGCCTGGAGCAGGGTCTGCGCGAGACCGTGGAATACTTCCGGGGCGTGATCGAGTTGGCCGGCAGCGCGCGCGAGCGATAGAATCGGCGAGTGAGCGCCGCCGGCGAAACTCGCTTCGGATCATTCCGCCTGGACCGGAGGGCGCGCCGCCTGTGGAGCGGGTCCGAGGAAGTCCTGCTGACGCCGAAGGCGATGGAAGTGCTGCTGTTCCTGCTGGATCGCGCGGGCACGGTGGTGAAGCGCGAGGAACTGCTGGAAGCCGTCTGGCCGGAGACCTACGTTGACGATCACGCGCTATCGGTGCAGATCCGCGAGATCCGAAAGGCGCTGGGCGATCAGCCGGGCAAGCCGAAATACATCGAGACGCGGCATCGCCGTGGGTACCTGTTCATCGGCGAGGTCTTGCGGGAGGCGAGCGAGCCGGCGGCACAGCCTTCAGAGGCGCGGCCTGAGCGCAGCCTGTATACGGGTCCGATCCCCGAAACCCGCTACGCGCAGAGCGGCAGCGTGAACATCGCTTACCAGGTGGCGGGGGATGGGCCCATCGACCTGGTGTTCGTGATGGGTTGGGTGTCGCACCTGGAGTACTTCTGGCGCGAGCCTTCCTTCGAGCGCTTCCTGCGCCGCCTGGCTTCATTTTCGCGGCTGATCCTCTTCGACAAACGCGGGACCGGGCTGTCCGATCGCATTCCGATCCCGGAGCTGCCCACGCTGGAGCTGCGCATGGACGATTTGCGCGCGGTGATGGAGGCGGCGGGATCCAAGCGGGCGGCGATCTGCGGGGTATCCGAAGGCGGGCCGATGTCGGCGCTGTTCGCGGCTACGTATCCGGACCAGACGTCGGCCCTGGTGATGATCGGGACGTACGCGAAGCGCATCCATGATGCGGATTATCCGTGGGCGCCGACGGCGGAGCAGCGGGAGAAGTTTCTGGAGGAGATTCAGAATCACTGGGGAGGTCCGGTGGGTCTGGAGGAGCGCGCGCCTTCCATGGCGGGCGATGCGGCGTTCCGCGAGTGGTGGGCGACGTACCTGCGCATGGGCGCGAGCCCGGGCGCGGCGGTGGCGCTGACGCGCATGAACGCCGAGATCGACGTGCGCCACGCGTTGGGCAGCATCCGCGTGCCGGCGCTGGTGATCCACCGCACCGGCGATCGCTGCCTGAAGGTGGAAGAGGGGCGCTACGTGGCGTCGCGTATTCCGGGCGCGGAGTTTCTGGAGCTGGACGGCACGGATCACCTGCCCTTCGTCGGCGATCAGGACGCGATTCTGGACGCGATCGAGAGCTTTCTGACGGGCGTGAAGCGCGGGGGCGAGCCGGAGCGGGTGCTCGCGACGGTGCTGTGCATCGATGGCTCGGAGGGATGGGCGGAGCTGCGAGAGGAAGTCCGGCGGGAGGTGGAATGGTTTCGCGGACGGCCGTTTCTGGCGGACGCGAGTTGCGTGGCGATGTTCGACGGTCCGGCTCGCGCGGTGCGCTGCGCGGCGTCGGTGGCCAAGCACTCGGCTGAGCAGGGGGTGACGATCCGCGCGGCGCTGCACACCGGCGAAGTGGAGACGGGACGCAACCCGGCGGGTCTGACGGTGGAGGTGACGCGGGCGATTCTCGCCGCGGCGGAGCCGGGCAGCATCGTGGCTTCCAGCACGGTGCGCGATCTGGTGGCGGGCTCGGGCCTGAAGTTCCGGCCGGCGGGCAAGCTGGTGGGGGCGTCGGTCCCGGAGTTCCGCCTGTTCGCGGTGGAGACGGAGAGTTGAGGATCCATCGAGCGATCTGCGTCGCGATGGCCCTGGTACCGTTGCACGCGAAGGTGAAGTTCGAGCGCGACGTAAAGCCCATTCTGGAAACGCACTGCGTCCGCTGTCACGGCAGCGATGCCGCAATGAAGGGTTTGCGGCTGGATCGCAAGGATCGCGCGATGCGGGCGATTGTGGCGAAGAAGCCGGAGGACAGCCGCGTGTACCTGGCTTCGAAGGTCGGGTTCATGCCTCCGGGTCCGAAGAAGCTTTCGGCGGAGGAACTCGAGACGTTGCGGAAGTGGATCGCGGAGGGCGCGAAGTGGCCGAAGAAAATGGAATTGGCGGGCCGGAATCCGTGGCTGCCGTGAAGAGCTACTCCACCCAAACCTTTTGCGCGGCGGCACGGCCCAGCGGAATCTTCTTCGCGCCGATGCGGAGCGTCAACGTCTCGTCGTAGTTGCGCGCGAGCATCGCGACGCTCGCGCCGGGGCGGATGCCCAGCCCGTCCAGATACTCGAGCAGTTGCCGGTCGCGCTCGAACACGCTGACCACTTCCACCGTTTCCTCCG
>CAYOQB010000248.1:0-4041 GCA_964406035.1 uncultured Solibacteraceae bacterium | reverse complement strand
TTTCAGGAACTCATCCAGCGCGTCCTTGCCTTCCCCGGCGGTATAGCTGACCATCCGGCCCTGCTGGAACTCCATGCGGATGTTGCGCGCGATCTTGTCCCCCAGCCGCGCCTCCGGGATCACCAGCGTTCCTTGCACCACGTTCTCATCCGGGGCGACGCGCACCACTCCGGCGGGCAGTTCCACGTCGCGATCCACGCGCACCTTCGCCGCCTTCATCCGCTCCACGGAGGCATCGCCATCCTGCTTGTTCACCGGACGGTTGTTGATCCGGAACATCAGGTTCGTGCCCGCCGGCGTCCGGATCCGCCCCGTGCCCTGCCGGAGCCCGGCGATAATCGCGTCCTGTTTGTCGGACAGCGCCTTGTAATCGGTGTTCAGAACAGCATCCTGATACAGGGCATCGTAATCCGCCGGATGCGCCGTCGGGAGGCCATCGGGCAGCACGCTGCCATCCTGCCAGTGGAAATGGATCTGCCGCCGTGCGCCCCCTTTGTCCACCCATTCCTGCAGCGCTTTGCGCTCCTCGGGCGAAATCCATACCGAGCCCTCGCGCAACGGCATCCACAGATATCCGGTCGCGGTTTCCAGTTCCTTCGCCAGCCGGCCTTCGTCCGGCTCGCCCTGAGAACGATATTCGAGCCTGACCGGCACGGCGCCGGCCGATTTCAACTTCTCCTCGATGTGTCCCGTGATCCAGGCGAAGTGGCCGGGATCGCGGCGTATGATCACGCGCTCGCCCTTGACGGGCTTCAGCGCCGAGACGATCTTCTCCGCCAGCTTTTCGTAATCCAGCTCCGCTGTCTTCTGCCCGGGCGTGGTGAAGACGAAGTAGTCGTAGACCGCGCGCGAAGCATGCGCGATCGCCTTCTCCGCCTGCTCCGTGGTTCGCGTCGAATTGCGAACGAAGACCGAGAGCGCCACATTACCGAGATTGTCCGGCAGTGTCAGAATGCCGACATCGTTCGTGGTCCCGCCGATCGTGCCGGTCTTATGCGCGAGCGTCAGTCCCGGCGGCAGCATCCCGCGGATGCGGCCCTCGCCCGTCTTGCAGCGCCGCAGGATGTCCAGCAGCAACTCCGCCGACGCGGGCTTGTGCAACTCCTTCTTGTGGATCCGCGCCAGCAATGCCGACATATGATCGGGCATCGCCGTATCGCTGGGATCCTCGCGGAACCGCTCGGCTGCCGCTTTTCGCTGCTCCGGCGTGACCGCCGCGAAGGCGCCGCGGAAATACTCCGGCGACCACGCCGACTCCGAGGTCAACGGCGCGCCGATCCAACCCGCGATCAGTTCCGCGGTGGAGCGATCCACGCGAATGCCGTCATACCCCAGGCTCTTCATTCTCTCCGTCACCGCGCGAGCCCCGCCCGCCATCCGCAGCAGCATATCCGTGGCCGAGTTGTCGCTGATCAGCAGCATCAGCTCCAGCAGGTTGCGTACGCTCAGCGCCACGCCCGGCTGCACGAACAAATCGCTCAGCGTTCCCGAACCGGGATGCAGATCCGACGGACGGATCTCGTACATCTGGTCGAGCTTCACCTCGCCGCGGTCGATCTTGTCGAAAATCACGACGGCGATCGGCACCTTGAAGGTGCTGGCCATCGGGAAGCGCTCGCCGCCCCGATAGGAGAACCGTTCTCCCGTTTCCAGGTGAATCGCTGTGACACCCAGAAGCCCGCCGGAGAGCGGCTCTATGTTGCGGATCTCGCGCTCCAGGCGCGACAGGTCACCCGCGAAAGACAACGCCGCCGCGGCAAGTAAAAAGAACATTTTCATCTCTGATTCACCTTCCGGAATTCCTGGTCGAGCATGGAAAGCGAGGCGGCGTCTCCGGATGCATTCAGCCGGAAACTCACCGCGGTATCGTTCAGCCGGCCGCCCTGCGCGCGGAACGTATCGAAATTGTCGTGCTGCAGCGGAACCGAAAACCGGCTCCACTCCACGTTCAGCTTGCCGTCCTTCACCGCGATTTTCGCGGTTCCATACGCCGGGTTCACGTAGTCGCCCGCGTAAGACGCCAGTTCCAGCGATGGCCGGGTCGACTTCGGCCGTTTGCGCTCCCGCTCCGCCCGCGCCGCGTCACCCGCCTTGCGCTGCTCCGTTTCCATCCCGATATAGACGGAGTCCCAATCCTTTGGTTGCTGATTCAGGGCCAGATCGAGCAGCGTCAGGCGGAGCGCCTCCGGCATGTTGCGGTCGCCCAGGTTGGAAAGGACCACCACACCCAGCCGGCGCGACGGAATCATCGCGATCTGCGTCCGGAACCCGTCTATAGCCCCGCCGTGCGTCACCACCAGGTGTCCGCGGTAATCGTGCACGGCCCAACCCAGGCCATAGCTGATCTGGTCCATCCCCGGAACGTAGAACCGGCCAGACGACGGACCTTGCGGCATCACCATCTGGGGCGTGTGCATCTCCCGCATATTCTTTTCCGAGATCAGGCGCTTGCCGTCCAGCGCGCCCTTGTTCAGGTGCAGTCGGACCCAGTGGGTCAATTCGGACGCCGACGAATTGATGGACCCGGCGGGACCCACGTTGTCCAGGTTGCGCCACGGAATCACCTCGACGCTGCCGCCTTCCTTGAAGTCGTGCGGTGTCGCATGATCCGCGGCTTTCTCCGCCGCCACGGAGGAGAAGTTCGATGTCTTCATCCCCAGCGGATCGAAGATGCGCTTCTGTGTGAAGTCCTCCCAGGTGGACCCCGAGATCAAACCGACTGCGTATCCCGCCGCTAGATACATGATGTTTTGGTACGACCACGTCTGCCGGATCGGAAATGCGAGCGGCAAGTGACCCGCCTTGCGCAAAATCTCCTCCCGGCTCCACGGCGAGTTGTACCAAAGCAGGTCGTTGCGGACCAGCCCGGTGCGATGCGTCACCAGATCGCGCATCGTCACCAGTTCATTCGCGATCGGGTCCGACAGGCGGAAGAACGGAATGTGCTGCTGCACCCGGTCATCCCAGTTCATCTTGCCGTCGTCGGCCAGGATGGCCATCGCCGCCGTTGTGAATGCCTTGGTGGTGGAACCGATGGCGAACAGGGTGTTCGCCGTCACCGGCTGCTTGGTTTTCACATCCTTGACGCCGTAGCCCTTCGCGACCACGACCCGATCGTCCTGCACGATCGCGATTGCCGCGCCCGGCACACCCCAGGACTTCATCGACTGTTCCACCGCGGCGTCGACTTTGCCGGGATCCAGACTCTGCGCAGCAGCGGCCGCAGCCAGCAGAAACAACAACAGAAGTTGCATATGAGAGGCCATTGTAGAATACCGGCATGGCGACGCACGAGGTTGAAAATCAGGCTCCGCCGCTGGCCGGCTACAACGTGTTCGAGATCGATGCGCCGCTGCGCGAGGCTGTGGAGCGGGAAGGTGCAGGCTGGGCTTTCCCCCTCCTGTCCGGCTTCGGCGCGCGCTGCGGCAGCGAGGAAGTCATCCGCTGGGGATTCCAGGCGAACGAGAATGCGCCCGTGCTCCACACGCACGACCGCTACGGCTACCGCCGCGACGAGGTGGAGTTCCATCCCGCCTATCACCACCTGATGCGCCTCTCGATGGACGCCGGAATCCACAGCCTTCCCTGGGAGAACGGGACCAGGGGCGCGCACGTGGCTCGCGCGGCTCTGCTCTATCTCGCCACGCAAGCCGATGCCGGACACACCTGCCCCGTGTCCATGACCTACGCCGCGATCCCGGCTCTGCGGCGCGAGCCGGCCGTCGCCGCCGAATGGGAGCCGATGATCCTGCGCCGCTCCTACGATCAGGCCTTCCGCCCCGCCGCCGCGAAGTCCGGCGTCACCATCGGCATGGCCATGACCGAAAAGCAGGGCGGCTCCGACGTGCGCGCCAACTCCACGCGAGCTGAGTCGGACGGCGCGGGCTACCGCATTACCGGGCACAAGTGGTTTTGCTCCGCTCCCATGTGCGACGCCTTCCTCGTGCTCGCGCAGGCGCCGGGCGGCCTCACCTGCTTTCTGATGCCGCGCTGGCAGCCCGATGGCTCGCGCAACCGCTTTCACCTGCAGCGCCTGAAGAA
>CAYOQB010000247.1:0-4103 GCA_964406035.1 uncultured Solibacteraceae bacterium | reverse complement strand
GCGTGAAGGCCGAAATCGTTCACCACGAAGTGGAGCCCGATCGCCAGGCCGAACGGGACAAGCTCGCGCGCCGGCGCGTCGCGGTGCGCGAGCAGATAGCCGAACAGCGCGTTGTAGACCGCGAATGAGGCGATGTGCAGCCAGAAGACGCCGGTTGCCTCGGAGCCGCGCGGGTTATCGGGGTCACGGCGCGCCTGGGACTCGCGAACGGCGCGCTCCAGGCCGTAGAAGGCGGCAAGTCCGGCCAGTGAGAGCAGCCACACATGGCGTTCCAGGGTTGCGAACCACCCCTCGGCGGAGTTGAAGCCGCGCTGGTATTCGGCGAGCTCCGGCAGAACGTGAAGAAAGACGTAGGAAACCGACGCCCCGCCGGCGACGGAGAGCCAGATGCTTCGCGGAGTGGCGTCGAGAAACCGCAGCTTGCCGGCGAACAGGTGGACAGAGGCGAGGGTCAGGGCTACCGCCAGAGTGGACCAGGAGTTTGCGCCGGCCGGGTTCATGCAGGGGGATGGAGGAGGTCAGTTTCCTCCCGACCATGGCGGCGTGACGCCGCTCATGCGCGCGTAGGCGATCGCCTGCCCCATGTGCTCGTGGTTATGCACCAGGATGCGCAGCAGGACGTTGGACGCGGGGACTTCCAGGCCGAGAAACTGAACTTTGCGAGTTCCGTCCACGGTGGCGTGGCTGGCGCGCACGGCCGCGAGCGAGTCCTTCAGCCATTTCACGACGTCCGGCTTGGCGGTGATCTCCTTTTCCGCCTGCGCGGGGATGCTGGGCGGCCAGTGTTCGCCGCCGGGCTTCACGCCGGCGTAGGCCAGCAGGCGGTAGTTGCCGATGGCGACGTGCATGTAGAGCTCGCTGGTGGAGCGGACGCCGGGGGAAGGGCGGAAAGAGAACTTGTCCGAGGGCGTAGCCTCGGCGAGGGCGATCAATTGGCGGGCGGCGAACTCGAGCTCGCCGGTCCAGCCGCGCCCGAGTCCTTCGGGAGGCTTGAATTGGCCCCAAAGGAGGCTGCCGGCGTTTGCGGTGATCAGAAAGGCCAGGGTGAGGCGGGCGAGGGTCATGGAAGTCAGTGTAGCTTCACTTGGAAGCGCAGGGCAGCGGCAGGGTTCGAGGGGAAACGCTTAAATAAGGAAACCTTGTGGAATCAACAGTGTGAGTACGGAGGAGGCCGGTCGCGAGGGCACAGGCTTTTTTAAGCCCAGAATGGCAGGTAACGAGCGAACTCCATCGCTTCTTTGAATTCGAGACGTTGCTTTACAGCTTCAGCCGGTCCATTTCGGCGCGGATGTATTCGCCGTCCTCGGCGGGATAGCGGATCTCGCCGATTAAATTCTTTTCCTTGGCCACGGCCCAGGCGAGGCTTTCGCCCGCTGGCAATATGGCGGGCTGGGAACGAAACGCGGGGTCGGAGAACGCTTCGTGGGCGTCGATCCAGGTCCAGCCGCGGGCTGCGAAGTGCCGCAGCACATCGCCCAGAAAGTAAGCATTCAGCACGTTGTAGTGGATCAGCAGGGTGTGCGGAATGGGGCGTCCGAAGACCTTGAGAGCTAACTGGTCGTAGTAAGTAGCGCGGTCCCAGAGGTGCTGGAGGTAGTAGTCGCGGTAGGCGTTCCTGTCGAAGGGCTCGCCAGTCTGGAGGCGGGCGGCGAAGCGGGAGGCGATGTACCAGTCGGCGTTGTCGATGGTGACGTAGGCGTTGCGGTAGCCGTGCCGGGTGAGAAACTCGCGCATCCGGTCGCGTTTGGCGGCGGTTTCACCTTCGCGCAGCATGGGGAAGCGGAACCACTTCTCGAAGCCCGGAAACGGGGCGAGGGTTCGGTCGGCCTCCCGGAAGTCGGCTGAGAACTGCTCGAAGGTGGAGCGGTGGTAAGGCCGGTGGGTGTGGGTATGGTTGCCGATGCGATGTCCGGCGCGGCCCCAGGCGCGGATCAGGTCCCGGCCTTCCGGCGGGAGGGCGTTTTCGCCGATCACAAACGCGGCGGCTTTCCACCGGAAGTACGCAAGTGTTGACAGCAGAGCGGTTTGCCAGGAATCGCCGAGGGCGCGGCGGACCGGTTCCCAGGAAAAATCGTCGATGGTGAGGGCAATCCGGCGGGCTGCGCTGGCAGCCACGGCAGATCCGGCGAGCGCGGCGAGCGCCTGGCGTCGAGTCACGCCTCAGGCTAGCACGCGCTACGCGGTGTTAGGGGTTTTCTCCTACTACCGCCCAGCACCGTACAAGCCGATACAATCAGCAGGCTCATAAATGTCGGACAGACCCGAAGAGGCGCAGGCGAACGGAACAGGGCTGCAAGTCGCGATGGACAGCTATCTGTCGGCATTGATGGCGCTCGCGAAGATGATGGGCGAGGTCTGCCCGCAGGTGGGGGGTCCGTACGAGGACCGGATGCTGCGGTTGCGGCGGCGGCTGGCGTTCGACGCGACGCCCGAGAACATGGAAGAGACGCGCGAGGCGCTGGAATCCGACTTGAAGGACTTCAGCGGCAAGGCGAGCTCGTACTATCGCAACATCTGGGGCGAGGCGCACGAGATGCTCGCGGTGGCGAAGGAGAACGCGGAGACGCTGTCGGGGCGGCACGCGTTTTACACGGCGCGGCTGCGGCAGTTCGCCCAGGACATGGAAGCGGCGGTGCTGCGCGACGACCCGGAGGAGCTGCAGGCTGCCTTCGCGCTGCAGGCGGCGGGACTGCGGGAGTGCGTCGATTCGATGCACAAGGAAGTGGAGGGGCTGCTGGCCCGGTTCACGGCTCGCGTGGTGGGGCTGGAACGCGGGTTTTCGTACATGCACGCGGGGGAGGATCCGCGCGCGGAATTCCTGGACCGCAGCGACGTGGAGCGGCTTTTGGGCGATGGTCCGGTGCAGGGAGTCGCGCTGGTGGTGTTCGAGCTGCAGGGACTTGCGCAGGCCCGGCGGCAGCACGGGCACGCGGCGGCGGAAGGCATTTCGCGGGAATTCGGGCAGCGCTTGCTGGACCGAATCCGGGCCACGGACCGGGTGGCGCAGTGGGACGACACGCGGTTCCTGGCGGTGATCCGGGGCACCATCAAGGACGCAGTGGCGCGCACTTCGAAAATCCACTTCTGGCTGGAAGGGCGGTATCCGATCGCGTCGCCGTACGGGGCCACTTACGCGGAGATCAACGTCGCGGTCCGGTACCTGGATCCGCTGCCGGGAGAAGCGCGGAGCGCGTTTCTGGCGCG
This sequence comes from uncultured Solibacteraceae bacterium, assembly GCA_964406035.1. Lineage (GTDB taxonomy): Bacteria > Acidobacteriota > Terriglobia > Bryobacterales > Bryobacteraceae > JAIEPW01. The sequence goes on along the minus strand of CAYOQB010000247.1, from coordinate 899 downwards.
GGTCGACCAGCCGGAGCCGCAACCGGCGGCCGACGCGGGCGCGGCCTGAGCAGCCGCAACTCACCCCACCCGACGGAAACTTGTACTACCCTCAGTGAGGGAGCGTACCGGAGCATTGCTTTCATTTCGCAATAAGGGCGTGCTGGTGACGGGCGCGGGCCGCGGCGTCGGCAAGCGGCTGGCCATCGGATTCGCGGCGGCGGGAGCGCGTGTGGGCCTGCTGGCGCGGAGCAAGGCCGAGCTGGACCTGTGCGACCTGGAGATCGAACACGGAGGGGGAACGGCGCTCCGTATCCGGGCAGACGTTACCGATTACGAGCAGATGTGCGCGGCGTCGGAACGAATGAAGGTGACCTACGGCGGATTGCATGTGCTGATCTGCGCGGCGGGGGTGCTTGGTCCGGTGGGTCCGCTGGCGGAAAATTCTCCAAAGCATTGGTGGGACGCGATGCAGACCAACGTTCTGGGAGTGGTGCATAGCGTGAAGGCGGTACTGCCGTGGATGATCGAGCACCGGACCGGAAAGATCGTGGTGCTGCTGGGGCAGGGCGCGGCGGGGCCGCGGGCCAACCTGTCGGCGTGCGCCTCCTCGAAGGCGGCGCTGGCGCGGTTGGTGGAGACGCTGGCCGAGGAAGTCCTGGATCACAACATTCAGGTGAACGGGCTCGATCCGGGGGAGACCTACACGCACCAGACCGATGAACTGCTGCGGGCGGGGGAGCGGGCGGGCTGGCGCGAGATGGAAGCGGCGCAGCGGGTGCGGGCGTCGGGCGGGATGCCGGCGCAAAGACAGATCGACCTGGCGATGTTTCTTGCTTCCGAGCAATCGAATCACGTCACCGGACGGCTGATCGCGGTGGAAGACGACTGGCAGCGGCTGCGGCACGCGACCATCGGCG
>CAYOQB010000246.1:0-4122 GCA_964406035.1 uncultured Solibacteraceae bacterium | reverse complement strand
TCACCTCGCCAATCGAATATCAACCTCGCGATCGACGAACTTCCACTCCTCGGTCGCTCGCAACTCGGACACCAGGTCCTCGAAGGCGGTTGTAAATTCGGGCGCGTAGTCGAACCAAGTGAGAAAGTCGAACGGTTCGCCGGCGCCCAGATCGCGGCAATGGTGCAGGCGGCGCGCGATCGCCGGAAGGTACTTAAGGCCAATTCGGGTGTGGCGGGAACTTTCCTCGAAGATCCGTCTGCGCTCGTCTTGGGGAAGGCTCCACCAGACGGCGTTCTTTCGAATCGGGATCAAAGCGGCTCGCGTGGCGTCTGTCCGGCCGATGGGCGCCTGTTTGGCGGTGAGCAAATCGACTTCCGATCGCGTGGCGTAGCGGGTATTGCTGGTAACCCCTCGCAGGGTCCAGGTCGCGCCGTTGATCGCACTGGCAGCGGGTTCGCTCGCCACTTCCAACCGCTTTGCCGCAGCCAGCGGTTCGCCGATGACTGCGTTCATCGCGGTGACCGTCCAGGCGCCGGCGTCTCCGCCCGCGAAGGTGAACAGACGTGAATTGGGCAATCTTTTGTTGAGCTCCTGAGCTGTCAATGCGGGGGCTGCCAGGATGGCCAAGCCTGCCTTGCGTCGGGTCCAGGGTCGCATCGATGACCCATCTTACCGCGATGAGTCGTGCGGGAGCCGATAACAGCTTCAGATTGCGCGGCGGCGCAGCAGCCACAGGCCGATCGCGCCGGCGGCCGCAAGCAGCGTCGTAGCCGGTTCCGGCACCGGGGTGGTATAGCGATCAGGCCCAGCCCCTGCGGGCTGGCGGCAATAATTGAGGCGCCCGCAGCTTCCTCTACGAGCACTTGCTCGCGCTCGCGATGCCGCGCCTGCTAGCTAAGCAACCTTACACTCAGACTAGCGGTCGAACGGCCTCGTTTCCGCATTCCGCCGTCCGATCCAGCGTGCGCAGGATCCGGGCGCACTCCAAACTGCCCGCCGCCCCAACCTGCTAGATTAGTTCTGATATGACAGGCAACCCCGAGGTAATCGCATTCCTTCAGGAAGTTCTGAAAGCCGAGCTCACCGCCATCAACCAGTACTTCCTCCATGCCGAGATGCAGGCCAACTGGGGCTACATGCGCATGGCCGGCATCACCCGCAAGGAATCCATTGAGGAGATGCAGCACGCCGAAGAACTGATCGAGCGCATCCTGTACCTGGAAGGTACTCCGAACTTGAGCGAGCTGTTCATGCTCCGCATCGGCCAGAACGTCAAGGAGCAGTTGCAAAACGATCTGCAGTTGGAATACGAGGCCGTTCCCAGGCTGAATCGCGCCATCAACGCCGCTGTCGCCGCCGCCGACAACGGCTCCCGCGACCTGTTCGAGAAGATCCTGAAGGACGAAGAACACCACGTCGATTTCCTGGAAGCGCAGCTTCAGGTCATCCAGGACATTGGGCTCGAGAACTACCTCACCCAACAGATTCATGGGGATGAGGGGAAGTCTCACTAGCCTCCCCCGCCCCCCCTCGGAACAAACCGGCCTCACTCCGTGCGGCCGGTGACTAAACTTCGCCCTCCCCCAAGCCGATTTTGTAGGAAGAAGAGATGGAGCCGTTTGCCACCACCGCGTACTCGGACACCCCGGGTGCGGTCCACGCCAGTCTAAGCGCCGGGGAAGAAACCCTCGATCGCCTCAAGGGACTGTTCCTGGCCAGCCTGAATCACGAGATCCGGACCCCGCTGTCCGGGATTCTGGGCATGACCGATCTGCTGCTCGAAACGCCGCTGTCTTCCGAACAGCAGGAGTACGTCTCCACCACCCGCGCCTGCGCCGAAAATCTCTTCGAAATCTTGAACGCCACCCTGGAGTTCGCCGCTCTCTCCGCCGGACGCCTGGTGCTCGACGAAAGCGAGTTCAGCATCGCCGAGGTGCTCGACTCCACCGTCCACGCCTACTACACAAAGGCCCGCGCGAAGGGCCTGCGCCTGGTGTCGACGCTCGACGAACAGCTTCCCGAAACGCTGCTCGGCGATGCTCCGCGCATCCGGCAAATGCTCGGACACCTGGTGGCCAACGCCGTCAAGTTCACTTCCGATGGGCAGGTGGAAGTCCGCGCCACACTCTCGCTGCTTCCCGACGGGCGGGAGGCGCTGGAACTCGCCGTCGCCGACACCGGCATCGGCATCGAGGACGAAAAGCTTGCCAACATCTTCGAGTCCTTCAAGCAACTGGACAGCGGGTTGTCCCGGACCTACTCCGGACTCGGCCTCGGGTTGGCCCTGGCCCAAAAGCTGGCAGGCTTGATGGAAGGACGCATCAGCGTCGACAGCAAGGTGGGCCTGGGAAGCACTTTCCGTATTCTGCTCCCGCTGCGCCATGCCGCCCTCGAGGAGCCGCGCCCCCACGAGATCGCGCCGCTACCGGCCCAGGCTGCCACGCGCGCCGTGCTGGTGGTGGAGGACAACGAGGTCGGCCAGCAGGTGCTCCGCCATGTCTTCTCGCGCCAGCCCTACCAGGTGGATTTCGCATCCACCGGACGCGGCGCCGTTGCCGCGGCGCGCGCGCGGCAGTATGACCTGATCTTGATGGATTTGCAAATCCCGGATATGGACGGCTTTGAGACCACCGACGCCATCCGTGGCTTGGCTGGCTATCAGAAAGTGCCGGTCCTGGCGCTTACGGCCAACTCCTCGGACGAGTATCGGAGACTTTGCCTGCAGCGCGGGCTGCAGGCGTTTCTCTCCAAACCCATTCAGGCTCAGGAACTTCTGGGCGCCGTGCGGCGTTTCCTGCCGTCCTGAGGCTCAGCGCGCGACTTCCGAAACCACCTTCAGCACCACTCCCACCATGATCGGGGCGAGTGCGGTCAAGAGCCAGGCACTCAACAGCGGAACCCAGTGCCCGGTCACCACGGAAGGAATGTAGGACCTCGGTATCATCGGCGCTCCTCTCTTGGCAATCACCTAGACACGAGTAATCGGCGTTCCGTTTCGAAAAAGTTACAATCGACCGCCGGCGGGTTCAAGCACCGCGCGCGAAATACTCACCTAAGCCTATGGTAAAGATAAAGTTTCCTAGAATCGCGTGCTCCATCGAAACGAGCAGCAGAGATCGCGTCCGCAGGTACGTGGTGGAGAACAGCAGTCCCCCCAGAAAACTGAGCGCCACCGCGATCCAGTTCCCATAAACCACGTGGACGAACCCGAACAGTGCCGCACTCGCCACCACCTGCGACCCCAAGCGGGTAAACAGCGTCCGGTAGCGGTGGAAGAAGAAAGCCCGGAAGACGATCTCCTGCGGGTACACGGACAGCACCGGGTACAGAACCATCACCATCGCCCACCACAGGGGGGCCTGCTTGTAGAAAAGCACGAATCGCTCCGGCGCGAACACGGCTACCGACAGGCCCAGGATCGCCACCGCGAACGCCGCCCGCAGCATAACGGGGGCCAGCGCCTTGCGGCCCTCCTGCCAGTTCAACAACCACTTCATGTCGAAATGCCTATCGCGATGCAAATAAGCGATGATCACGAATCCGACGACGAGCAGAACCAGGATCGGCGCCAGGGGAATCCATCCCATCCAAAGGAGCGCGGGCAGCAGCACAAACAGCCCCACGCACTCCGCCGAAAGGTAAATATTGCGTGACATCTTCATCTGGCTGATGACGTATCGGCCGAACTCGGCGGAATACTTACGCCGGTAGCGGCATCCATCACTCAATGAATCCGTTTGCAATCGAAGTTCCCGGGGAGATCTGCCGCGACTGGGCCGCGTCCAGCCGGCTGGAGTGGCTGGAAACGAACGGAACGGGAGCCTTCGCCATGGGCACCGTGGCGGGGGCGAACACACGGCGGTACCACGGGCTGCTGGTGGCCTCGCTGCGACCTCCGGTTGAGAGATACGTGCTCCTGTCGCGCGTGGAGGAGGAATTCGCCGGCGACGCGCTGGGAACGGCAGAGTATCCCGGGGCCATCGCCCCGCGTGGTTTCGAGCACATCGAGCAGTTCCGGATTGCGCCCTTCCCCGAATGGCGATTCCGCAACGGGGTCGAGAAGCAACTGCTGCTGGTGCCCGGTCGTCAGGCGGTGATCCTGCGCTACCGGTCGGAAGCGGGGAGTCGCCTGCGGCTGCG
>CAYOQB010000245.1:0-4573 GCA_964406035.1 uncultured Solibacteraceae bacterium | reverse complement strand
AGCCGGACTGCGTGAACTGGATCGCGGTCTCGCCGGGTTTCGTTTCGCGGAAACGGAGTGTCACCAGAGTGGTTAGCCCCATTTTGCGGAGGGCGAACTGGGGCGGCGCGTTCCAGGTGAGGCGCAGGGTTTGCTTGGGGACGATGCTCTGGATCTTGCAACCTTCCGTGCCCCGTAGCCCTTCCGGATTACCGGCCAGGAAATAGATCTCGTACGCTCCGCCGGTGATCGGTTCGATCCGCGTCAGGGGCGCGAAGAATTTTCGCGCACCCTCGTCAGTGGTCCACGCGGCCCACGCCCGGTCGAGCGATGTTTTCACTACAAACTCGCGGCGAATCACCCGGTCCGCATGTTCCGGCGGGGCCTCGGCAAGCGCGGGCAAGGTCAGGCACAGCGCCGCCGCCAGCCGCGCCATGATCCATGGTTGGGGATAAGAGTTCATATAGGTAAGTGTAAACTTACCGATTTTGCCTGTCAACGAAAAACTTCACGCGCTACTCCGCGCGCAGCGCCGTGAGCGGATCGACGCGCGAAGCCCGCCATGCGGGAATGATGCAGGCGGCCAAGGCCACCAGGGCAAGCAGGGCGCCGACGCTCACGAAAGTCAGAGGGTCGGTGGGACTGACGCCGAAGGTCAGCCGCGCCAGCAGGTCACTGAGCAGGTAAGCGCCAAAGCCGCCGGCGGCCAACCCGATCAAGGCCGGCCTCATGCCCTGCGCCACCACCAGGCGGATCACGTCCGCCCCGCGCGCCCCGAGGGCCATGCGGATCCCAATCTCCTGCACGCGCTTGCGCACGCTATAGGCGATGACGCTATAGATGCCCACAGCGGCCAGGAAGCAGGCGAGTCCCGCAAGCGCGGTGAACAGCAGCATGGTGAATCGCCGCTGCACCAAGGACGCGGCCACCAGCTCCTGGAGCGGCCGAATGTCGCGCAGCGGCAGTTCCGGATTAATGCGACGGAGAATCGCCGTAATCGCGTCCGCGGGGTTGGGCGACGAGGGCGCGGAGCGGACCACCAGGGACACGTGATTGTCCGTGTTCTGCAGCATAGGCTCATAGAGGATCGGCACTGGACGAGGCACGTCGAGGCCGCGCTCTTTAATGTCGCCGGCGACGCCGACCACCTCGCGCAGTTTTTCGGGGGTGAAGGAGATCCGCAGGCGCTTGCCGACCGGATTTTCGCCGGGCCAGAACTGCCGGGCCATGGCCTGGCTGATGACGATCACCGGGCGCTCGCCGGTGGTGTCGCGCTCGTTGAAGTCGCGGCCGGCCAACAGCGGGATACGCATGGCCTGGAAATAGCCGGGCGTGACCACGCGGACATCGATGTTCGGCTGCAAGGCGAACACTTCGGCGGGGCGGCCTTCGATCACCACCGGCTGCTGGGATCCGCCTCCTTCGAGCGGCAGCGTATCAGTGGCTCCGGCGGAGAGCACGCCGGGGATGGCGCGGACAGCGGGGAGAAACTCGTCATAGAAGCGATGGCGCGCGGCGCCGGGCGACGACTGCGGGACGGGCATGGTCATGGTGATCACGTCGCCGGGGTCGAAGCCGGGGTCCACCTGGTGCAACGCCCACAAGCTGCGGATCATCAACCCGGCGCCCACCAGCAGCATCAGCGACAACGCCACTTCCGCGGCCACGAGAATGGACCGCGTGCGATTGCCGCCCGCGTCCCGGTCGGTCCGGCCGCCCTGCTTCAAGGACTCATTCAGGTCCAGCTTCAGCAGCCGCCAGGCCGCCACCCAGCCGGTGATCAGGCCGGTGAGAATCGACGCGGCCAGAGTGAAAGCCAGGACCCGGGCGTCCAGGTGGACTTCGGTGGCGCGCGGCATTTGCTCGGCAAGGGCGCCGAGCACCAGCGTCTGTCCCGACTTGGCCAGAAGAAGGCCGAGCGCCCCGCCGGCCAGGGACAGCAGCAGCGACTCGCCAATCACCGGCAGCACGGTTCGCGCGGCGCTCGCGCCGAGCGCGCTCCGGATGGCGAGTTCCTTGCGCCGGCCGATGGTCCGGGTGAGCAGCAGGTTGGCGGTGTTGGCGCAGGCGATCAGGAGCACGAAGGCAACCGCGCCCAGCAGCGTAAGCAGCGCCGGGCGGACATCGCCCACCAGGTGATCGCGCAGCGGGATCACCACCGCGCCCCAGCCGGTATTCTCCTCGGGGTAGGCGCGCGCGAGCTGGTCCGAAACTACTTCCATCTGCTTTTGCGCCTGGCTCAGCGGAACCCCCGCTTTCAGCCGCGCGACCGTGAGGTAGTTGTGATTGCCGCGAACATTCCGCTGCTCCTCGGTCCAGGCCACGGGAACCCACAGTTGGGTCGATGCCGGGAACCAAGCGGGGAGATGGAAGCTCGCCGGCATCACGCCGATCACCTGAAAGGTGCGGCCGTCCAGTTCCAGGGTCCGGCCGACGGCGCCGCCGGCTGACCCGAATTGCGCCTGAGCGAAGCCGTGGCTGAGCACCGCCACCTGTTCCTTACCGGGCTGGCATTCTTCGGCGGTGAAGGCGCGGCCGAACTCCGGCCACACCTGCAGCACACGAAAGAAGTCGGGCTCCGTTCGCGTGGCAGGAACACCTTGCGGACGGCTGCCTCCGCCCAGGCGGAACAGGCGTCCGCCGATCACCGCCATGGATTCGAAGGAATCCGCCTGCTTCTTCCAATCCAAATAATTGCCCGCGGAGACGGCGAATGTTGGGACGCCCGGGAAGCTCTGCTGCGGCGGGACATGGAACGCCGTTACCAGCGCAGCCGGATTGCCGAAGGGCAGCGGATTCAAGAGTACGGCGCTGACCACGCTGAAGATCGCGGTGTTCGCGCCGATTCCCAGCGCCAAAATCAGCACGGAGGGGATGGCGAAGCCGGGACTTTTGCTCAGGACCCGGAGGGTACGAAGGACCTGTGTGGGAAAGCCGCTCATCCCCGGCTGGAGGCATCCCGATCGCCAACCGCGCGGAGTGCGCGTTTAGAACAGCTTAGGCCTGCTGATCCGGCTGCGCGGTGTCCGCTGGCGGGACACGGGCGTTCTCTATCGCGGCGACTCGTTCCTCAGGCGGAGTCCGGCGCGCACGCGGTTGCTGGAGCGGCGCCTTCCACGTCCATTCGCTCCCCCAACACGTCCTCGATGTAGAGCATCTTCACGGCCACCACTGCCGCGGCGACCATGGGGGTGGCCAGCAGGATGCCCAGGGCTCCCGCGGCGAGCCCGAAGCCGAGTTGCGCGGTGATGATCAGCGCCGGCTCCAGGGATACGGTCCGGCGGTGAACCAACGGTGTCAGAACATACCCTTCGAGCTGCTGGATGCCGAGGTACAGCAAAAGCACGTATGCGGCCTGCTCCGGGCTTGCGAGCAAAGCAATGAGCACGCCCGGAATCGCCGCCAGGATGGGGCCCACGTTGGGAATGAAGTCGAGAGCGCCGGCGATTACGCCCAAGGTCAGCGCCAGCGGGACGGACAGCAGCGCAAGCCCGATCGCCGTTGCCGCCCCGACGAAGATCATGATCAGCAACTGCCCGATGAGCCACCATTGCAGCGCGTAGCCGATGGCCCCCGCGGTGGCGCACAGGCGGTCGCGCCGGCGAGCCGGGAACAGCAGCAGCGCTGCCCGAATGTAGGCCTGGGGCTTCGCCGCCAGGTAAATTCCGGTGATGACGACGAAGGCAATCTGCACGACGCCGGACAGGGTGCCCGAAAAAACCCGCGGGAGTCGCGACTGCACGGCGTCGCTGGTCAACAGGTCCTGATTGCGCGAGGCGTCCACCAATTCGTCGCCCAGCGGCAGGGTTCGAGCGTAATCCTGCGCCCGCTCCCAGGCTGCCGGCAGAGTCTGGCGAAGCTCCTTGAACTGCGTCCGCAGGCGGGGCGCCAGAACGAAGCCCAGGCCGGTCAGCAGTCCGATTAAGACGAGCAGAACCACGGCGAGGGAGAGTCCGGGAGCGAGCGGGGTGCGTTCGCTGAGCAGGTTGGCGAGTCCGCGCAAAAAGACGCCGACGAGGATAGCGGCGAACAGCAGCATCAGCACGAATCCGGAAGCCCATAACGCCAGGGCGGCGGCAATCACCGCAACCGCCAGCGCCGCCCCGATGAGGACCCGCTTTTCGAAACTCATGGTGGTTGGAGGGAGGCAGCGGCTTTTGGATTCCATCCGGGCGGGATCGCCGGGCTATAATCGCCCCCATGCCCACCGTCGAAGCCCGCCTGCGGGTTCGCTACGCCGAAACCGACCAGATGGGCATCGTTTATTACGCTAACTACCTGGTATGGATGGAGTTGGGCCGCTCCGAGTACTGCCGCGCGGCGGGCGTCCGGTACACCGACATGGAACGCGAGGACGGCATCCTGCTGGCGGTGGCGGAGGTCCACTGCCGGTACGCCTCGCCCGCTCTTTACGATGAGGAAGTGGTGGTGGCCACGCGCGTCCTGGAGTCCAATCCCAGGATGGTGCGCTTCGGCTACCAGATGCGGGAAGCGGGATCGGGGCGGGCGATTGCCTCGGGCGAGACCAAGCACATTTACCTGGGCACGGATCGCAAGCCGAAGAAGATTCCGGAGAAGTACCGGGGGTTGTTCC
>CAYOQB010000244.1:0-4611 GCA_964406035.1 uncultured Solibacteraceae bacterium | reverse complement strand
CGTCAGGCCGCATGTGAGCTGAGAGATGTACGTCAGTGAACTGTTCGAGAGGAGACGTTAATATGTGTGACTATTCCTTGCATCTGAATCCGAATCGCCTGGCGACCGAGGGCGAGGTCCTGATCGCGACGCGATTCCCCGGCGGATCGATCGGCTTTGCCTCCGAATCCGAGCGCACGGCCTGGGACGGCGGAGACCGCCGCCCTCTCACCGCTGTCTGCATCCCTCCCGGCGCACGCCTGAAACTGGAAAACATCCCGTTCATGCTGCAATGGGAACTCTGCGTTTCCGAATCCGAGGAAGTGACCTTCACCCAGCGCGGCATGGACGCCTGGGCCTATCGTGACTCCGTCCGCTTCTCCAACGGGAAGGAAATCCTGCTGCAGCGGCTGAGCATCGATCAGAAGGCCACCGTTCTGGCCATGAGCAGCGAACCCGTGCACGAGGATCATCACGCGCACGCCGAAGCAATCCCGGTCACCGAGTCCGTCGAGTAAGGAGAGGAGTTTCCGAAGATGTGCGATTACTCCCTGCATGCGTTTCAAAATCGCCTCGCGAAAGAAGGCGAAGACCTGGTGCTGACGAGATTCCCGGGCGGCTCGCTCGGATTCGTCGCGCCGGATCAGGTCGCGCCCAAGCCCACCGGTAACTGGTGGGAACGCCTGAAAACCGCCGCGCGGAGCTGGTCCAGCAAGGCCCTGCCCGCCACCCGCCGCATGACCGCCGTGTGCCTGCCCCCGGGCGCCCGCCTCACCGTCCATGAGATTCCGAAAGGCTTGCAGCAAGTCCTCGGCGTCGACCGGAGCGAGGAAGTGGTGTTCGCCCAGTTGGGATGCGAAGCATACACGTATCGCGATGCCCTGCAGTTCAAGGTAGGGCGCCCCGTTCTGCTGCAGCGTCTGCCCGAACGTCTGCGGGTTACTGTATTGAGTCTGGCGATGCCGGAGCCTCAGGCCCAGCCTGAAACCGCCGGTGTCGGATGGCCCGAGTTCGAACAGGCCTGACTCCCATGTCGCGCGTGGAGCCGCGCCGGCGTCCGAGTCGGGCACGCCGGCGCGAGTCCCTAACGGGGCTCCAGCAGCCCCTTAAGGCGTGATTTCACGCTGGGCCATTCCTCGTCCGTGATGCTGAACCACACCGAATCGCGGACCCGCCCGCTGGCCGTGATCATGTGCTTTCGGAACAGCCCCTCCTCCTTCGCGCCCAGCCGGGCGAGCGCCTTCCGGCTGCGCTCGTTCAACGCGTCGGTCTTGAACTCCACCCGCAAGCATCCCAGAACCTCGAACGCATGCCGCAGCAGCAGGTACTTCGACTCGGTGTTCACCGCTGTCCGCTGCCAGGCCAGGCCGTACCACGTATGGCCGATCTCCAACTTGCGGTGCGCCCTGGCGATCGACATGTAGCGGCTGGATCCCGCCACCTTGCCGCTGGCCAGGTCGATCACCGCGAAGGGGATCGACTCTCCCGCGTCCTGCTCGCGCAGCGCGGCGCCGATGTACTTCGCCATTCCCGCCGCGTCCTCCACCTGCGAGGCAGTCCACTTCCAAATATCGGGCTCCAGGCCGATCTCCAGCAACCCGCTTTCGTGAGCCGGAGACAATGGCTCCAGCCGCACGTGGCTGCCGGTGAGAGTTACGGGTGTCCAGTCCATTCCGTCATTATCCCAGGCGGCGCGGCGTTGGTATTCTCAAGAAGATGCGATTCGCGCCGGCGCTGCTCGTCGTTCTTCTATTTGCTTCCGAGGCGCCTCCGGAAGATGCCATTCGCCGTTCCGCCGAGGCCTTCTCGCGCAACCGCCAGGCAGCGCGAGACTACGTTTACCGGGAGGACATCCGCATCGGCCTGCGCGATCCCGCCTCCAGCTTTGTCCCGCTCGACGCCCGCGCTTACGAGGTGACGCTGGTGGAAGGTGCGCCTTTCTTCCGGCTGGTCGAAGCCGGCGGGACGCCTGTTCCGGACGCCATCGCCCGCAAGGAACAGGCGCGCCTGGAGCAGTTCTCGCGCGATCGCCGCCGCGGGAATTCCGGGGAAATGCGGCGCTTCGTGCTCGACTATTCCGCCCTGCCCGAAACGCACGACACCGCCTTCGTCGGCTTGCAGGACTCCGGCGGACGCCCCTGCTGGGTGTTCGATGCTGTTCCCAAACCTGGCACACCCCCCGGTAAGGACCACTCCGAGTGGCTGCGCGTGAACCGGCTGCGCGTCTGGATCGACCGCGCGACAGCGCATCCCGTTCGCATCGACACGTGGCAGGACCGCCCCTGGAAGGGCGCGCCCGGCGGAACCGAATCCTCGCGCGTCTATCATCTCGCCGGCGCGGTATGGCTCCCCGAGTGGATCGAACTGCGCCAGCCGCGCTCGCCGGGCGCCTGGAACGTCACCGAGCAGCGCTACTCGAACTATCGCAAGTTCTCCGCGGAATCGGCCGTCCGGTTCTCGCAGCCGCGCTGATGGTCCGCAAGGTCATCTACACCGCCGCGCACGGCGGATTCTCTGGCCAGCCCTTACCGCTGGGCGGCGGCGCCGCTGTCTTCGAGCAGCTCGTCCAGGAATGGTCGCGCACCCGACCGTTCGCTCTCGAAACGATCACACCCGCGATTCTCGGCGAGCAAGCGCCCGCCGGACCGGACCTGATCGGCTACTCCGAGTCCGCCTACGCCGCCTTCTGCCGGGAGTTCGAAGCCGCCGCCACCGCCCGCATCCTGGACGAGAACCCCGCCGACACCGTGGTCCTCTGCAACGATGTCTCCGAAGGCCCCGATTTCGAGCGGTTGCGGAAGCGCGGATTCCGCATCTTCACCATCTACCACGTCGATGTGGTCGATTATGTCGCCTCCATTTACGCCCGAGGCTGGTTCCGCCCGGAAACCCTGACTCGCTGGTATGAGCGCCTGGAGTGGGCCGCGCCTTCGATTCTGCGGCTCGTCTTCCGCAAGCAAAGGGACTCCGTGATTCACTCTCAGGGCTTGATCGTGCCCTCGGAACGCATGCGCGCGACTTTAGTCCGTTGTTACCCAGAGGTCCCGCCGGTTCACGTGCTGCCTTGGGGAACGTGGGCGCGGGATGTCGCCGGCGGCGGCGAACTGCGCGCGCAACTGGGAATTCCTGGGAACGGGTTCGTCCTGCTCACGCTCAGCCGGCTTTCGCCCGAGAAGGGCCAGGATCTGCTCCTCGAAGCTCTCCTGCGCTGGGAACGCGACGGCGATCTGCCCGCCCAGCCCGTCTGGCTGTTCATTTGCGGTGGCGCGGCGTTCATGAAGGGCCGCGACTTCGAACGGCGGCTGCGGCGCCTCGCCTCGCGCCTCAAACATATTCAGGTTCACTTCGCCGGCCATGTCACCGGCGCTGAAAAGCAAGGATATTTCTCCGCCGCCGACCTTTATGTGTTCCCTTCGCGCCATGAAAGCTACGGCCTGACATTAGTCGAGGCGCTGCATGCCGGACTTCCGGCCGTTTGCCTGGATCACCACGGCGCTCGGGAAGTTATGCGGGAAGACTTCGGATGTGTTGTCGCGCCAACAGATCTCGGAATCGCGATTCGTGACCTGCTGGCTGACGCTCCGGCGCGCCGACGAATGTCCGATAATGCACGCTTCTGGGCACGTACCCAGCGGTTTTCCGACCGCGCCGCGGAGCTGGCGGCATTGCTCCAAAACTCCGGTCCCAATTTCTGACATTTCGTCCCATGGCGGTAACCGTTTTGTGCCCTGTTGCGTATATTGGGCACGAAGCTCACGATTAGGAGGCGAAAATGGCCCGCTCATGGTTCCAGGCCGCTGCGATCGTCACCGCCCTCCCGCTGCTTGCGTGGGGACAAACCAATACGACAGGCGTCGGCTGCGGACCTTCGGAGGAACTCCGGCTGGAGATCCGGGAAGCGACCACTGTGGAAACGATGATCGACGGCAAGCCGCGCCCCATGGAGGAAGTCCGCAAGGAACGTGCGGATCGCCAGGAGGCTCTGCTCCGCAAGTACCCGGACAATTTCTGGGTAATGCGCCGCTACATCGTTGGGTCGCAGGATCGTGGCGGATTTCCGCGCGAGGTGATCGACCGGATGAAAGTCCGCCATCAGGCGAAGCCCGACGACCTGGAGGCTGCCTATCTCTACGCTCACTCCCTGATCGGAACCGCGACACCAGAGGCAATTCAACTGCTCGATCAGGTCGTGTCCAAAGATCCCGACTTCTTTCCCGCCTGGTTCAACCGCGTGACAATCTACAGTTCGCCGGCTTTTCGAGATGACGCCAAATTGAAAGCCGCGGCGATCCGCGTCATGGAACTTTGTCCGGATTCGCCTGAGGCGCTGACAGCAACCCGGCATGCCTTAGATAGCCCGCTCATCGTTCGCGTGGCGAAGGCTGTCCGCGCGCGGATCGAAGGAAAGTCCGATGCCGAGAGCGTGGGCTCCTGGGTTCCTCTCTGGAATGTGGAGTTCCGGTCGACCGCGCCGACGGGCCACGGACCCCTGCGCGAGCAAGTGAAGCGCGACCTCGCTTTCCTGGAAGGTTTGGACCGCGAACGCTTCCCCACCTTGTCCTTTGCCGTGGCGGAAGGCGCCAAGCTCGCCGGCGACAAGGAAGCCGAAGAACTGGCGAAAGCGGAGCGCGC
>CAYOQB010000243.1:0-4635 GCA_964406035.1 uncultured Solibacteraceae bacterium | reverse complement strand
CCGAAGTAGAACCGGGTCGAATCCGGGAGGAAGAACTGATCTCCAGCGGCGTTGATGAGGAACTTCGGCATCCCGTACCGGGCGCGATACGAATACGGCTCCTCGATCTTCATTAAGTCGAAGTAAGCGGGTGTGCCCAATTGATCCAGGAAGCCGGTCTCATGGTAGTCCCGGATGGCGGCGGACCACGCTCCGTAGGCCTGGTAGTGCTCCTTCAACGTGGGCAGCAGATTCAGGCCGTCGATGACAATTGGAATGATCGCTGCCACTCTGGGGTCCACCGCCGCGGTGAGCCATGTAGTCCAGCCCCGTTTCGAAACGCCGGCGACGACGAATTTGTCGATCTCGAGCCGCGGCTTCATGTGGGCGGAGACCGTATCCATCGCTTTCACGGCGGCTTTGGTCATCGGCAGGCGGATGGGCCAGGTTTCGTCGCCGGTCTTCAGGAATTGCGTCCAGGTATAGGCGACGATCTCGTCCTCGGTGCGCTTGCGGCCGTTCTCACCGGCGAACTGCAGTGGTTGATTCGGCACCATGCGCAGTTCCGCTACGACGGTACCGGTCCATTTCGCGAGGTACGGCAAGAGGATATTCGCCTTGTTCGGCTCGGGCTCATTGTTCGAGCCTTCGGCGATATAGAGGAACGCGGTGCGGTGCTTCAGTTGCGGCGGGCTGGCGATGGTCAGGCGATGCTTCCACTCGGCGGGGGTCACCTCGCCGGGTCGCCAGCGCTGGGAGGTGAGGTCGATGACGGTAATGTCGACGCCTTTCTGCCGGAACGTGCGAGCCACCTTCCACTGATAGGCGGGATCGGGCACGGCGACGTAGCGATCGAGCGCGGTCTGCTGCGCGGTCAGCAGAAAAGGGAGGAACAGGAGCGGGATTCGGGTAAGGCTCATGAGGTGCTGGTGCCCGGGGCGGGGGTCGAACCCGCACACCCCTTTCGGGATAACGGATTTTAAGTCCGTTGCGTCTGCCGATTTCGCCACCCGGGCTCGCCCGCTGCAGCTATTGTATCGCCCGCGAGTCCTCACAAAAATGAAAAGCCGCCCGGGTTCGGGCGGCTTCTCGAAATGCAGGTTGTGTCCGCGAAGTTTACCGGGAAGCCCGGCGGCGTGCAAAAAAGATCAGGCCGGCGAGGCCCGACGCCATCATCGCGTACGTGGACGGTTCCGGCACTTCCGGATCATCGGGGATGTCATCGAACGTGCTGTGGTTGTCTGACTCGAATCCGGTGATCGTGCTGATGTTGCGGAACACTACGCGGTCGAACCGGGAATTCAGGTCCGACGAGGTGAAGTTGAGGAAGACGTACGGCTCAGTCTCGTTCACTCCGGTGTTCGGGTTGCCGAAATACTCGGCAGGGAGTCCGCCGATGATGTCGCCGACCGAAAACGTGGCCAGCAGCACATTCCCTTGATAGAAATCCAGCCGGTTCAGTGCATCTCCTGCGGGCCAGTAAAAGCCGAAGTAGGCTTTCAGGGTGGCGAAAGTGAGGGTCATCTCGACGGTGTCCGACTGCGCGCCCACGGCCACGTAAAGACTCTGGTTGGACCCGCCGTACGCATTGCCGACGACGATCTGTCCGCCGGATGAATACGTCCCGATCGGCGAGTTGTACACGCCTAACGGTCCAGCCGTCAGCGAATCGAAGGTTTCCACCGCGGCGCCGACAACTGAAGTTTGCTGTACTCCCGGAGCCTCCCTGGTGAAGATGATGCCGGCCTGCAGCGAAATCGCCGAGGCGACCAAGCAAGCGCTTAGAAGAAAGTTGCGCATAACTGACTCCGTTCCTAGGTAACAACTGACGTGCAACACAGGCTGGAGCCTTAGCTTAGACCCCAGCCAAGGCAGTATAACGCCGTTCCACCCCTAAGACGAATGGATCATTCACTTTGTGAGTACTGGTACTAACCCGGCCGGTAGAACACAGCGCGGGAACGAAAACCAACCTCGTCCCTGTCCGTCTGGGAACAGGTGCATGCGACTCTTCCCCTGATCATCGCCGGTTTCCTTAGTGCTGACATTCGCATACCTGCATCGGATGGGTTTGCTCTTCGCGCCACCTACAGCGCCGGGCGCGCCGGCGGCGGCGCCGTGTTGATGCTGCACCAATGCGACCGGGAGGGCGTGGCGACTGGCCTGGAGCCGCTGGAGACCGCTCTGGCGGGCGCTGGAATCGCGTCGCTTAGCCTCGATTACCGGGGCTACGGCGGCAGCGTCACGGGCAAGACTCAGGACGAGGACGCCAGGCACCGGGGCAGCGATATCGCGGCCGCCTACCGGGTGTTGCGGGAGAGGTCCGGGGCCAAAAACATTGCCGTGGTGGGGGCTAGTTGCGGCTGCCGACGCGCCGGAGCGCTGGCGGCGGAGCATCCGGCCGAAGTGAAAGCCATGGTTTGCCTTTCCGGTTCCGTCGGCCGCCCAAATCCCGATCCGCCCTTCGAGCAGATCAGCCAGCTTCCGGTGCTGGCCATTGGAGCGGAAGGGGATCAGCCCTGGGCGGATCAGATGCGGGGCGTCTTCAACCGGTCGCGCCACCCGGCGAGCCGGTTCGTGCTCTACAAAGGCGAATCGCACGGCGCGCCGCTGCTGAAAGACGACCCAGGTTTGGCGCAGGCGATCGCGGAGTGGCTGGCGGCGCGGCTTCGCTAGCTTCCCTCCGCGACCCGGATCGCGTACAATTTGCGCCATGCGATTCGCACTTCGATTTCTTCTGATCCTGGCCGTGATGAGCGCGGGAGTCCTCCTGTATGCAATCACGTTCGGGGAACCTGACGGCAACGCTCATCCCTATGTGGGAACGCTGCTCATTGAGCAGGTGGACGGCTTTTACTCGTGCACGGGAACGCTGTTGAATTCCACTCTGATGCTAACGGCGGGACATTGCCTGGAAGCGGGCGGGCGCCTGAATCTGAACACCTGGGTGAGCTTCGCGCCCGCGATCAGCTTTCCGCCACTGGGCAGCGTGGCAGCCCTCCGTGCCTATCTCGACAACCCGGCGAACGGCTGGATCAAAGCCGCGCAGGTGATCCCGCATCCCGAATTCGACGATTATGCGCAGTTCCCCCGGTCCTTCGACGTGGGTCTGGTGCGGCTGGCCGCGCCGGCGACGCACACGGCCGTGTTCGGCGCGCTTCCCAGCGAAGGATTTCTGGAAGGCATCGCGCGCAAGCGGAACCAGCGCGATAACCGATTCACGGCGGTCGGCTACGGAATGCAGGGCGTCATCCGCCCCTTCTACCAGGACACCTGGGCTCGTTACCGGGGCAACGTCAAGCTGGCGGAAATTTCCAGTTTCTTCAATGGCGGCCAGAGCGCAAAGTTCCTGAACAATCCGGGCCAGAACGGCGGCACGTGTTTCGGCGATTCGGGCGGTCCGGTGTTCTACGGCGACACGAACATGGTCACCGCGGTGGTCAGCTTCGGATTTACGCCCTGCATCGGCGTGGATTACCAGTTCCGCATGGACACGCAGGTCGCGCTGGACTTCGTGGAGCCATACCTGCCGTAGGCGGCTACCGCGAGCGGTCGAAGACAACCTTGCCGCCGACGATGGTTCTGGTTACCTTCACGTCGCCAATTCGTTCCGGCGGAATGGCGAAGATGTCGTCGGAGAGCACCACCAGGTCGGCCAGTTTGCCGGGCTCGATGGAACCCTTCTCCTTCTCGGCGAACGCGGCGTATGCCGAGCCCCAGGTATAGGCCCTGACGGCTTCAGCAACGCTGATCTTCTGTTCGGGCACCCACCCGGTGGGGTTCTTATTGTCCAGGGTACGGCGCGTGACCGCGCCGAAGATCGCCATCATGGGGCTGATGGGCGCGACGTACCAATCGGATCCAAAGGCGAGCACCGCGCCGGAATCCAGGAACGCGCGAAACGCGTAGGTATATTTGGCGCGCTCCGCGCCGATGCGCTTCTCCGCCCAGCGTCCGTCGTCAATCGCGTGATAAGCCTGCATGGAGGCAACCACGCCCAATTGGGCGAAGCGGCGGATATCCTCAAACTTCACATGCTGCGCGTGTTCGACTCGGAAGCGGCGGTCGCGCGCGCCGTTTTCCTTCGCCACCTGTTGGAAAAAATCCAGCACGCGGCGGTTGGCGCGGTCTCCGATCGCATGCACGGCCACCTGAAGTCCGGCTTTGTCGGCGCCGAGAATATTGTTCAGCAATTTTGTTTCGGGAATCATGTCTTCCGCGGCAAGGCCGGCAGTTTTCGGCTCGTCCAGGTAGTTGTCGAAGAAAAGCGCGGTGGTGGAGCCGAGCGAGCCATCCGCGAACCCTTTCAGGCCGCCGATCCGCAGGTAGGAGCCGCCGAACCCGGCCTGGATGCCCGTATCGGCCAATTTCTTCCAATCGGCCAGCGGTTGATGCCCGTGAACGCGCACTGCCAAGTCGCCTTTGGCCAGCAGCCTTTGATAGCCGCGCAGGATGTTGGGTGACGCGGACATGTCGGTAACGCTGGTGATGCCGTGTTCGTTCGCGTGGCGGATGGCGGCTCGCAGAGCTTCATCGATTTCGGCTTCAGAAGGTGGAGGGATCACCCTGGAAACCAGGTCCATGGCGGAGTCTTTCAGGATGCCGGTGGGCTCGCCGGCGGCGTCGCGCACAATCGCGCCGCCGTCGGGGTCGCGG
>CAYOQB010000242.1:0-4671 GCA_964406035.1 uncultured Solibacteraceae bacterium | reverse complement strand
GCGCCCTTCTCGAAGCGCTTCCACCGCCAGGCATCCCAGAATGCCGTGAGCGTGCCTTGTTTGCGCGCCACCTGCTCGAACAGGTCGAACGTGACGTCATGCTCTACCAGGACATCGCCGCCGTACGGCGCGAGATAGGTGTACTCCACCTGCACCGCCTCGATCGAGTTCTCGCGCCGGACGCGCTCCAAAAGCCGCTGCATGATGGGCGAGTCGAATTCACCGGCTTCGGGCGGCCGCAGCGTCGACCATCGCGGCTCGCGATAGCGCGGCTTGGCCACCAGAATCAGTTGCGCGCACAGCTCCCGCATCACCGCCAGGTCAGCCTCGCTTTCGTTCTCCTCGGAGAACGAGAACAGCCAGATGTCGAACTCGCGCGCCATCTCCCGCAGCAGGTGATAGATGCGGACCGCGCCGCCGTGCGCCAGTGGGTAGGGGAAGTACGGCGTAAGCACCGCAATGCGCCGGCGCTCCACCGCGGTGGGACGACCCTCGAGTATGCGGTGCCGCTCCGGACGCTCCGTCCGGTCCCGCCGCCACGGCCATAACCACCACGGGCGCAGCCAGATCCGGTCCAGCGGCACGCCCCGCCAGAAGAGCCAGGAGGCGACGGGCTGCGACAGCTTCAGATGGTGGCGCTCCCCTCGCGCGTTGAACGCGAGAATCTTCCGCGGCGCCAGCAGGAATGCAGCCAGCCGCACCGAACGGTACCGCGGATCGCCGTCAAACAGCACCGGCAGCAGCGCGATGCGATAGCGGCGGAACTCGCGCCGCCACTTGCTATAAAGATGCCATGCGGAGCCCGCTTCCGGCGCGATTTCGAAGTGCCGCCGTTCGGGCGTCAGCCGCCGGACCTCGGCCGCCATTTCCGCCGCCTTGCCGCCCGACAGCACCGATACGATCACCGCCTCCGGCTCCTTGCCGCTCAGCCGGATCCAGATTTTCTTCAGCAGCGCCTTCACTTGACCGTGAACTTCATGATGAACCACGCCAGAAGGGGCATCGCCGCCGCCCCCGTGCACACGGCCGTGAATCCCACCGTGTCCACCAGCCGGCCGATCAACGGCGAAAAGAAGGCCTGCATCAGACCATACGCCATGGTGAGCGCGGCAACGCCGAAACCCGCGCGAGCCGAGCCGAAGATGTCGATCGGCATTGAATACAGATTGGTGCTGCCCAGGCTGATGAAGAAGTAGCTGGCGGAAATGCAAGCCGCCGCCAGAATGCTGGACGGCACAAACGGGACCGCCGCCGCCACCGCGGCGCAGATGGATGCGAGCAGCAGAATCCGCAGCCGCGCCTGAATCACATCGGAGCCGCCGCGGATCATGCGCAGCGCCAGGCTGCCGCCGGCAAACGCACCGATGGTCGCGAACACCGGCGGAATCCACGCGAACTGCTGGTTGGCCTGTTCCTGCGTCAACCCGCGGGCCGATACGAAGTACAGCGTGGTCCAGTTCGTCCACAGCGAGTACAGCACCATGTAGAACACGTTGCCCACCATCAGGCCCCACAGCCGCGTGTCGCGGATCATGTCCCCCAGCGGGACGCTTTTCGACGCATGTACCTCGATGGGTTTCGCCGGGATGAGCCGGGAGGTCATCAGCCACAGCGGGATCCAAAGGAAGCCGAGAACGCCGCTCACCAGAAAGGGCGATTGCCAGCCATAGCGCGGCGCCAGAAACGCCACCAGGATCGGCGCGGCCATGCTCCCCAGGCTGATCCCCAACTGGCTGAACGCGGTTCCCATCGCCAGCTCGTTCGGTGCGAGATACATGCTGGTAACCTTGCCGGTAGACGGGATGCCCGCGGCCTCGGCCACGCCCAGCAGCGCCCGGAATCCCAGCAAGCCGCGAAACCCGGAGACCAGCGCGTGACCCGCGCTTGCCAGCGACCAAACCGCCACCGCCACCGTGGTCCCGATGTTCAAACCCACGCGGTCCAGAAACAACCCGGCGAAGGGCGCTGAAATGGCGTAGATGATGGAAAACGAGGTCAGGATGAACCCGTAGTCCTGGTTGGTGAGCGCGAATTCCTTCTTCAGCACCGGCGCCAGCGCCGCAAGCAACTGTCGATCCAGGTAGTTGAGCGTGGAGGCGAGAATGAAGACAAAAATCGCGACCCAGCGAAGCGGGCTTAGCGGCATTATGGCAACTGTACCATTGGCGGCTTCCGCCGCACGCAAAAACGCCCGCTCTTGCGAGCGGGCGTGGTCCAAGGGTTGAACGAAACTCGTGTTTAGGCGGCCATCTTGGCCAGCCGGTGGCTCAACCGGCTCTTGTACCGGGCAGCCGTGTTCTTCTTGATAATGCCCCACTTAGCGGCGCGATCCACCATCGAGAACGTCTGCGGAAGCAGCTTGCGGGCATCCTCCAGCTTCTTTTCCGCCACCAGGCGCCGGAACGCGCGGATCGAATGCCGCAAACGAGTCTTGCGCTGGCGGTTGATCTCCGTCCGCCGCTCAGTGATGCGCATTCGCTTAATCGAGGATACAGTGTTCGCCATCGAAAACCAGAAACCTTCCAGTAAAGTCCAGCTATCAGAATACCGCAGCCGGAGGACAGGCGCAATCGGCATTGCTTTCACAACCCTTCGCCCGGGCCGGGCCTGACACGCGGTTGCTACACTCGTAACGCGTGAACCTCTCCTGGCAAGCTCTGCGCAAAGAGCTGCCCTCCACCCTCCGGCTGGCGCTTCCGCTTGTTTTCGCGGAGCTCGGCTGGATGGCGGAGGGCGTGGTCGACACCCTCATGGCAGGGCGCCTCAGCGCCACGGCTCTCGGCGCGGTCGGCCTCGGCGCGGGGATCTACTACACCTTCAGCGTGTTCGGCATCGGCCTTTTGCTCGGCCTCGACACCCTCATCTCCCGAGCTTACGGCGCCAAGGATCTGAAGGAGTGCCAGCACTGGCTGATCTCCGGCGTCTGGCTCGCGATTCTGATGGCCCCGGTGCTGATGGGCGGCGTGTGGCTCATCGTCCCCTTGATGGACAGCTTCGGCGTCAACCCCGCCGTCCGCCAGGAGACCATCCCCTATCTGAAGGCGATGGCCTGGGGGACGCTGCCGCTGATGCTTTACTCCGCCTTCCGGCGATTCCTGCAAAGCCTGAATATCGTCGCGCCGGTGATGTTCGCCCTGGTGACCACCAACCTGGTGAACGTGTTCTTCAACTGGGTCCTGATGTTCGGCAAATTCGGAGCGCCCGCGCTGGGCGCGGAAGGCCTGGGCTGGGCCACGACGCTGTCGCGGGTCTACCTGGCGATCTTTCTCGGTATCACGATCCTGTACTACGATCGCCGCCACCACGTCCGCATTCGCGAGCTTTCCCTGCGCCTCCATCCCGCACGCCTGCGCGAGGTCTCGCGGCTCGGCTTCCCGGCAGCCACGCAAATCACCTTCGAGGTGGGAGTCTTCGCCGTGGTAACGACACTGATCGCGAGGCTCGATCCCTCGCAGCTCGCCGCCCACCAGATCACCCTGAATATCGCCAGTGTTACCTACATGGTGCCGCTCGGGATCAGCTCGGCGGCCGCGGTGCGAGTGGGCCACGGGCTGGGGTCGCTCGACCCAGGCGCGGCGGCGCGTGCCGGCTGGGTAGCCATCGGATTGGGAGCGTCGTTCATGTTTCTCGCCGCGCTCTCCTTGTGGCTGATCCCCGCCGCCATCGCCCGGCTGTTCACGCCTGACGTCAACGTGATCCGCATCGCCGCCGGCCTGCTGGCGATCGCCGCGTTCTTTCAGCTCTTTGACGGCATCCAGGCGGTGGCCACCGGCGCGCTGCGCGGCGCCGGCGATACCCGCACCGCGATGCTCACGCACATCACCTGCTACTGGCTGATCGGGCTCCCTCTGGGCTACGCGCTCGCGTTCCCGGCGGGCTGGGGCGCGGCCGGCCTGTGGATCGGACTCTCCACCGCACTGATCCTGATCGGCATGGTGCTGCTGCTCGCCTGGACCCGCGTCGTGCAATCCTGGCGATCGCGATAGCCGGGCAGAGTACAATCGCAGGTGAATGGAGCCCCTGTCCGACACCACCCCGGAGGCCCGTCGTGTCTACTTTGACATCCTGCGACGGATGACACCCGCGGAGCGCGTCCAGGTGGCGATGGAGCTCACCGCGGCGGCTGACGAGCTCTTGCGCGCCGGCGTGCGTCGCCGCCATCCGGAAGCGCAAGGTGAAGAGTTTGACTACCAGGTGCTCCGCGCCCGCTATGGCCAGGAGCTCGCGGACAAGGTCTACGGCCGGTGACCGGACTCCAGGAGGCGTTTCAAGGCGTCCGCGGCGCACTGCACGCTGCGGGAGTAGAGTACGCGATTGGCGGCTCGTGGGCCAGTACCACCTATGGCGAGCCAAGGCAGACCAACGACATCGACCTGATTGCCGGATTCGACCGGGAGAGCCTCCTTCAATTTCTGCATGCCCTCGGAGATGGGTATTACTTCGACGAGGAAACCGCTTTGCAGGCGTTCCGTCTGTCGAGGCCGTTCAATGTTATCCACCGTGCATTCTCGTTCAAGTTCGACTTCTTCCCTATTCACGATGAACATGGACGCTCCGAACTGCAACGCGTTCGCCACCTTCAAGTGTCTGCTTTAGACGAGCAGCCGGTGCCCGTTGTCAGTCCGGAAGACATGATCATTGCCAAGCTGCGGTGGTTTCGCGCGGGCCGCG
>CAYOQB010000241.1:0-4731 GCA_964406035.1 uncultured Solibacteraceae bacterium | reverse complement strand
GCCGCCGTTAGGCGGAGCAACCTCAGCGGCCCTGAAAGGGCCGCGCCGCGTAAACGCGGCACTACGATGCTTTACAGGAAGAGTGTGAGCAGAGTGGTCGTGCCGCCTTATAGGGCGACCCGCGAGTCATCCCCCAAAGAGTGAAGCCCGCCGGTTTCCCGGCGGGCTTTTCGATACAGCAACGAAGAGGCTTCTTAGAAGAACAGCCGCAAGCCGAACTGCGCCTGCAGCGGGAAGCCGAGCTGCGTGTTTACCGGGTCGTAGCGCCCGTCAGCCAGCCGCAGCCGCATGAAGTTCGCGTTCGGGGCCACCGTCTGCCCGTTCGCCGGCGACACGCCGACGCCGTACAGCAGGTTGGCGCCGTCGTACACGACATTGTCGAAGTCGAACAGGTTGAACGCCTCGGCGCTGAACTGCAGCCGCACCCGCTCGCCGAAGGCGAAGTCCTTCAGCAGGCGGAAATCGAACGTCTGGAAGTCGCGATTGCGGAAGGAATTGCGCGCGAACGAGACGCCCGGCGCCGAGAACGGCCGGTCCGAGGTCTGCGGCACCGCCGCCGACGGACGGAAGATGTTGCGATCGCCATTGGAATCCGCGCCCGTGGAGGCGTCGAACGGACGTCCCGACTGGTAGCGGTAGATGGCCGACACCGAGAAGCCCCAAGGCAACTGGTACACCACGTTGCTGGCGAAGTTGTGCCGCGAGTCCAGCCGCGCGAACGCGTACTCCTGGCGGAAATCGTAAGCGTTCTGGTAGAACAGGCCGGTGGCCGTGCGTTCGTTGTCGTCATCCGAGAAGTTCCAGCTCAGCGTGTAGTTCGTCTGGAACTGCAGCTTCTTGCCGCGATAGGACGTGGAGAACGTTCCAGCGCGATAGAGCGAACGCGCCGAGCTCTCGCGCAGGCGGACGAAGGCCAGGGTGGACAGCGGCCGCGGCGAAGAGAAGTTCGGGCGGCGTGACAGGTCGGTGGGCAGAATCTGCGGCAGCGGCGTGTTGTAGTCCACGTTACGCTGCAGGTTCACCGTGTTCACGTAGTTGAACTGGCCGCCGACCACCCAGTTGCGGACCACTTCCCAGTCCGCGCCGAAGCCGGCCTGCACGCTGCGCGGGTTGCGGAAATCGTTGGCAATGCCGGTGACGCTCGCGCCGCGGAACGGGTCCGGAGCGCCGCCGCCGATCGAGGCCAGCCGGGTCGCCTGCTCCACCGTCAGCACCGGAAGGGCGCTCAGCGGAGTCCGGTTGAGGTCGATGCCGATCGACAGCATGTCCTGGTAGATGCTGCGCCCCGCGCCGCTGGGCTGCAGGAACAGCGTCACGTTGCCGGGCGGAAGCCGGAAGTTGTTGGAGTGATCCGCGAACAGGAGCATCGGCGTGGCGGCATAGAAGATGCCGGCATGGCCGCGCAGCACCAGCCGCGAGGAGTTCGCCCACGGGGTATAGGTGAAGCCGAAGCGCGGCATCCACTGATTGGTCATGTCCGGAATCCGCGAGGGATCGAACTGCTTCCCGTTGGGGAACGTGAACCCGGCGAGCCGGTTGACCACGCTGGTGTTGCTCACGTCCGGGGTGAAGTTGTACTGACCTTCCCAGCGCAGGCCCAGATTCACGGTCAGCTTGCGGCTGACCTTCCAGGCATCCTGCGCGTAGAAAGCCACTTGATGCTGGTCGAATCCCGCTTCCAGGTTGCCGATCTGCCGCTGGTACTGAATGATGCCCGGGTTGTCCAGGCGGTTGGCCGTGGGGCCGCCCACCGAGAGGCTCTCCAGGATCTGATCCACGTTGGAGACGGTGAAGCTGAACTGGCCGAACTGGGAGAAGCCGAAGCGCTGGAAGGTATCCAGGTAGTTGTAATCGCCGCCGAACTTGAGGGTGTGGTTGCCCGCCGTGAACGCCAGCCCGTTGTTGAACTGATAACGGGTGTCGTTCTGCGTGGTGGGCAGGAAGCTGCGCGCTCCGAAGGCGCCGATGGGACCGGCTGAAAACGTCGGAGTCGCCGAGTTCGCGGTGCGCGGCCGGGTCTCGCGGGTGATCGAGACACGCAGGTCGTTCACCAGGCGCGGGCTGAGGATGGCGGTCCACTGCGCGACGCCGGTGTTGGTTCCGTTGAGCTCGTTGCCCTGGTTGGAGGCCGCTTCGTTCAGGAAGGTGGGCAGCGCGCCGCCGGTGGAGACCGCGTTGTTGGCGCTGGCGTCGCTCCAGTTGTAGCGCAGGGCGAGGCGGCTGCCGCCGCGGAACAGATAATCCGCGCGGCCCGTGACGGCCGTGCCGTCATTCGAAGTCGCCAGCGGTCCTTCCAGGCCGCGGAAGAAGTCGTAGGCCTCGCGATTATTGTCGGTGCGCGCGACCGAATCCAGGACGGCGAAGCGCACGTTGCGCGGCAGCCGCACCCGCTGGTGCTCCACCGCGGCGAAGAAGAACAGCTTGTCCTTGATGATCGGACCGCCGAAGGATCCGCCGAACTGCTGCAGCGTTTCGAGCTGCTGCACGCCGAACGGCGTCGGCCGGCCCATCTCCTTGTGCCGCACCTGATAGAAAGCGTCACCGTGGTACTCGTTGGTTCCCGACTTGGTGATCGCGTTCAGCACGCCGCCGGTGGAGCGGCCGTACTCGGCGGCGTAACCGCCCACCACCACCTGGAACTCCTGAATCGCGCTCTGCGGCACGGTGAACACGAAGTTCGAACGCTCGCCGCCGCGGATGCCGCCGAAGAACGGATTGTTGTAGTCCGTCCCGTCGATCATGATGTTGGAGTTGATGCCGCGCTGGCCCTGGAAAGAAACGGCCTGGCGCTCAGTGTCGAGTTGCACCGTCGGCGAGAGGGTCGCGAAATCCTGGAAGCGGCGGCCGTTGATCGGCAGGTCCCGGATCTGCGTTTCGGACGTGATCTGCTGCGGCGCGGGAAGGTCCACATTGATGAGTTGGGCCCCGACTTCCACGGTTTGGGACGTTGCGCCCACGGCGACGGTCACCGGCAAATCCACCGACGAGCCCACATTCACGATCACGCCCGTGAATACCGCCTCGGCGAAGCCGGTGGCGTTGACTCGCACTTCATAAGTCCCCGGGTCGAGCAGCAGCGCCTGAAAGCGCCCTTCGGATCCGGTAGTCAGGTCGCGCACGGCGCCCGTGGCGATGCTCTTGACTGTCACTTTCGCGTTCGGAATAACTGCCTGATTCTGGTCGAAGACCGTACCGACGATCTGCCCCTTGTTCGCCGCGGTTTGCGCGAACAGACCAGACACCAGGAGCGCTCCCACAAGGATGCGCAAAATGGTGTTCATAAAACCCCTTTGTTGGTGTGGTAAACCACTGACCTCTAGAACGATCGCTTGATGTTACCGCACCTTCGTGACAGATTGGTTACACCTGGAACAGCACTGGATGTCAGCTTGTAAGCGTATATTGTTCAGTCGTTTACGGGTTCCTTCAGATCGACGACAGTGGCGCCCCAACCACCCGCTTCGAGCGGCGCATCCTGGAAAGACTGTACGAAAGGCGTTCGCGCCAGAACGCGGCGCACCGTCTCGCGCTGCGCGCCGATGCCGCGGCCGTGGATGATCCGCAAGGCGCGGAATCCGGCGCGGCGGGCCTCGATCAGATATTCCTCGACAACGGCTTCGACATCGCGAGGCGGGACGGAGTGCAGGTCGAAGACATCGGTGATGGGGATGCGGATGGGTTGGTCCTGTTCGTTCATGGAGAACTGCCGATAACTATATATAAGGGCGGGTGTCCCTCGGAAAGGAGGCTACGCCTCAGAGTTCCGCCTTAAGAACCATCCTACGGTTGGGCTGGCTCTCTTATAAGAAAGCTACTTAGTACTGAGCTTTCCTGGTACGCGTAAGGCGTTTTCGGCTTAGGATGGGTTTGTCGCGAAGGTTATGGACTGCTACCTGTGCGGGAAAAAAATCGGGTGGATACGGCGGATCGTCGATCAGCAATACTGCTCGACCGAACACCGCCGGGAGGCGAGCCTGGCCTCCGCCCGCGCTCTCCGCGACATCGAAGATGTCATGGACGAGCCCTGGAGCGTCCATCAGGCCACCCGTAAAGCGAAGCAACAGAAGACGTCGCAGGCCGCCTCCATGGTCGCCGTGTGCTTTGTCGCGGTCCTGCTGGTGATCGCCGTCAGCTTGCCCAATCCCGCCGTTACCACGTACCCGGCGGGCGAGGACGCCAGCCTCCGCAAGGGCGGAGGGCTGATCCAGCGCGCCGCCGGCTCGCTGGGCAGCGCCTTGGGCAGCGCCGCGCCTTCCAGCATCCGTCACGACTTCACTACGGGGCTGAACGAATGGAGCACGGCCACGGTTCGCAACGCGTCCAGCGCACGCGCCTCCGGCGATCTCGCCCTGCCGGGATCGAGCACGCTCCGGATCTGGAACAAGTCCACCACCTTGTCCAACTACTCCTTCGATTTCATGAGCCCGTTGGACAAGAAGAGCCTGGCGTTCGCGTTCCGCGCCACCGATCCACGCAACTACTACGCCACCCGCATCACCATCACCAAACCGGGTCCCCTGCCTAACGCCGGCCTGATCCGCTACGTGATGCTGGACGGCCGGGAATGGGATCGCGTCCAATTGCCCTTGCCCCTTACTCTGGAACGGGGCCGCGAATATCGCGTCCGGGTCAGCGTCCAGGATGACCGCTTCATCACCTGGGTGAACGGGCAGGTGGTCTCCACCTGGAGCGACAAGCGCCTGGCCCGCGGCGGCGTCGGCTTCTTCAGCG
>CAYOQB010000240.1:0-4913 GCA_964406035.1 uncultured Solibacteraceae bacterium | reverse complement strand
GGGGTGGAATCCCGCCGGCGCCTCCGCCTCCGGGTGGGTGTGGAATCCCGCCGGCGCCTCCGCCTCCGTGTGGGGGTGGAATCCCGCCGGCGCCTGCGCCTCCAGGAGGGGGTGGACCACCTCCGCCTCCGGGAGGCGGCGCACCCCCGCCACCACCGGGGGGCGCACGCGTCCCGGCTCCCCCCGGAATCGCGCCTTTGCGCGGAGGACCGGGCGCGGCGGCAGCGGCTGCGCCCGCGCCCGCGGCTTACGACCCCATCACCGATCCGCAGCCGGATTGGCTACCGCTCTCCAGCATCCGCGCGCTATCTGACGCTCCGCCGTACCGGCAGTTGCCGGACGAGGTCACGCACGGCGCGGGTCAAGTCGTGACGGTGAACGCAGGAGACACGCTCTGCGGGATCGCGGCCGCGTTCCAATTCAACGACTGCTCCGTGCTGCGCGCTCATCCGAGAAACGCCGGGTTGAAGTACCGCCAGATCCGGCCGGGGGACCAGGTGTTTGTGCCCTCGAGCGCCGCCGAGGGAACGCGCATCCTGCACACCATCCGCTTCATTCGCGGCGCAAACGCCGCCGAAGGGGCGCTCGCGAAGCTGAACATCACGAACTTCAACCCCGAGCGCGCCGGCCTCGACTACCGCACCCCGTTCCCGGATGACAGCGTGCGCGGCTATCACCAGCAGGCCTGGGAGGACGAGGACGTCTTCAAAATCGAAGTGACGAAAACGAACGCCGCCGAAGCCGAACTTCCGGGCAAGGTGAAGCTGCGCGCCCTTCGGCCGGTGTACGACGGAGCAGGCGCGGTCACCGGACACAAGCTCTTCGAGGGAGCGGAAACCGAAAAGCGCATGATCGAGGTCGCGCTTTCCAAGCAAACCACCAACAGTCCGGACGGATTCCAGTCCGCCTACCTGCGCCTGGCTTCGCTGGCGGCGCTCAAAACCAAGCGTCCCAATCAAACGCTGCTGGTGGCGAGCATGGGCAAGGACGATCCCGCCGTGGAGGTTCTGGATCAGAAGGTTCGCGCCACCTACGTGCTCCCGCAATGCACCGCGCTCGAAAGCGAGCAGTGCCACGTCGAGGCGGAGCTCCCGCTGGAGAAGCGGAAGCGGGTGGATGTCGCCATCCGCGTGCTGCGCGAGAAGCCGACCGGAAAAGTGGGTGTGCTGAATGGCGACGGCGACGACGGCACCTGCAAGCTGATCGACGCGCGGCAAACCTTCTACACTTTCGTGCGCGAAGTGTTTGCGCAGGCTCACATCGCGGTGAAGATCGTCAAACTGGAAACCATCGATCCGCCGAACGACGGCCTGACCATCGGCAACAACACCGGCGCCCCGGCCGCGGCTCCCTACACCATCGAGTTCTCGCTAGTGGCCACGCGGTTCGCAGGCGGAGTGGGAACCGCGGATGCTCCGGTGCGGGTGGGCCCGGTGACGATCCCCGCCGGGACAACGCCCGCCGCCGCCGCCGCGTTGCTGCAGGCGGCCGTGGACGGCAGAATTCCCGGAGTCACCGCCGCCGCGAGTGTGAACCCCGCGCAATGCGGTCTTTACGATGCGGCGAATGTGATCCAGACGCCCCCCGCGCCGCGCTCCAGCGCGGATCTGCTGCTGCGTTCTCCGGCGGGAACGCGGGTTACGATCACCAACCTGACGCTCACGCCGGCCGACGCCGCGCAGAAGGTGGAACTGGTGCCGGTGGATCCTGTGACGTTCGTCGTCTCCAACATTCCCACCGGGTATCACATCGGCAGTCCGATGTTCCGGGTGGCTTTCAAGCAACTGGATACCGGCGGTCACAACATCGATGTCATCTTCGCCCGGACCATGGAGAAGCTTCCCAACCCGGACGACATCATTCCGCCGGGCGAGACCGGCCGGGGCACCGTGGACGGGTTCGGGCTGGGCGCGCTGGCGGACTTCCCGGCCAGCCATCAACCCCTCCCGGAAACCCGCAACAGCATCGTGCTGACGCTGGATTCCTCCAAGGCCGGCAAGCCGTACCTGGCGGCGCATGAGCTGGGTCATGTGCTGATCGACAACGGGCTGCACGTGTACGCGCCGGGCGGCGACCGCAACCTGGTGGATCACTTGATGTGGGCCGCGCCAGGGGACAACCTGGGCGTTCACTGCCTGCTGAACGATCACGACACGCCCATGGACAACTGGGAGAACTTCTGCCTGACGGCTCCGACCGGGTGGCTTGATTATTCGCAGCCGTTCCGGGGAGCGCGGATCAATGCGGTGCAGCGCATCCTTGGCCGGGCGGCGACGAATTACCTGCAAGACGCCTGAGCGTTCAGGCGGGACGCCATTCGCGGCCGTCGATCTCAGGGAAGGTGACGACGCACTGGCCGGGCACGATGTGATCCACGCGCGCCATGCCTTCGTCGTCCAGTTCGCCTTCGAGGATTGAGGCATCGGGAAGCTGAATGCGGTACTTGGCCTTGGGCACAGGCTTCTTCTGACTATCGATCAGGCGGATTTCGATGAAGGTCAGCTTGTTCTTGCAGGCGACGATCATCTGGGTGCGCGGTGTCGCCTGCGCGATGGCCTGCATCTGCTTCTTGGGAATGGTTAACACGGCGGAATTCGATGATACCAGCGTGGCAGGGTGGCTGGTGGGCCCTGTTGGATTCGAACCAACGACCAACGGATTATGAGTCCGCTGCACTAACCGCTGTGCTAAGGGCCCGGGACGCCTTCGTCCAGTTTACCTGATTGGAACGCGGTGGCTCCAAGTGATTGTTAACAAGGTTTAATTATCTATTGATCTGCATCTGAATATGTGAGAAAATGATTTCATGCCTGCAAGAACACTGATGAGCAAAGAGCTGGCCAACCTGTTTGGCGTGCTATCCAGTCCGCACCGGGTGCGCATCGTAGAGGAGCTGCGCAACGGAGAAGTGGATGTGAACGGCTTGAAGAACGCTCTTCAGATCAGCCATTCCCATGTTTCTCAACATCTTGCGGTACTTCGGACGCAGCGTCTGGTGACCGAGCGGCGGCAGGGACGGCACGTGTTTTACCGCCTGATGCAGCCTCGGCTGGCGGAATGGATCCTGGAAGGGCTGACCTTTATCGAGCAGGGCGCCGGGCAAGCCGCGAGCATCAAGGATGCGGTGGAGCAGGTTCGAGCGGTGTGGGGCGCTGAAGCCACCGTCATGTCCAACGGGCACAAGGCGGGCGGCGCGGAAAACTAGTGCTGCACTGAAGATCTGGATCTGGCAGGGCCGGCCGCGCGGGTGTTCCTGCCCCGCGGCCGGCCCTCAAACGTCGTGTTGACAAGCTCTTGCCTGTTTCGCTATTGTAAGAGAGTTTGGCGAGTTGATCCTTCTGCTTCCCAGCTACCGCCTTTCTGATGGAAGGCCCGGCGGGAGGCCGGCCCCGATGCTCCGGTGGATACCACGCTGCCGGTAAGTATGGGCTAGTCCGAAGTTTATTCACCCTCGCGA
This sequence comes from uncultured Solibacteraceae bacterium, assembly GCA_964406035.1. Taxonomy (GTDB): domain Bacteria; phylum Acidobacteriota; class Terriglobia; order Bryobacterales; family Bryobacteraceae; genus JAIEPW01. Next base: position 1,456 of record CAYOQB010000240.1, on the reverse strand, counting down.
GAGTCGTGACCCGGATGCGGAACTGTGATTTGCCGCTGCCCGGAGAGCGAATTCGATTTTGTCCGCGGCTGAGCGTGCGTACTCGTGCGCGATGCAGGTTTGAGAAAGCCCGGGCGCTTGCTAACGAAGGTTCAGACATTCATGGAAGTGCGTAGAGAGGAAGTTCGTGCCGACCTTTAACCAACTCGTGCGCAAAGGACGAAAGGTGCCGCGCTACAAGACGGCGAGTCCGGCGTTGCAGGCGTGCCCGCAGAAGCGGGGAGTTTGTACTCGCGTTTACACCACCACTCCGAAGAAGCCGAACTCGGCTTTGCGGAAGGTGGCTCGCGTGCGGCTCACCAACGGAATCGAAGTCACCACGTACATCCCCGGCGTCGGCCACAACCTGCAGGAGCACTCGATCGTGCTGATCCGCGGCGGCCGCGTGAAGGATCTTCCGGGTGTCCGCTACCACGTGGTGCGCGGAACGCTGGATACGGCGGGCGTCAGCGGGCGGATGCAGGGGCGGTCGAAATACGGCGCCAAGCGGCCCAAGGGTCCGGCGAAGTAAAGGTTCAACGGAGATTTAGGACACTATGCCACGGAGACGACGCAGCGAGACCCGCGAGATTCTGCCGGATCCTATTTTCAATTCGACGCTGGTGGAAAAGTTCATCAACTCGATGATGTGGGACGGCAAGAAGGCCGTATCGCAGAAGATTTTCTACGGCGCGATGGACACCATCAAGGACAAGTCCGGCGACGAGCCGTTGAAGCTGTTCAAGAAGGCTGTCGAGAATTGCAAGCCGCTGCTGGAAGTGAAGACGCGGCGCGTGGGCGGCGCGAACTATCAGGTGCCGATTGAAGTGGCGCAGAACCGCCGCACCTCGCTGGCGATCCGCTGGCTGATTCTGAATGCGCGGTCCCGTCCGGAGAAGGGCATGCCCGACAAGCTCGCCAACGAGCTGTTGGACGCGGCCAACCTGCGCGGCGGAGCGGTGAAGAAGAAGGACGACGTCCACCGGATGGCGGAAGCAAACAAGGCTTTCGCGCATTACCGGTGGTAAGGATTTAAGCGGTTTATTTATGGCGCGTACGGTACCACTCGAGAAAATGCGGAATATCGGCATCATGGCTCACATCGATGCCGGTAAGACGACCACCACCGAACGAATCCTTTATTACACCGGCAAGACCTACAAGATCGGCGAGGTTCATGAGGGCACCGCCGTCATGGACTGGATGGCGCAGGAACAGGAACGCGGCATCACGATCACCTCGGCGGCAACCACTTGCGAGTGGCGCGACATTCACATCAACATCATTGACACCCCTGGACACGTGGACTTCACGGCCGAGGTGGAGCGGTCGCTGCGCGTTCTGGACGGCGCGGTGGCGGTGTTCGACGCGGTGGCGGGCGTGCAGCCGCAGTCGGAAACGGTATGGCGCCAGGCGGACAAGTACCGCGTTCCCCGCA
>CAYOQB010000239.1:0-4928 GCA_964406035.1 uncultured Solibacteraceae bacterium | reverse complement strand
CCCTTTCAGGGCCGCTGAGGTTGCTCCGCCTAACGGCGGCACTACGAGGCTGTGTATTGGACGGGCAGGGGCGGCCGAGGCAGGTGGCAGGCGAGGAGCGACTGACAAGCCGTGAGCTTGACGTAGTGCCGCGTTTACGCGGAGATCGCTGGTGGCGACTCGGTAATCGGCAGCGCAGCCGCTGCTACCGCCGCACCAGGACCTCGCGCAAACTGTCCCGGCTCAGGAAAAACTTCACCGACTGGAAATCGCGGAACGTCTTCTCGATCCCCCGATTAGTGAACCCGTGGATGCGGTGCTTGCCGCCCTTGGGCTGGATCGAAATCGACTTGCGGTCGGCAACGCGGTAATTCTCCGAAGCGGCTTCGGTCAGGCGTTCGTCGCTGTGGAACAAGCTGAAGAGCGCGCCGCCGGGGCGGACAATCCGGTAGAAACGCTCCACCATCAGCGACAGCAGCGGCTCGCCCAGGCATTCGAGCACGTTCCACAGCAGCACTCCGTCGAAGTGCCCGGCCGGGAAGTGCAGCGTCTGATCGAGGAAATGCATGGCGCGCCGCGCATCGGCATGCTCGGACGGATCGTGACCCTCGCCATAGTACAGATCGAGCGAGCGCAGCATCTCGTCGGAATACAACGAGTGCCCGAGCGTGGACACAAAGGCCACGGTGGACTGGCTGGCGCCCGCCAAATCGAGAATGCGCGCGGTCTCCCGATCTTCGAGCGCCCCCCAGAACTGATCGAGTGCGTTGCTGGGGCGGATGGGCAAGGCTTACCGTTTCGGCTCGCCGGCCTTGGCGGCCATGGCGGCGGGGGGCGCGGGAGCGGCTTCCGGCTCGGGCGCGGGTTTCGCCGCCGGAGCCTTGGGCGGTTCCGCCTTCACGATATCGATGTTGCCCTTGAAATAGGCGCCGTCCTCGATCACGATGCGCGCGGTGCGGATGTCGCCGACGAGCTTGGCATCGCGCCGGATGTCGATGCGGTCGGTGATCTCCACGTTGCCGTGGATGGTGCCCAGCACCACCAGCTCGCGAGCCTGGATGTTGGCCTTGATGCGGGCATTGGGGCCCACCGTCAGCCGGTGCTCGGACAGATCCACCGCGCCTTCTACTTCGCCATCGATCGTCAGATCCTCGCGGCTCAGAATAGAGCCCTTCACGAGAACGGATTTGCCCAACACGGCCTGTCCTTTCACGGAATCATGGGACTCGGAGGTCCTGCCGGGCAGCGTCGACATCGGGATGCCTTCCCGCGACAGCTCGGAAGGCGTTGGCGGCGCCGAGACCGGACGGGGCAGAGATTCTTCTTCTTTTCGTCGGTTCCACATGATTGCGTTTACTCCTAAATGAAAACGGTTCTCTCATCCTACTACTTCCGGTTTTCGAAAAACATCAGGAATCGCGCGGCGCGGTGTAGGCGCTTGTCCCTCCACGCGCGGCACGGGTGCGGGGCGTTGACAACCGTGCCCTCCCACTGATACCTTCGAGCCAATGCGACAGCAGTCCCAGTCCATTCGTAAAGGTTTGAAAAGTTTAGCCCTTATCTCATCCTTCAGCCTCCTCGCCACCGCCGCCAACGCCCAGGGCCGGATGAGCGCGGAGGATGCCAAAAAGCTAAAAAACCCGGTGAGTTACACCAAGGCCTCCATCGCCGCCGGACGCAGCACCTACCAGCGGCAATGCACCGGCTGCCACGGCGCCGACGGCAAGGCGACCGTGGATGTCGTAGCCGACGCGACCGACCTGACCTCCCCGCAACTCTACAAGAGCGGGATCAGCGAGGGCGAGATCTTTCGCAGCATCAAGGACGGCGCGGGCGAGACCATGCCCGCCTTCAAGGACCAGATCGCCAAGGACGAAGATATGTGGCACCTGGTGAACTACATCCGCAGCCTGTGGCCGGAGGGCAAGAAGCCCGCCCTGCAGGACAAGTAATCCCGAATTCCGAGGAGCATCCCATGTCAGAGAAGAAAGACAAATCCGTCAAGCAGGAAGCGCAGCCGGACGGCGCGTCGCGGCGCAATTTCCTGAAGGGCCCGGCGGCGGGCGCAGCCGCGGCCGCGATCGTCACCTCGACCAAGGTGTTCGGCGAGACCGTGCTCCCGTCGATCACCATCCCCAAGGAAATCCCCGAGACGATGAACGAGCCGGCCAAGCCCGGATCGTTCGAGGGCAAGGGCATGACCGGCGCGGAAGTGTTCGCCAAGCTGTGCAAGGAAGAAGACCTGGCGGCGATGTTCTGCTGCCCGGGCAATTACACGGTGATCAATGCGATCGCCGCGGCGGGCGTCCCCGCCTACGGCGGACGCACCGAGGGCTCCATGTGCGCGATGGCCGACGGCTTCAGCCGGGTAACCGGCGAGGTAGTGGCGACCTCCGGCACCGAGGGTCCCGGCTTCACCCACATGATCATGAATATCGCCTCCGCCAACTCGGCGCGCACCCCGCTGCTGGTGCTGGCGAGCAACATGCAACTCGCCGGCGACGATCGCGAGGCATTCATCCAGACCGGCTACCAGCAGCCGATCACCACCGGGATGAAGAAGTACGGCAAGCGTCTGATCGATCCCAAGCGCGTGTGGGAGTACGGCGCTTACGCGTTCCGCAACCTGAAGAGCGGCATTCCCGGTCCGGTGCATCTCGACTTCCCCGGAGAAGTGGCGCGCGCGCGCTTCACCGACCCAGCGACGCTGACCGATTTCTACTCGAAGGAGAAGTACCGCACCGAATCGCGCCCCACCTGCTCCAACAAGGAAGTGGAGAAGGTGGCGGACATGATCATGAAGGCGGAGCGGCCGGTGATCGTTGCCGGGCAGGGCGTATTCCAACGCAAGGCGTACGAGCCGCTGATGGCGATCGCCGCCAAGCATGATGTCGCGATCGTGACCTCGGGTCCGGTGCGCGGGCACTTCCCGGATGATCACAAGCTGTCGGCGGCGTGCTCGCCGGACGCGCTGATGAGCGCGGACCTGGTGCTGTTCGTCGGCCAATACTGCATGCCGAGCCCCGGCGAATACCGCTTCAGCCCGGAGATCAAGGCCGTGCGCGTGCATCCGGTGCAGGAGGATCTAGGCCGCAACTGGCCGCTGGAGCTGGGCATTGTCAGCGAGGAGAAGTGCTTCATGGAAGCCCTGGCCAACAAGCTGGGTCCCAAGAAGCGGGACGCGTGGGTGCAGGAGATCGCCACGGCGAAGGCGAAGTTTGAGAAGACTAACCTGGATCATTACGAGCTCGGCCTGAAGTATTCCAAGGACACCAACACCGTGCATCCGGCGGTGATGGCCAAGGAAGTTCACGACTTCCTGTACAAGGGCGACATCGATCCCAAGCAGACGGTGACCGGGTCGGGCGGCTGGACCAGCGGCCTGTTCGCGGGGCGCTGGCTGCGGGCGTTCCGTCCGGGGCAGGAAGTGATGTGCCCCTACCAGTACGGCGCCATCGGGCCGGACCTGGCGATGATGATCGGCGCGAGCGCGGCGGTGCAGCGCGGCATTGGACCGCAGGCGCCGTATAAGGGCGCGCCCACGCTGGTGATCACATCGGACTCGGGTCTGGCGTATTCGCTGTTCGAGCTCGACACCGCGCAGAAGTACAAGCTGCCCACCATCTGCGTCGCGTACAACAACGATTCCTGGGGCATGTGGCCGAACGCGACCGCATCGGCGCGGTCGATTCACATGTACCTGTTCCAACAGAACCTGCGTTACGACAAGATCGCGGAAGGCCTGGGCGCGCGCGGCGAATACGTCCGCACGCCGGAGCAGTTGCGCGAGGCGCTGAAGAAGGCGTACAAGGCGGCGACTACGGAGATGGCGTCCACGCTGATCAACGTGCAGGCGCTGAAGGAATTCACCTCCGGCCGGCACTATCCTCCGGGGGTGGCGCTGAATCCGGAGCCCGGCGTTGGCGGCTTTGTCCACTAAGAAAGCAGCAGTCAAGAAAGCCGCGGGAGCAAGGAAAGCTCCCGCGGCTTTTTCGCGTCCGGATGCAGTGGAGACGGTGGCCGGGGTCCTGGAGAATTACGCCAGCCGGGGCGTATTTCGGGGCTTCAGCCGCGGCGCGGCATCGAAAGGGAAAGCCGCGTTCCGGATGATGTGGCACAAGGACCGCTTTTACGAGTTCCATCTCGACGTGAAGGCGGAAACGCTTACCATCCCCGTAGTGTTGCCGGATGTCTCCGCGAGGTCGGACATGTACCGCGAGCTGGCCGCGTTTCTGGAGTCGCGGCACTCCGAGGAGTTGCCGCCGCACCGGAGAATCGACGCGGCGAAGGCGGAGTTGTTCGCGGCGAATCGCAAGTCACAGGTTTCGGTGGGCATTCGCGTGAAGGACGGCGACTTCGAGTACGCGACCCGCAAGCTGGTGGGCGCGGTGCATGAGGTATTTCTGGACTTCTTGAGCGACGGGCGCTACTACGAGTGGGTGATCGAGACGTATGAGATCGACCCGGACCGCATGGGGTAGGCGAGCCCTCATATTGTTCGAAAAGCGAACTTTGCTAGCTGCTTTCCGTAAGAGTTCGAACGACGAGTCGCCTGTGTTTTTACAACAGTCAGATCCTATCGGTGCGGCTTCCGCACACAATGTGCTTTTTAAGGATCGCACTTACCGTTGCGACTGGTAGATGATTCCCTTGACATTGTCGAACGGTGCTTACCGCGCAGTCCTTTCCGTGCGGAGCGCAGTTGCCACAAGCGATGGTGATTGCTGCAGACGGCTCATTTGGCAGCACGACCCAGTACAAGGCACATCCGATCGTGGTCCAACTGACGCCGACAACGGTTTCGTCCACGCGCGACGGTGTCACCCAAGCGAATGTCTGGCCGTAAACGGCATTTAGAAGTTCGTCTGGAGGCAGCCCGCGTGGAAGTTCGATCCGCCGCTGTCAATACTTGAGTGTAAATCCGCTGCCGTCTCCAGAGTTAGGGGTTA
>CAYOQB010000238.1:0-5062 GCA_964406035.1 uncultured Solibacteraceae bacterium | reverse complement strand
ATCGAGTCGCACTGCGCGGGCGAACCGCTGCGGATCATCGTCGAGGGCTGGCCCGAAGTGGAAGGGGAAACGATGCTGGAGCGCCGAGCGTTCGCCAAGCAGCATCAGGATCACCTGCGGACGGCGCTGATGCTGGAGCCGCGAGGGCACTCCGACATGTACGGAGCGATCCCGATGCGGCCCGCGACTCCGGACGGGGACCTCGGCGTACTTTTTCTGCACAACGAAGGTTTCTCCACCATGTGCGGGCACGGGATCATTGCCCTGGTGACGGCCATGCTGGAGAACCAGCTATTGCAGCCGAAGGAGGAGTACAAGATCGATACTCCAGCCGGGCGGGTGGTGGCGACAGCGCGGTTCGAATTGGGCCGGGTGCGGGCGGTGGCGTTTCGGAATGTCGCCTCCTTTCTGCAGGAGGCCGCGGAAATCGATGTCCCGGGGATCGGGCGCGTGCCTTACGAGCTGGCGTTCGGCGGCGCTTATTACGCGTATGTCGACGCGGAGCACGCGGGAGTCGGGCTGCGGCGCCAGGATTACCGGGCGGTGATCGAGGCCGGAATGAAGATCAAGCGCGCGCTGATGAGCGCCCGGACGTTTCCGCATCCTGAGGACGCGGGGCTCGGGTATCTGTACGGGGTGATTTTGTCCTCACCGGCTTTCTCGCCCGGAGTGCATCTGCGGAACGTGTGCGTGTTCGCGGACGGGCAGGTGGACCGCTCGCCCACGGGGACCGGTGTGAGCGGCAGAGTGGCGATCGAGCACGCGCGCGGTCGGCTGCGGATCGGGGAGCCGTTCGTGGTCGAGGGCATTCTGGGCTTGCGGTTCACCGGCAGGGTTTTGGAAGAGACCAAGGCTGGAGAGTTCGCGGCGGTGGTTCCATCCGTGGAAGGCCGGGCGTGGGTGACGGGGCGGGCGGAGTTTCAGGTGGATCCGGAGGATCCGGTTGGGGAGGGGTTCCTGCTGGCGTGAGTGCGGTTGTATTACACTGTAGTGCATGAAGACCGCGGTTTACAGTTGGCGGCTTTCCGAGAGCCTGAAGGAGGAGTTGGAGCGGGAAGCCCGCAGCCGAAATCTGTCGATATCCGCGGTTCTCGACATGGCGGTCCGGGAGTGGCTTCAGGGCGCAGGGGAGCCTCAAGGCGATACGGACGAGCAGCGAAGACTCCATGAATCCGCTGCCCGTTTCATCGGCAGTATCCGAGGCAATGACCCGAACCGATCCACGAATGTGCGGCATCTTGTGCGCAAGCGTCTGACGCAACGCCGTGAAAGCTAGCGGGCTAGCCGACACGGGTGCGATTCTCGCACTGTTGGACGACGGAGACCGATGGCATCAGGTCTGCACGCGGGCCTTTGAGCACCTACGCCTGCCCTTACTCACATCGGAGGCGGTACTGACCGAGTTGTTCCACCTGACCGGCGACAGCCGCCACGCCATGGAGAAGACTTGGGGCTTTCTGCAATCCGGCGCGATTCTGGTGGCGAGTATTGAGCACTCCGAGCTACATGAGGTGCGTGCACTGATGTCGCGGTATTGGGATCGTCCGATGGATCTTGCCGATGCGTCACTGGTTTACCTGGCGAAGCGGGAGCGGTTGACGACGATCTTCACTGTGGATCACGCGGACTTCGAGACCTACCGGATAGAGGGCAATCGGAGATTCCGCATGGTGCCTTCCGAGCGGCCGAAATAAACCTATCGGGACACTCTCGTCCTGGCGACGGGAGGCGATGGACCCTCGCGCGGTAAGCGGCGCACACGGACTTGCACGTCGACGCGGGATCCCAGCCGGTTCAGTATCCTCATCAGACGATCGACGGTGAATCGTCGGAGGTCCGCGTTGCGGATTCTGGAGAAATCGGCCATTGCGATGCCTGTGCGGACATTCGCCGCACCTAAGGTGAGCCTCTCCTTCTCGAGTACCTTGAGAATTTCGGCCGCCAAAATGGCTTTGAATTGTTCCGCGTCAGCGTTCTCGCGTCCGAGGTCACGGAAGACGTTGCCACTACCGCGCACGATTTCGAGTTGTTCTCTTTTCATACTGCAGAACCTCCCTTAAGCCTATCTCTCCCTGGGCGTTCTGATATCGCAACGTCGCCCCAGTTTGTCACACGTGACAACTCGATCTTTCCCCGCCTGACCTACCGTGCCGTTACAATCGCTCGATGCCCCTGCTGCTGAGCGAATCCGATGTGCGCGAACTGGTATCCATGCGCGATCTGATCGCGCTGATGGAAACCACGCTGGCGGATTTTTCACAAGGCAAGGTGGAACAGCCGGTGCGCACCGTGCTCGGCGTCGGGGCGGAGCGGAACTTCTTCGGAGTGATGCCGGCGTACCTCCCGTCACTGCCCGCGATGGGCGCGAAGCTGGTGACGGTGTACCCCGCGAATCTCGCGAAGCAATTGCCGTCGCATCTGGCCACCATCGTTTTACTCGACCCCGAGACAGGCGCGCTGCGAGCGCTGGTGGACGGGCGCTACATCACGGAGGCACGAACCGCGGCAGTGTCGGCGGTATCGGCGCGGCTGCTGGCGCGCGGCGACTCGAAGACGCTAGCGATTCTGGGGTCGGGCGTGCAGGCGCGCAGCCATGCGGAAGCACTGCGAGAGGTGTTCGGTTTTGAGGATGTGCGGGTGTGGAGTCCGAACCCGGAGTCGCGCGCCCGGTTCGCGGCGGAGGCAGGCGCTCGCGCGGTGGATTCCGCGGAGGAGGCTGTCCGCGGCGCGGATGTCGTGGCGCTGGTGACGTCGTCGCGGACACCGGTAATCGAGGACGGGTGGGTGAAGGAGGGCGCGCACGTGATCTCGGTGGGCGCATGCCGCCCCACGGAGCAGGAGATGGACCCCGCGCTGGTGCGGCGCGGGCTGCTGTATGTCGACTCACGGGCGGCGGCGGAGCGGGAGTCCGGGGATGTGATCGCGGCGGGCGCTGGGCACATTCAGGCGGAGTTGGGCGATTTGGCGGCGGGGCGAACCGGAGGACGCACGTCGCCCGCGCAGATTACGATATTCAAGTCACTTGGTTTGGCGGTGGAGGACATTGCGTCCGCGGACCTGGCGTATCGCCGAGCCGCCGCCGCCGGAAAAGGAAAGCAGATATGAGACTCCTGACCCTGAGCCTGTTGATCGCCTCCACACTGGCGGCGCAGACCGCCACCTTGGTGCTGCGCAACGGCCGCATTGTGACCGTGAACGACGCCAAGCCCGAGGCGCAGGCGATCGCGATACAAGGAGACACGATTCTGGCTGTCGGCACGAATGCCGAGATCCAGAAGTACGTCGGTCCGGCGACGAAGACGATCGATTTGGGCGGCAAGCTGGCGATCCCTGGCTTTATCGAGGGTCACGGGCACTTCATGGGGATCGGGCAATCGATGGTGAACCTGAACCTGATGAAGACGAAGAGCTGGGACGAGATTGTCGCGATGGTGGGCGACGCCGCCCGCAAGGCGAAGCCGGGGGAGTGGATCCTGGGCCGGGGGTGGCATCAGGAGAAATGGGACAAGACGCCGCAGCCCAACGTGGAGGGCTTCCCGACGCACGACAAGCTGAGCGCGGCATCGCCGAACAACCCGGTCCTGCTGACGCACGCCAGCGGTCACGCGAGCTTCGCGAACCAGAAGGCGATGGAAATGGCGGACGTGAACGCGGCCACGGCGAATCCGCCGGGCGGGGAGATTCTGAAGGACGCACAGGGGCGTCCCATCGGCGCGTTCCGGGAGACCGCGTCCGGTCTGCTGCAACGGGCGATGCGGAAATCGCGTGAGTCGATGACGCCGCAGCAACTGGAAGAAGAACAGTGGAAGATGCTGGGGCTTGCCGACCGGGAAGTGACATCGAAGGGGATCACCAGCTTTCAGGATGCGGGGTCGCCGTTCGCGACTATCGATTTCTTTCGCAAGGCGGCAGCGCAGGGCAAGCTGAATGTCCGGTTGTGGGTGATGGTGCGGGACTCGCTGGAGCTGCAGCGCCGCAACCTGGCGAAGTATCGCGGCGTGGACAAGCAGGTGACGGTGCGGGGGATCAAGCACTCGATCGACGGGGCGCTGGGACCGCGCGGGGCATGGCTGCTGGCGCCCTACGAGGATTTGAAGACGAGCACGGGACTGAACACGACGCCGCTCGAAACTATCCGCGAGTCGGCGCGGCTGGCAGTGCTGCACGGCTATCAGTTGTGTGTGCACGCCATCGGCGACCGCGCGAATCGGGAGACGCTGGACATCATGGAGAAGGCGCTGGCCGGCAAGAAGGACGCTCGCTGGCGCGTGGAGCACGCGCAGCACCTGCATCCCGCGGATATTCCACGCTTCGGCAGGCTGGGCGTGATCGCCAGCATGCAGGGCATCCATTGCACGTCGGATGCGCCCTACGTTCTGGCGCGCTTGGGATCCAAGCGAGCCGAGGAAGGCGCCTACGTGTGGCAGAAGCTGATGAAGTCGGGCGCGGTGGTGACCAACGGCAGCGATGCCCCCGTGGAGGATGTGGATCCGATCGCCAGCTTTTACGCGACGGTCAGCCGCAAGCTGAAGGACGGATCGGTGTTCTACGGCTCGGAGCGGATGAGCCGGATGGAGGCGCTGAAGTCGTACACGATCCACGGGGCGTACGCCGCGTTCGAGGAGAAGCAGAAGGGCTCGCTGGAGCCTGGGAAGCTGGCGGATATCGTGGTGCTGTCGAAGGACATCCTGAAGGTGGCTGAGGATGAGATTCCGTCGGCGAAGGTGACGCACACGATTATCGGGGGCAAGCTGGTGTATGAGCTCGGCCGCTAGCTGATACAATCCTGGAGGGCGAACAAGGGGCGAATGGATCTCCAGCAACAGCTTGCCGACCTGCGCAAACGGATCGCCAAGATCGACAGGAAGTTCGCCAAGGCCGCCCCGCCGCCGCTGCAATCCGCGCTGCAGCGCGATCGCCCGGAACGCTACTTCGTGGAGGAGTGGCTGAGCGGGGAGGAGAAGGAAACCGATCACGGCAAGCACTTCGAGACCGAAAAACTGTGGGAGCGGCACCGGCGTCATGGGTCGATGGACATTTCGACGCTGTTCGAGCTTCCGGA
>CAYOQB010000237.1:0-5097 GCA_964406035.1 uncultured Solibacteraceae bacterium | reverse complement strand
CGAAGGATATCCTTAGCGCGGTTGAAGGCTGCCAGATTGCCCTTTCCGACGGCCATGGTATGGATGTTGTTTATGAAGGTCTGATTCACTTGGTTGATCTTCAGAAACCCGCCCGGCAGAGCGCCAAGCGCGGCGATCTTCACCTTTCGCGCTGTTTCCGCGCTGGAAAATTCGGCATCGCCCGAGAAATCGCGATTGCCACCGCAAGCGCTCACCGGGCCATGGAACTCCTGTTTGAACTGATTGCTCAATGTCTGGAAGAAGTTCTTGCACTCCGCGGCCTGGAACCCAAGGTGCCGGCGGCCGTCCGTCGCGGAAGAGAAGGCGGCATCGCTCAGTGCCAGAAAGCGGATCGGGAGGCCCAGCCGGCTGGCGACTTCCAAAGCGGTAGCGCCGCCGCTGCTCATTCCGATCAGGATCACGCGTCCGTCACCTTTACGGGTGTTCTTAATGAAATCGATGACCCGTTGGACCACGGAGGCGCCCGGCGTTGGGTCGCCGTTGAAAATCTTGTACTCCGTCGAATCGGGCAAACCGGCCTTGAACGTTTTCGGTAACGGAACAAAGACGGTGTCCTGCGGCGTCGGGTCCTCCAGGCCGGGGTTATTGCCGGCGCCCGCTCCCTGCAGGACCACCACGACATCGACCTTGCCCGCGGGAGGTTTGTTGCCGCCCCCACCACCGCCGCCGCCGGCGAGCAGCCGCTCATTCAGCTTGCCCAGAGTCTTGGCGCCGGCGCGGCCGTCGTGCTCCATGATCTGGCCGGGGAACACCTGCCGCTGGAACGCCTTGACGGCATCCATCGTTTCCTGGCCGTACTTGCCATCCGGATCCTTGTCGAATCCGTTCGGGAAGGACTTCTTCAGGAAATTCTGCCCGAGGACCTTTACAAGCGCTTTCTGCAGCCTGCGGACGGCGTCGGCGTCATCGAAAGGCGGCGCCGGCTTCAGCGACTTGCGTCCACGGTTCTCGAAAGCTTCGTCGAGGCGCGTGTTTCCCGTGAACAGTTCGTGTCTGGCCATTGCCGGGAAGTCTATCGGATTGGGAAACCTGACGACAAGCGCACGGCTGTAATATAGTGGGCTCTCTATGCAAGGCTCGAAACCGGTTGTGATGATGATCGCGCTGGCCGCGGCGGCGGCGTGGGCGCAGGAGGCGCCGCTCGCGCGGCTGCATCACGTCCATTTGAACGTCACGGATCCCAAGGGCTCCATCGACTTCTACACCTCGAAGTTTGATTCGGAGAAGGCGAAGTTCGCCGGCGCCGTGGACGCGGTCTGGGCGCAAAAGTCATGGCTGCTGTTCACCAAGGTCGCGAAACCCGCGCCCTCGGAGATCTTCTCCACCATCTGGCACATCGGCTGGGGTGCGGAGGACATGCAGAAGGAGTATCAGCGGCAGCTCGACATGGGCACCAAGTTCCAGACGCCGATCACCGACATCAGCGACATCGGCGGCGGAAATGCGCGGGGCGTGTTCTTCTACGCCTACGTGGACGGCCCGGACCACGAGCTGATCGAACTGAACACGGCACGCCATCATAATTTCGGTCACATGCACCTGCTGAGCAAGGATCCGATCGCCGCGGGCGAGTGGTACGCCAAGCACTTCGGCATCCCCAACGTGCGCTATGGAAGGCAGAAGCGGATGTACCGCGGCGTGCAGATCGGACCCTCCGCCTCGATGATGATCGACAACCTGAACCTGATCATCTATCCGATCGAGTACGCGCAGACCGCCTGGCCGGAGATCTGGAAGGACCGCACCGATTTCGAGCCGACAAAAGGCCGTGTGATTGATCACCTGGGGCTCAGCGTAGACAACCTGGAGGAGACGCTCGCGCGTTTGGAGAAAGCGGGGGTGAAGATCACGGATCCGCCGCGCAGCGTATTGGGCGGGAAGGTGAAGTACGCATTTATCGAGGGTCCGGACAAGATGCGGATCGAGCTGGTGGAAGGTCACGCGGCGAAGGAGTAGCGTCGGGACGCTTGAAAATCACGGCTTCACGGCGCGCCGCCTCGTGGTTTTGCCTGATCGCCGGGACTGCGGCGTTCGCGGCGGCGGCGCTCCTGTTCGTCGGCACCCGCAACCTGTTCGACCCCGAGGCATTCGGCGACAAAGCCGCCCAGAGCCTGTCCGATCCGGGAGTCGCGGAGTACGCCGCGGAGAAAGTCACCAGCGGCATCGTGCAGGCGCAGCCGGATTTGATCGCGCTGCGGCCCTTGCTATTGGGTGCGGCGCGCGGCATCGTCACCGCTCGGCCGTTCCGCGCGTTGGTGGCGGCGGCCGCGCGACAGGCTCATGACGCCGCGTTCGCCCAGGGCACGCGTGAGTTGGTGCTGGCGCTGCCCGACTTCGAAATCGTCCTGAAGAGCGCGCTGTCACAGGCGAGTCCGGAACTGCTGGCCCGGATTCCAAAGGAAGTGGACACGCTGGTGGCGACCTTGGGCGCTTCGTCGCAAGCCCAGTATCTGCTGCAGGTGTGGAGGCTGGGGCAGCAGTTGTCGCGGCTCTCGTTCGCGCTATTCGTGCTCGCGCTGCCGCTGCTCGGCGCCTCGGTATGGCTGTCGGAACACCGCCGCATCGGGCTCTCGCGGCTGGGGACCGCATTGATCGCCGGCGGCGTGGTGCTGCTGATGCTCGCGCCGCTGGGCGCGCTGCTGGTGAGCGCGGCGATCGCGGATCCGCTTTCCCGCGGCCTGGCGCAGGGACTGTGGCGGACGTTCCTGGGGGATTTGGAAGGCTGGGGCGTGTTGCTGACCGGACTCGGCGTCCTGTTCGCGGCGGGCGCTCGATCGCTGCTCGACAAGCTGGACCCGCTGGTGGAGGTGCGCAAGTGGAGCCGCTGGGCGGTTGCCCCGCCCGCGACGCGCGGGGGACGGGCGGCGTGGGCCTCGGTGATGCTGATTACCGGAGTGGCCGCCGCTGTGTATCCCGGCGCAGCTCTGCAGGCGCTGATCGTTGCCACGGGGATTGGAGCGGCGTACCTGGGTGTCCGCGAGTTTTTCGAGCTAATGCTGGAGACGCTGAGCCACGCCCCGGCATCCCGCGCGGACGACGATGCGCGCGGATGGGGGCTGGCCGCGGGGGTGATTCTCGGCGTCACGCTGCTGCTCGCCGTGCTGTGGTCGCTCTGGCGCAATCCCGCGGCGAAGCCGGTGCACGCTTCGGGGTCGTTGGCGTGCAATGGCGCGGCGGAGCTGTGCGCGAAGCGCGTGGACGAGGTGGTGTACCCGGGGTCGCACAACGCGATGTCCAACCCGCGGGTCGCCGGCTGGATGTTTCCGCATCAACAGCAGACGATGGTCCGGCAACTTGAGGGGGGCATCCGCGCGCTTCTGTTCGATGTTCACTACGGATATCCGGCGGCGAAAGGCGTGAAGACCGAGATGCAGGGGGAAGTGCTGACCGAGAAGGTGAAGCAGGCGATCGGCGTGGAAGGCTTTCAGGCCGCGCTCCGGATTCGCAACCGGCTGACGGGCGCGGAGGCGGGCACGCGGAACCTGTATCTGTGCCACGGGTTGTGCGAGCTGGGGGCGTACGAGCTGACTCCCGCGCTGGTGGAGATCCACGACTTTCTGGTGGCGAATCCCGACGAGGTGCTGTTGCTGATTGTGGAGGATTACGTGTCGCCGCGGGATCTGGCGGCGGCGTTCGAATCGAGCGGCTTGCGGGACTTTGTGTATGAGGGCGGTTCCGCGCCGTGGCCTCGCCTGGGCGACCTGATTCGCAGCGGCAGGCGCGTGATCGTGTTTCTGGAGTCGGGGCGCGAAGGCGTGCCCTGGCTGCGTCCTGCCTTCCAGGAGATCCGCGAGACGCCATATACATTCCGAACAGCGCAGGATTTCCGTTGCAGCCCTAACCGCGGCGGCGACGCGGGCTCGCTTTTCCTGTTGAACCATTGGATCGAAACCACGCCGGCGCCGAAACCCTCGAACGCGGCCGTTGCGAATTCCTACAACGTTCTGATGCAGCGGGCGCGGCAGTGCGAAGCCGAACGGGGCAAGCGCCCAAACATTCTGGCGCTGGACTTTTCGGGTATCGGCGACGTGCTGAAGGTAGCGCGGGAGCTGAACGGGCTCCCGGACCCGGGGCGGTAAACTGTCAAGTTGCGGGGTCGCGGCGCACGCCGGGTTGCGTGATAGACTTCCGGTTTCGGAGCATAATCACCATGCGTTCTCTGATTCTCCTCGCCCTCTGCTCACTGCCATTGGCCGCGCAACCGGCGGCGCAACCGCCCAAGCCGTTCGCCGCGCCGGAAGATATCGCGTTCCGCAATGTGGATATCTTCAGCGAGGGCACCCGGCTGCACGGGGAAGTGTTCGTGGCCAAGAGCGCCGAAGCCGGCAAGAAGCTGCCGACAGTTTTGATGGCGCACGGATGGGGCGGCGCAACCCCGGCGATGCGGCGCGATGCGATTCTGTTCGCGCGCGCGGGGTACTTCGTGCTGACCTTCGACTATCGCGGCTGGGGAGGCAGCGATTCCCGCTTGATTCCGGTGGGGGCGCAACCCAAGCCCAACGCGGAAGGCAAGATGACGATGGAGGTGCGCGAGGTGCGCGAGGTAGTGGACCCGATCGACTTCGCCACCGACTGGTTCAACGCGATCCACTGGCTGGCGGGCGAACCGCAGGCGGACGTGAATCGCCTGGGACTTTGGGGCTCGAGTTTCTCGGGCGGCCTGGTGATCTACGTGGCGGCGCGCGATCCTCGGGTGAAGGCTCTGCATTCGCAGGTGGGCGCGATGGACGGGCGCGACATGATCCGGCGGCCGGAAGCCCGCGTGATGGCGCTGGAGGAAGCAACCAAGATGGCGCGCGGCGAAAAGACCTATCCCAAGGCGGGCGAGCCGTTTGAGGTGGTCCGGTTCACGGCCGACGGTAAGCGCGAGGTCACCGGCAAACTGCGCGGACATCCCGTGTATTCGAAGATGATGGTCTACTTCCCGGTGGAGGAAGTGAACAACGCGAAGCAGTGCGCCATGCAGTTCGTGATCGCCGAGAAGGAAGAGCTGTTCAACAACGGCGATCACGCGATCAAGGCGTATAACGCATTCCAGGGCAAGAAGAACCTGGTGACGGTTCCGGAGATCACGCA
>CAYOQB010000236.1:0-5110 GCA_964406035.1 uncultured Solibacteraceae bacterium | reverse complement strand
GACGTGCGAGGGCGGTTTATGTCCGAAGGCGAGTTCGTGGAAGTGAGGCCGCACGCGCCCGCGAAAAAAGGGCCGCAGGAGACCGACGAGTCCACGGACACCTACGACACCGTCGACTGGCTGGTGAAGAACGTTGCCGGCAACAACGGGAAGGTGGGGCAGTGGGGGATCTCGTATCCGGGGTTTTACACGGCGGCGGGGATGATCGACGCGCATCCGGCGCTGGCGGCATCCTCTCCGCAGGCGCCCGTCACCGACTATTATCTGGGCGACGATTCGTATCACAACGGAGCGTTCATGCTGGCCGCGAACTTCGGCTTCTATGCCAACTTCGTGGAGCGCAAGGGCGCGCCGGAGCCGCCGCAGGATCGCACCCGGTTCAACTACAAGACCCCGGACGGCTACGAATTCTTCCTGCGCATGGGACCGCTGTACATGGCCGACGAGAAGTACCTGAAGGGAACCAGCGCGTTCTGGAGCCGTCAGATCGAGCATCCGAACTACGACGAGTACTGGAAGTCGCGGAGCATCTGGAAGCATTTCCGCGACATCAAGCCCAACGTGCTGACGGTGGGCGGCTGGTTCGACGCCGAGGACCTGGCCGGACCGCTGCGGGTGTACGAAACGGTGGAGAAGTCGAATCCGGCGGGCTACAACGGGATTGTGATGGGGCCTTGGACGCACGGCAGTTGGGCCCGCACGCCGGGCGATCGCGTGGGCAACCTGCATTTCGCCTCCAAGACGGCGGAATACTATCGGGAAAAGATCGAATTTCCGTTCTTCGCACATTTCCTGAAGGGCAAGGGCGAGGGCAAGTTCGCCGACGCCTATATGTTCGAGACCGGGACCAACCGCTGGCGCGAGTTCGCGAAGTGGCCGCCCGCGGGGGATCGCCGGACCATGTACTTATCGGAGAACGGCGCCCTTCGAACCGCCCCGCCGCAAGCGGCCGAGGCGTTCGACGAGTATCTCAGCGATCCCAACAAGCCGGTGCCGTATGTCGGCTATACGGCATCGGGCATGACGCGGGATTACATGACCGAGGACCAGCGGTTCGCGGCGGCGCGCCCCGATGTGCTGGTTTATGAGACCGAGCCGCTGGCCGAGGATCTCACCGTCGCCGGGCCGATTCAAGTCTCGCTGCATGTCTCCACCACCGGGACGGACGCGGATTTTGTGGTGAAGGTGATCGACGTGTATCCGGGCGATTATCCGGACCTGATGCCTGCGCCCGAGAAGCCGAATCCGAATCCGCCGGCGAACGAGGTGAAGATGGGCGGCTATCAGCAACTGGTCCGGGGCGAGCCGTTCCGGGGCAAGTTCCGCAAAAGCTTCGAGAAGCCGGAGCCGTTCACGCCAGGCAGACCCGACAAGATCGAGTTCGCGCTGCCGGACGTGATGCACACGTTCCGCAAGGGGCACCGGCTGATGATTCAGATCCAGAGCTCCTGGTTTCCGCTGACGGACCGCAATCCGCAGAAGTTTGTCGCCAACATCGCCTTTGCCAAGCCGGAGGAATTCGTGAAGGCGACACAGCGCGTGTACCGGTCGAAGGCGATGCCGAGTGCGATCACATTCACCGTGATCCGCTGATCAGCGGCCCTGCACGAGGCGGTCGCGAGCGCGCAGGTACCACTCCGGACCCTGGGCGCCGGGGGGGCGGGGCGTGGGAACGGCGGCGCACCAGGCCCGGCGATCCGTCGCGCCGGTGACCCGCCATAGGGCCTCCGGCGAGGGCGTCAGGGCGATGTCCTGGGACACGTTGCGGAGGATCAGGTCGCGGACAGTTTTCGGCTCCGTCAGCGCCGGCTTGCCCATGTTGCGGGAATCACACAGCCGCGTGCGCAGCAGCGCGAGCGCCGCGGTGTCGCTGGGCTTGTCGGGCGGCGGGGGGTTGACCATCAAGCGCCCGCTTTCCGGCGCCACCGCTTCGGCGATGCGCACTTCCATGGGATAGGTGATCCAATCGCCGTCGGCGAGAACCTCCGGCTCCACCTTGATTCGCTGGACGGGCGCGGTGGCATCGGCCCACAGATCCATCCAGTACACCGCGGGACCTTCGCTCCTGCCTTCCACCGGCAGAGCGACGGGCTCCAGGCGGTCGGGCAGGGTGCGATTCCCGAACTGCTGCTGCACCGGCCGGTAGATCCGCACGCGCACCGCATCGGTGGGGTTCTGACCAACATGCAGGGTGTAGCGTTTGCCGGCGGGTAGGTTGACCACGATCTGGAACGTCGACCAGGCATTGCGGGGGATTGCGGGGGAGAGAATCTCGCGCGGGGATCCGCCGCGGTCGAGGTCGACGATTTCGCCATGCGGACCGATGCGGGAGAACTCCGAATACACCCGCAGAACCTGCGCGGGTGCGATTGCGGCGGCCAGCAGCAGCAAAAGCAGCGGCAACATCGTCAGGCTACGGCCGCCGCGGCTTTCGGCTCCAGAGTCGCCAGCGCGAGCAGCGGGAAGTAATCGCGATACAGGTGGTAGGTGAGGTAGAAGACGTTGGGGAAACCGGTTCCGGTCATCAACTCTTCATCCCAGCGTCCGTTGGGTTTCTGGCGGTCGAGCAGCCATTGCACGCCGCGCTGCATCGCGGGCGACTCGCGTTCGCCCGCGGCGGCCAGCCCCAGCAGCGCCCAGGCCGTTTGCGACGGAGTGGAAGCCGCCGATACGAAATGGTTGGTGCGGTATCCGGCGCAGCTTTCGCCCCAGCCGCCATCGGCGTTCTGGACATTGCGGAGAAACGCCGCCGCCTTGCGCACGGTGTCGCCGGCGTGGGCGGCTTCGGCGGCGCGGAGGCCGCGCAGCGCCAGGAACGTACCGTAGATGTAATTGACGCCCCATCTGCCGTACCAGCTCCCGTCCCGCTCCTGGGTGCGGATGAGATACGCGACGCCGCGTTGAACGGCGGAGTCAGCCGGCGTGAGGCCGCAGCGGCACAAGGCTTCGAGCACGCGACCGGTGATGTCCGGGCAGGTGGGATCGAGCATCGCGTTGTGATCCGCGAAGTGAACCTTGTTCAGCAGATTCCAGTTGTTGTCGACGTCGAAGGCCGCCCAGCCGCCATCGCTCGACTGCATGCCGAGCAGCCAGTTGATGGCGCGTTTTTCCACGCGAGCCTGGCGCGCGGGATCGCTGGCCTTGGCGTGGCGCAGCGCGAGCAACACCATCGCTGTGTCGTCGATGTCGGGGTAATGTTCGTTGGCGAACTCGAAGGCCCAGCCGGAAGGCTCCAGGTCCGGACGCTTGACGCTCCAATCGCCTTTGCGCCGCACTTCCTTGGAGAGCAGCCAGTCGGCGCAGCGGGTGAGCTTCTCGCGATCCACCTGGAGCGGCGAGGATTCGCCGAGCTCGCCGAGCGCGTAGGCGCAAATGGCGGTGTCCCAGACGGGAGACACGCAGGGCTGAAACTGAAAGCGGTCCTCGGTTTCGATGAGCAGGTTATCGAAATGGCGGATAGCTTCGACCAGATCGGGGTGATCGTCGGGATAGCCCATCGCTTCCAGCGCCATGATCAGGTACATCATGGACGGATAGATGGCGCCGAGACCGTCGGAGTAGCGGGTGCGCTCCAGCATCCAGCGTTCGGCCTCGCGGATGGCGCGGGCGCGGATGTTGCGCAAGCCGCGGCGCTCCCAGATTTTCACCGCGCGATCCACCTGGTTGAAGATCAGCGACACTGCGTCTTTCTTGGGCAGGGTCAGGCGCTTGTGCGGCAGCAGGAGCTCGTTGACATCAAGACCGCGCGGCACCGGGCGGGTGCCGCCGAGCGCCTGCACTACCGACAACGGAACGACGATGGCGCGGGTCCAACTGGACATCTCGTAAATCAGGTCACTGGGCGCGAGCACCAGTTCCGGAGGAACGCTGGGCACATATTGACGCGGATACAAGCCGAACAGGCTGAAGTTGAGCCGGGTATAACTGTTGCACGCCTGCAGGCCGCCCAGCGCCAGAATGCGTTCGCGAGCCTTGCGCATGGGAGCGGAGTGGATATCGACGCCGGCGATCTTCATGGCGGCGTAGGCGCGAGCCGTCGCGTTCACCTCCGCGCCGCCGCCGGGGAAAATCCACCAGCCGCC
The DNA here is from genome assembly GCA_964406035.1 of uncultured Solibacteraceae bacterium. GTDB lineage: Bacteria > Acidobacteriota > Terriglobia > Bryobacterales > Bryobacteraceae > JAIEPW01. Next base: position 1,028 of record CAYOQB010000236.1, on the reverse strand, counting down.
GTCCGGCTGCTGCCGGTCGAGAATGGCGCGGACCGCCTTGTTGACGCGGGTGCGCGACGGCGGATTCCAGGCGCCGGTCGCATCGGGCGGATGCAGCCAAAGCTGCAGGAAAATGTAATCGGACTCGAGGGTGGAGTCGGCGGTCAGTTCCCCGCACCAGTAGCCTTCCGGCGACTGCAACTCCAGCAGCGCCGAGGCGGCGTTGAAAGCAGCCTCGCGCTGGCGGTTATGCCTCTCGGTTGTCGACTGGACGGCGGCGGCAAGCAACTCCTTGCGGCTGCGCCGTTCTCCGGATGTAATCCACTCCATGGTTGATCGGTCGTTTCGAGCTGGCGGCGCTCCCCTTCCACCGAAGCCCCGGCCAGATGGCTTGGCGTCGCGAAATCAGTAACTTCGCGTCGCCAGCGCGACTTGCGTACTCCTATCAGCTTACAACCATCGGCGGGTTTGCGGCACCTTGAACCCGCGCGGTTGCCTTCTCCCGCTGTTTGCCTGCACCCCTGAGATCGGGAGAGTAGGGGCAATTCCGAGTGGCGCGGGCAGAGAGCTTTTGCCCCCCGCCGCGACTACTAAGCAAAGAGAGTTACACGCAACGTCCTGAATCCGAATAGTTTTCGGACGCCACCCAGGCGCATGGCCGCGGGTTTCTTTTCGAGCATAGGGAGATCAGCAGATGAAATCGGTTTGGATCGTATCAGCGGTAATGGGATTCGCAGCCTCCGCCGCGTACGGCGCGGCCTTTACTTATACGGACGCAGGTTCCTGGGACGCGGCTACCGGCGCGTACTCGGCCATCGACTTCGACAATCGAACGATTCCGCTCAGCCCGGGATACAACTTCTATTCCACCGCGGCGGGAATCACCGTCGGCGGAGTGCAATTCGTGGGTATCGAGGACGCGGATCGCTTCCTGGTGGAAATCGATCCGGCGGCGACCACCCAAACGAGTTGGAACTTCGGGACCGGCAAGCTGATCGCATCCACCGGCAAAGTTACGGCGGATCCGATTCTGCGCATCAACCTGCCCA
>CAYOQB010000235.1:0-5231 GCA_964406035.1 uncultured Solibacteraceae bacterium | reverse complement strand
CCACAAACGCTCACATCTGTAACGTCGCGATGTCCACCTGGGAGCGATGGCCCGCGACCACCACGATGCCCGAGTCGGTCACGAAATAGCGCTGGCGGTCGCGCTCCAGATCGTAACCGATCATGTCGTCTTCCAGGACCCGGACGTTCTTGTCGAGAATCGCCCGGCGGATCTTGGCCCGGCGCCCGATGTCGCAGTTGTCGAAGATCACCGAATCCTCCACCATGGAACCGGAGTGGAGCTTCACGCCGCGGCCTAGGATGCTGCCGCGAACGGTGCCTCCCGACAGGATGGTGCCGCCGGACACGATGGAGTCGATGGCCTGCCCGCGGCGGCCCTGCTCGTCGAAGATGAACTTGGCCGGGGCGTCCTGATAGCCCGCGGTGCGCAGCGGCCACTGCCGGTTATACAAATTCAGGGCTGGCGTAACGTGGCGCAGGTCCATGTTGGCGTCGTAGTAAGCCTCGATGGTTCCCACGTCGCGCCAGTAGGCGAGCTGCGTGGGCGGATCGCCGGGGATGCGGTTGGTCTGGAAATCGTAAGCGAACACATCCGCGCGGTTCATCAGCCCGGGCAGGATGTCTTTGCCGAAGTCATGGGAGCTATCCGGCTTGCGGGCATCCTCATAGAGTTCGTTCAGCAGCAGCCGGGTGGAGAACACGTAATTGCCCATGGAGGCGTACACGCGTTCGGGATCAGAAGGCATCGGCGGAGCGTTTGGATCCTTCTCGTGGAATCCAATGATGCGCCCGTTGTGATCCGCTTCGATCACGCCGAATTCGCTCGCCTGCTCGCGAGGCACGGGGATCGCGGCGACGGTAGCCGAGGCTCGTTTCTCCACGTGATAGGCCACCATCTCGCTGATGTTCATGCGATAGATGTGGTCCGCGCCGAAAATCAGCACCAGGTGCGGATCGGCCTGCTCGATCAGGTTGACGTTCTGGTAGATGGCGTCGGCGGTGCCGCGATACCAGTCCTCGCCTTGCGATCGCATTTGCGCGGGGACGGGAATAATGAAGTGCTGGCGGAGCATGCCGCCGCTCATGTCCCAGCCATCAGCCAGGTGCTGCAGCAGGCTCTGGCTCTTGAACTGAATCAATACGTAGATGGAGTAAACGCCCGAGTTCACCAGGTTACTGAGAACGAAATCCACGATGCGATATCGGCCTCCGAAGGGCACGGCGGGCTTGGCCCGTTCTTTCGTGAGCGGAAAAAGGCGGGTTCCTTTGCCGCCCGCAAGGACGAAAGCGAGCACTCGCAATTGCATGGCATGGCTATTGTGGCAGGATGGAAGGCTCGCGCGCAAACCCTGAGATAATAAGGCGAACCGTGACCCAGGCCGAGCTTCTTGCACGATTGCGTGAAAGGATTCTGGCGTTCGCGGCATCTCGTATCGGGAGGGAATCCGCCGAGGATCTCACCCAGGAGGTGCTGATCGTCCTACACGAGAAATACGCGCATTTGGACCGGATTGAGGACCTGCTGCCGCTTTCGCTGCAAATCGTGAGGTTCAAGATCATGGCTGCGAGGCGCAAGATGGTGCGGCGGGGCGAGAATCAGCCGGTCTCTGTGGACGACCTGCCGCTGGCCGATCCGGGACCCGATCCGGAGCAGGAGAACGAACGGCGGGAGCGCGTGGAGCGCCTGGCGCTCGCGGTGGCGCGGCTGGGGGATCGCTGCCGCGAACTCTTCCGCTTGAAGCTGCTGGGCATGTCGTTCGGCGAAATCAGGAAGGAAATGGAGGCAGCCAGCATCAACACGGTTTACACCTGGGATCTGCGCTGCCGGGAGCAGTTGAAGGCGCTGCTGGAAGGGAGGCCAAATTGAACCGCGACGAAATCCGCAAGCTGATCGGCGGGTACGCCACCGGCTCCTTGACTCCCCAGGAGCAAAAGCTGTTGTTTGAGGCCGCCGTGGACGATCAGGCGCTGTTCGATGAGCTGATGGCGGAGCAGGATCTAAAGGATCTGATCGATCAGCCCGGCGCGCGCGACCGGTTGTTGGAGGCGCTGGAAACCGAACCCGCCGCCGCTTCGGGAACGTACGCGCCGCATCCCGTTTCCGTGGCGATGCGCTCTGATTCGCTTAGGGAAGCGCCGGCGCCGCGATGGTACCGGCGGCCGGCGACGTGGGCGGCAGCAGGGGCGCTGGCGGCGGCCCTGGCGCTGATCGCGATTCTGCCGCGCGCCTTCCGATCCGACGCTCCTCCGCCAGTGGAAATTGCACGAAATCGCGAGGCGGATGCGCCTAAGGTCGTTGTGCCGGAATCCGCGCCGCCGCCGGCGGCCCCAATCCAACCGCCTGCTTCCAAGCCCGTTCGGGAAATCAGACCCCCGGCGCAACCCCAGGCCAAGACGTCCGCCACCAGCGCCGCTTCCGCGGAGTTGCGGAAGGCGGCGGAGCCGGTTCGCGTCGGCGAGAAGGCAGCCGATGCCGCACCCGAGGCAGCGGCGCCCGCGGTCCCGGCGGAGGTCGCCACGGTGGAGCGCGAGGAGAAGAAGGAATCGCTGGACCGGGCCGGAGCCCTCGGCGGGCGGGTGAGTTCCATGCGGGCGCAAGCGCCGGCGTCTGCTCCCGCGCCGCAAGCCGCCGCGGCGGTGTTGTCCCAGGCTCCCGCGGCGGCGCTCAGCTATGAAGTGAATCCGAAGGAAGGGTTCACGCCGGGGCAAGCCGTGCGCATCACCGCTCGCGCGGCGGGCGGGGGCAACATTTACCTGTTCCGCAGGTCAGGGTCCGATCAATGGACGCGGGCGGGCGAAGGACAGGCGCCGGTGACGTTCCAGATCCCGACGGCGGAAGCGGATCGCCAGTTGGAATTCCGGCTGGTGTATTCGCCGGGGCCGGTCGCGAATGCGGCCAGCTTTCTGGTGGAGGATGCCAGGAAGGCGAATGAACTGCGCGACAGCGCCGGGCCGGGATCGGCCGTGGTGCTGCCGATCGTGATTCGGGCGCGTCCGTAGTTGGCTAGCCGCCGACCGCGCGTTCGTACGCTTCGGCCAGCCGGAACATCAGAGCTTCCTGAAAATGAGGCGCGATGATTTGCAGGCCGACGGGCAGCCCATCGGGGGTCTCGCCGCAAGGAACGCTCATGCAGGGCACGCCCGCGAGGTCGCCGGTGACGGTGTAGATGTCGGCGAGATACATCTCCAGCGGGTCGGCCGTCTTCTCGCCGAGCTTGAAGGCGGGCGTCGGCGACACCGGTCCGGCAATTAGGTCTACTTCGCGAAACGCCTCGGCATAGTCACGCGCGATCAACGCTCGGACACGCTGCGCCTTCAGGTAGTACGCATCGTAATACCCGTGGCTCAGCACGTACGTCCCGAGCATGATGCGGCGTTTGCATTCGGCGCCGAAGCCCTCCTCGCGGGTGTTGCGGTACATGGCGGCGAGCGTTTCCGCGTCCCGCGCGCGCGCGGTGTAGCGCACGCCGTCGTAGCGGGCCAGATTGGAACTCGCCTCCGCGGTGGCAATGATGTAGTAACAGGCAATCGCGTACTCGGTGGAGGGGAGGCTGATTTCGTGGATGGAACAACCGAGCCGGGTCAGCTCATCCACGGCGCGATAGATGAGCGCCCCGGTTTCCGCCGGAAGCCCCTGCATGTACTCGCGGGGCAAGCCAATTCGCAGGCCGCGAACGTCGCCATTCATGGCCGCTGCATAGTTCTCCACGGGTGCTTCGGCGCTGGTGGCGTCGCGCGGATCGCGGCCGGCGATCGCCTGCAGCAGCGCGGCGGCGTCGCGGACGGTGCGCCCGAAGGGACCGACATGATCCAGGGAACTCGCGAACGCGACCAGGCCATAACGCGACACGCGGCCATAAGTGGGCGTCACTCCCACGCAGCCGCAGAAGGACGCGGGGAGGCGAACGGAGCCGCCGGTATCGCTGCCCAGCGCGACCACGCTGGTCCCCTGCGCCACGGATGCGGCGGACCCGCCCGACGATCCGCCGGGCACGCGGTCCAGCGCTTTCGGGTTGCGCACCGGACCATAGGCGGAGTTCTCATTGGAGGAACCCATCGCGAACTCGTCGCAATTGGTTTTGCCGATGATCACGCCGCCGGCGGCTTCCAGCCGCTCCACCGCCGTGGCGTCGTAGGGCGGGATGTAGTCCTTCAGGATCCGCGATCCGCAGGTGGTGCGTACGCCCTTGGTGACGATCACGTCCTTCACCGCGACCGGAACACCGGCCAGCGGTCCCGGATCCTCGCCGCGCGCGATCCGCTGGTCCACGCGCTGCGCCGCTTCGAGCGCTCGCTCCGGGGATAGCGTGATAAATGCGTTCGTAGCCGCGTTGCCTTGCTCCGCGGCGCTCAGAGCCTCGCGCGCGAGCTCCACCGCGCTGCGCTTGCGCGCAAGCAACTGGCTGCGGACCTCCGCGACTGTGAGCGTTTCCAGGCTCATCGCTCGATCACCTTGGGAACCTTGTAGTAGCCGCCGGCTTTCAGCGGCGCGTTAGCCAGGGCGTCCGAGTTTGCCAACGGCTGGTGTTCCCGATCCTCGCGCAAGGTTGCATCCGGCGCGGCGTCATAAAGCACCTGCGCCATCGGCTCGACGTCGGTTGTGTCGAGAGCATTCAACTTCTCGATATGCGTCAGGATCTCGTCCATGTCGCGAGCCATGGAGGCGACTTCGGCGTCGCTGAGCGCAAGATTGGCCAGGTCCGCCACGTAGCGGACCTCCTTTTCCGTGATCTTCACGCCGAAGCCTTCTTTCGCGAGGCGCGGTAGAGGCGCTGCAGCATCGGATCCTGAATCAAATCGGCTTCGTCGGCAGCGGCGCCAGGCGATGCCGGGCGGGCGGCAGCGGCGGTCTGCGGTCCCCGGCGCTGGGCCGGCATGGGGCGCAGATCGAGTTCCGTAATCAGCAGCCGTCCGGCGAGCAACTCGTTCAAATTGTCCAGAATTTGGTAACGCAGAGCGTTCAACTGCCGCTGCCAGATCTGGTCTTCCACTTCGACCACCAGCGCGGACCGGACCACCGCCACGACTCTGGTGCGATCGGCGATTTTCTGGCCCACCGCTGGTCTCCAGAGAGCGCGCGCGATGTCCTCGGGACTGACCAGGTCCTTGGGGATCTTGACCTTTCCGAGAATCCGGCTGGCACGCTGCATGGCGGGGAAGCCTCGATTTTAGCACGCGGGTTATGCGACTCTCGATGGAGTGTTAATCCTTGCATCGCAATCGCCGCGCCGCCGGGAACTGCTGCAGGCGGCCGGTATTCCTTTCGAAGTC
>CAYOQB010000234.1:0-5247 GCA_964406035.1 uncultured Solibacteraceae bacterium | reverse complement strand
GGCCACACGCACTCGCCGCAGGACTGGAACTACTCGAATGCCGTGGACGGTCTCAACTGGGTGGTTCAGCAGGTCCAAAAGGCCCGCCCGGAAGTACATTGGGAGAACTGCGAGGACGGCGGCAACATGCTGACCTTCAACATGCTGCAAAACTACGTCACCTCGATTACCTCCGACGACTCCGGTCCGCTGGTGACGCGGCAGGCGGTGCATGCCATGACCTACGTATTCCCCATGCGCTACACCGACCGCTACATGCCCAACGACGTGCTGGGCAGCTACATCACGCGCAGCTTCATGTTCGGCGGCCCCTGGATCGTGATGACCCGCCTGCCGGAGATGCTGCCGGGGGACTTGCAAATCCTGCGGGACGAGATCGCGCTGTACAAAACCTTCCGCGAGACACTGCGGGAGAGCCGCGTCTTTCACCTGACGAATCGCCCCACCGAGGAGTTCATCGACGTCATCCAGAGCTACCACCCGCCCACCGGCACGGCCATGCTCTTCGCCTATCGCTGGGAGTCGAATGAAGCTCGCCGCACCGTGCAGGTCCGCGGACTCGACCCCGACCGCACCTACGATGTCCGGTTCGAGGAGAGCGGGAGGGTTCTGCGCATGTCTGGGGCTCAACTGAGGACCGGACTCACCATTGATGTGCCGCGCTATACCGCCGAGATCGTCTGGATCCGCCCGGCGGAGTAATTTCCGTTCCGGCCCGCCGGAGTCTTGTATAATCGCCAGTCAGCGCAATGCGATTCATCCAGGCTCACGCGCAGGATATCGGGGCACGCCAGTCTCAGCAGGATTGCTACGGCTTCGGCGAGCCGGAAGAGCGATCTTTCCTGGACCACGGCGGGTTCCTGTCCATCCTTGCGGACGGGATGGGCGGCATGGAGCATGGCGACGCCGCCAGCCGCACCGCGGTCCGGACGTTTCGCGAGGCGTATGCGCAAAAAACGCCCGCCGAAAGCATTCCCGACGCCCTGGAGCGTTCGCTGCGAACCACTAATGCCGCTGTAGTGGCCCATGCCAAGGAACTGGCCTTGGCTGAGAAGGTGGGCACTACTCTGGTGGCGGCGGTGATCCACGAATCCGGCCTGTTCTGGACTTCCGTCGGCGACAGTAACCTGTACCTGGTTCGCGATGGCCGGATGCAGTTGCTCACCAAGGCTCACGTGTTCGCGAACCTACTGGAGAAGGCGGTGGCCGCCGGATCGCTCACCGAAAAACAGGCAGCCGAGCATCCGGAGCGCGAATCGCTGACCGCCTACATCGGCAGCGCCGAGATCGCGGAAATCGACCGCAACACCGATCCCGTGCCTCTCCAGGCCGGCGACACGGTGATGCTGGCCAGCGACGGCCTATTCAAGACCCTGGATGATGCCGAGATCGCCAGGAGCTTTGACGCAAGGCCTGAAATGTGGCCCTCGTTACTAATGAGCCGTGTGCTCGCCAAGAAACTGGAGCAACAAGATAACGTAACCGTTGTTACAGTCAACGTTCTGGACCTGGACCCCGAGCCCGCGCAACTGGTGCAAACGAGTACGTTCCGGGTGCTCAATTGGGTGGTCCGAATTTTGATCGTAGCGATTATTTTGTCAGTGTTTGCCTTACTTTACCGCACGTTCACCGTTGCCTCCCCCACGGAAACGCCGGCTGCGACACCGGGATCCGAAGGGGGAGGAAGTCCACGTTAGACCAACTTTATCAATAGCTTAGAGTAATACCCACCGACCTATGCCGGAGGACAGCGTGTATGTCAATCCTGCAACTCGATGTGCCACTTATAGTTATTTTTCTTGACGACACACCATATATAGGGTCAAGATGGCAACTGCGGTCGGTTCGGGTTTGCTCAAACCCGGGCAACAGACAACATCCCGGCGAGGTCCGCCGAGATCTCTTGAAAAACATAGCGGAGAAGGATCACCATGGGACAGCTTAGTGTCGATTTGAGCAGCCGAATGAAAGACTTGCATAGAGCCTTGCCGGTACGGGAACGGGTGGGAGTCTCCTTCCCGCGATACTTCACGGCCAAGCTGGAGGCGGGCAAGACGCCGTACGACGATGTGCGGTGGGAGCTGCGTACCGCCACCATCGGCAACGACAAGGGCGCGGTGATCTTTGAACAGCGCGACGTGGAGGTGCCCGCGGACTGGTCCCAAACCGCCACCAACATCGTCGCCAGCAAGTACTTCTACGGCAAGATCGGCGCGCCGGACCGCGAGCGATCCGTGGCTCAGTTGGTACATCGGGTGGTGGACACCATCGCCGATTGGGGCCGCGATCAGCGCTATTTCCGCACCCCGGAAGACGCCGAGAACTTCCGCAGCGAACTGGCGCACCTGATGCTGACGCAGAAGGCCTGCTTCAACTCCCCGGTTTGGTTCAACGTCGGCGTTCCAGAACCGCGCGGCTACGGCTGGTATTACGACGAGGCAACCGCAGGGTTCAAGAAGGTGATGCCGTCGGACCGCAAGCCGCAATGCTCGGCGTGCTTCATCAATTCCGCCGGTGACACGCTGGAGTCGATCCTGGACCTGGCCAAGACCGAAGGCATGCTGTTCAAGTGGGGCTCCGGCACGGGCTCCAATCTGTCGAACCTGCGCGAGGAGAACGCGATTCTCTCGGGCGGCGGCCGCGCCTCCGGACCGCTGAGCTTCATGAAAGGCTTTGACGCCTTCGCCGGCGTGATCAAGAGCGGCGGCAAGACCCGCCGTGCCGCGAAGATGGTGATCCTGAACGCCGACCATCCCGACATCGAAGCGTTCATTTGGTGCAAGGCCAAGGAAGAGAAGAAGGCGCACACGTTAATCGACGCGGGATACGACGCCTCGCTCGACGGCGACGCCTACGGCTCCATCTTCTTTCAGAACGCGAACAACTCGGTTCGCGCCACCGACGAGTTCATGCACGCGGTGATTGAGAACAAGGAGTGGTGGACCAAATCCCGCATTCAGGATCAGCCCAAGGACCGCTACATGGCCCGCGATCTTCTGAAGCAGATCGCCGAGGCAACGTGGCAGTGCGGCGATCCGGGGATGCAGTTCGACACCACCGTGAACCGCTGGCATACCTCCCGCAACACGGCGCGCATCAATGCGTCGAACCCCTGCAGCGAATACATGTTCCTGGACGATTCGGCCTGCAACCTGGCGTCCTTGAATCTGATCCGTTTCGTGGGTCCGGACGGGCAGTTCGATGTAGAAGCGTTCCGCCACGCCGTGGACACCGTGATCCTGGCGCAGGAAATCATCGTCGACAACGCCAGCTATCCCACCGAAAAGATTGCGGTGAACTCCCATGACTACCGCCCGCTGGGACTGGGTTTCGCCAACCTGGGCTCGCTGCTGATGTCCATGGGGATGCCCTACGACAGCGAAGCCGGCCGGGATTGGGCGGGCGCGATCACGGCGGTAATGTGCGGACAGGCCTATTTGACCTCGGCTCGCATCGCCGCGGAGTCCACGGGGCCGTGCCCGGGCTACCACCTGAATGAGCAGCCGTTCCTGGAAGTGATCCGCATGCACCGCGAATCGGTGTCGCGGATCAATCGCCGGAACGTTCCGGCGGATCTCTACAACGCCGCCGAAACCTGCTGGACCAACGCCTACGAGCTAGGCAAGAACCACGGATACCGCAACGCCCAGACCACGGTAATCGCGCCCACCGGGACCATCGGCTTCATGATGGACTGCGACACCACCGGCATCGAGCCCGATCTGGCCCTGGTGAAATACAAGAAGCTGGTGGGCGGCGGGGTCATCAAGATCGTGAACAACACGGTTCCCGCGGCGCTGATCAAGCTGGGGTACACGCCGGCTCAGGTGGAGAAGATCGTCACCCACATCGATTCCACGGGGACCATCGAAGGCGCCCCCGGCTTGAACGAGGAGCACCTGGCGGTGTTCGACTGCAGCTTCCGGCCGCAGAACGGTATGCGTTCGATTCACTATATGGGTCACGTGAAGATGATGGCGGCGGTGCAGCCGTTTATCTCCGGCGCGATTTCGAAAACCATCAACATGCCGGAGGAGTGCACGGCCGAGGACATCATGGACGCCTATATCGAATCGTGGCGTCTGGGTCTGAAGGCGGTGGCCATCTATCGCGACAATTCCAAGCGCGTGCAGCCGCTGTCCTCGGGAACGGCGAAGGGCGCAAAGGCGGCCAACGGTCCGGCGGCGCCTTCCATTCAGATTCAGGAGAAGATCGTCTACCGCCCCATCCGCCGCAAGTTGCCGGACGAGCGGCAGTCCATCACCCACAAGTTCTCCATCGGCGGGCACGAAGGCTACATCACCGCCGGCCTGTTCGAGGACGGCATGCCGGGCGAGATCTTCATCACCATGGCCAAGGAAGGCTCCACCATTTCGGGCCTGATGGACAGCTTCGCCACCGCTGTGTCGTACGGATTGCAGTACGGCGTGCCGCTGAAGTTCTTCGTGGATAAGTTCAGCCACGTGCGGTTCGAGCCTTCGGGCTGGACCGGCAACAAGCAGGTCCCGTATGCGAAGAGCATCATGGACTACATCTTCCGCTGGCTGGCGGTGAAGTTCATCGGGCCGGAGTACGGGTCGATGGAAGCCGGGGACTCGATGAAGCTGAAGCCGACGGAGCCGGAGCCGCAGCAGTCGCTCGCGTTCGAGCCGGCGGTGGCGGATGCGCCGCTTTGTTCGGAATGCGGCGGCCTGATGACGCGTAATGGCTCGTGCTACAAGTGCGAGAATTGCGGCGGGACGAGCGGGTGTAGCTAAGCCGCTATTCGAAGAGCCGGGGTGGTGCGAATTTCGGTGGAGTGCTGTACTGGAATCGCTGATTCAGCTTGTTCATCGGGATTAGCGCCGTCACAGCGGATTCCGATATTCGCTTCCAAGCGCTAGGCTGGCAATTGGTGCCTGGCACCACCAGGCACCGATACGGGGCGCAAACTGTGGCAAGTCCTTCCCCTGCAGCGCTTTGGGGCGAAAATTGGCCGTGTCGAAAAGTGGCTCAGCTCGATTTGCCTACTGTTTTCATTGCCACCGGCCCCCATTCGGATCGGCCAGCCAACCCTGAACGACATACCGTTTGTTTTCCGCATCCGCCGCGCCGCAAGACCGCCCCTCAAACCTGTGCCAACGCCAACTGGGGGTCCTTTTCCGTACGCCCTCCGGCAGTCCTAACCCCTTTCGATGAAAACGGTTCCCCGTCGGCAATCCGGCGATCGGTGCCTGGCACCACCAGGCACCGATGGCACCTGGCTTG
>CAYOQB010000233.1:0-5304 GCA_964406035.1 uncultured Solibacteraceae bacterium | reverse complement strand
GCCTCGATCCCGATCGACAGGCGGATCAGGTTGTCGCCGATGCCGAGCCGCTGCCGCTGCTTGGGGGCAAGGTCGCGGTGCGACGCGATCGCCGGGTAGAGGACCATCGTGTGCACGTCGCCCAGGGAGGTCGCGCGCACCACCATCTTCAGGCGATCCATGGTCGCGAACACCTGCTCGCGACCGGCATCTTTCAGTTCGAAGCTGATCATCGCTCCATACTTGCCGGCGGGGAACAGGCGGTCGATCGTTTCGCGATCGGGGTGGCGGGGGCAATCCGGGAAATACACCCGCTCCACATTCCGCTGACCGCGCAGCCATTGGGCCACGGCGACCGCGTTGGAACATTGCCGCTCGAAGCGGAGGCCGAGCGTCTTGATGCCGCGCATGGTCAGATAGCTTTCGAAGGGGCTCATCACCGGGCCGATGGTGCGCGCCATCATGATGATCGGCTCGGAATATTCCGCATTGGACACAATAATCCCGCCAAGCACGTCGCCGTGGCCTGAGAAGTACTTGGTGGCCGAGTGCACTACAACGCTCGCTCCGAGTTCCAGGGGACGCACCAGAAGCGGCGTTGCGAATGTAGAGTCGACCACCACCGGCACTCCGGCTGCTTTCGCCAGCGCGCAAATGCGATCGAGCGGGGCAACGCGCAGCAAGGGGTTGGAGATCGTCTCCAGCACCAGCAGGCCCGGCTTGTGTTCCGCCAGCGCCCGCTCCACCGCGCCCGTGTCGCACATCTCGACGTAGCAGGTCTCGACGCCCATCGGCTCCAGCAGCGTGTTGAGCAGCTTGGTTGTGGCGCCGTACAGCATCGTAGCCGCCAGCACTCGCTTGGGGCGGTCTAGCAGCACGGCGCGGAGGGCGAGATCGATGGCGGACATGCCGGAGGCGCAAGCGCGCGCGATCGCGCCGCCCTCCAGGTCGCGGACCAGTTCTTCCAGCGCCAGCGTGGTGGGGTTGTCGTAGCGCGCGTAAGATGGCCCGCTGATCTCGCGCGCGAATACGCGATCGAGTTCCTCGGTGGTCTCGTAGAAATAGCTGGCCGCGGTGTAAATGGGCGTCGTTACCGGGACGAACGGTCCGGCTTTCCTGCGATCGCCGGCGTGAACCAGCCTGGATTCGATCTTCACTTGCGTCTCCAGCGGACGCCGTCCTTGGTGTCCTCCAGAATCACTCCCTGCTGGTCTAACTGGGCACGGATCTCGTCGGCACGGGCAAACTGCCGCGACTTTTTCGCGGCGGTGCGTTCCGCCACCAGCGCGTCGATCTCCGCGTCGCTCCAGCCGCCCTCCGCTTCGCCGGGCTTGATTACATCGAAGATCGCGTCGAAGTGGCGAAGCAGATCCTCCGCGGCCGGCACATTGCCGGCGAGGAACGTGCCCGCGTCCATTGCGGCATTGGAATCGCGGATGAACTCGAAAATCACGCCCAGAGCGCCGGCAGTGTTGATGTCGTCATCCAGCGCCTCGCCGAAGCGAATCGCGGAGGACTGCGCCTTCGCCGTCCAATCCGGATTCTCGCCCTCCGCGAATTTCGCCGTTCTCAGGCGCAACGCGTAGTTGCGCAGGCGATCCACCGCGGTCTGGGCCGCCTTCAGCCCGTCAAAGGTGAAGTTCAGCTTGTTGCGATACGGCACCGACGCCAGCAGATAGCGGATGCTCTCGGGCGAGTAGCCCATTTCCAGCAGGTCGCGCAACGTATAGAAGTTGCCGAGCGACTTGGACATCTTCTGGCTGTCCACCAGCAGATGCTCGGCGTGCAGCCAGTAGCGGACAAACGGCTTGCCGGTGATTCCTTCGGCCTGGGCAATCTCGTTTTCGTGATGCGGGAAGGTCAGGTCCACGCCGCCGGTGTGGATGTCCAGCGTGTCGCCCAGATACTTGCGGGCCATCGCGGAGCATTCAATGTGCCAGCCGGGGCGTCCCTCGCCGAATGGGGTTTGCCAGCTCGGCTCGCCTTCCTTCTTCATCTTCCAGAGCACGAAGTCGCGGGCATCGTCTTTCTCATACTCGTCGACATCCACGCGGGCGCCGGCGATGTTGCCGCTCAGGTTGATGTGCGAGAGCTTGCCATAATCGTTGAAGGAAGCAATCCGGTAGTAGACCGAGCCGTCGCTCGTATAGGTGTGACCCTTGGCCTCCAGCGCCTGGATGTCGGCGACCATCTCCGGGATGTGGTCGGTTGCTTTCACCACCTGCTCCGGGCGCTCGATCCGGATGCGCTGGGTGTCCTCGAAGAAGGCTTGCGTGTAGACGGCGGTGAATTCGAATATCGACTTGCCGGAACGCGCGGCGTCGCGGATGATTTTGTCCTCCACGTCGGTGATGTTCATGACGTGGCGGAGTTCATAGCCTCGGGCGCGAAGCCAGCGCCGCAGGATGTCCTGGAACGTGAAGGTCCGCAGGTTCCCGATGTGCACGTAGTTGTAAACGGTGGGTCCGCAAGTGTACATCCGTACGAGCTTTTCCTGCTGGGGGACGAAGTCCTCCACCTTCTGGGTCAGGGTGTTATGGAAGCGGAGCGCCATTTGCGAGAGGTTTTCTCATCGTAGCGCAGTCGCATGGCCATTCCGCCGGTCAACGGGCGGAAACGAACGCCGGGGTTTCTGGAGCCTCGGCGAAGTGGAACCCGGTGAGATACGCCAGCTTCAGGATCTTTTCCATCTTTCCGTAGTTGATGCGATCCCAGGTATCGGTGGTCTGGTGATAGTCGGGATGGAAGCCGGTGAACCACCACATCGCGGGGATGCCTTTCTGGATGAAGGGATACTGGTCGCTGCGGAAGAACACGTTCTGGGTGGATTCGTCGTCCCATTTGTAGCTCAGGCGCAAGCCGACAAACTCGTTCCATTTTTCCACCTGGGCTTTGTACTCCGGGCTGTACTTGGTCGCGACCAGGTTCATCTCGTTGGAAGTGTCGGCGGCGATTTCGATGGCATCCTTGGTTGCGGGGATGTGTTCCTCATTGCGCCCGATCATGTCGAAGTTGATCACTGCCTGGGTGGTCTCCAGGGGCCGCAAGGGACGCGCGGCGTAGTAGTAGGACCCGAGCAGCCCGCGCTCCTCGGCGGCGAACAGAGCGAACAGAATCGAGCGTTTGGGCTTCACCGGGTTGGCCGCGAACGCGCGCGCGAGCTCGATTACGCCCACGGTGCCGGACCCGTCGTCGTCCGCGCCGGGGTAATAACCGCCTTCCGGCGCGGGACCGTCGTGGTCGTAATGCGCGGAGTAGATCACGGTTTCGTTGCGAAGCGAGGGATCGGAGCCCTCCAGAAGGCCCACGACGTTGCCGGAATCCATGCGGCGGCGCTCGGCGATCACTTGGCGCACCTCTACTTCCGCAAGTTCGATTGGCTTCCCGATGGGCTTCGCGGCGGCATCGATGGCGGTTTGCAGTTCGGCCGCGGGTCGCGGCGAGGCCTGGAACAGGGCTGCCGCGGCTTTTTCATCGGCGACCGCGACCGGGATGCCCGGTCCGCCTTCGGCCAGCGCCTGCGTGGAACGGCGCGCCAGCCGCTGCCCGCCGGTCTGAGCGGGTGGACGGGCGGCGCGCCTGGCATTCGGGGCAGGAATCACGATCAGCGCGACGGCGCCGCGCCGCTGCGCCTCGAACGCCTTGTAGATATTGTTGCGGTACCGGGTAGCGCCCTTGCCGTTGAAAACGGAGGCGGCGTCCTCATCCTGGGGCTCGCCCGCGAACACCACGGCGATCTTCCCGCGGACGTCCACGCCCTGGTAGTCGTCGTACTTCAGCTCCGGTGCGCTGATGCCGTAGCCCGCGAAAACGGCCCGCCCGCGAATCGCGGCGTCATTGGGGAAGGAGATGTTGGCGGCAAAGCGTTCCTGTTTTCCGTTGACCATCAGCAGCAGGCCGCTGGCCGCGCGATCCACGCGGTAGTCGATCAGCGGTACGGTTTGCAGGAAGCCGCCGCCGGCCGCGGGCTTCAGCCCGATTTTCGCGAACTCGCTGGCCGCCCACTCCATGGTCGCGTCCGCCCCTTTCTGCAGCGACAGCCGGCCGTCCAGCGCGGGTGAGGCCAGAAACTTCAGCTCCGTGCGAAGCCGCTCTTGGGAGATGGCGCGGAATCCTGTCTCCAGATGGGCCGGGACCTGCGCCTGCGCGATCGCTGCAACAAGAAGGGCGGGGACGATTCCGATTCGCATGGCCCACCATTGTAATGCGTGCGAAGCTAGGTACAGTGTTTCGTTTCGAACTTCAGGCGCAGTGCCCGGATACCGGTGCGCGCGCCGGCCTTCTTCACACCGCGCACGGCATCGTGGAAACGCCGGTCTTCATGCCGGTGGGGACCCAGGCGACGGTCAAGGGCGTTCTCCAGCGCGACCTCCAGGCTGACCTGGATGCCAAGATCATCCTGGCGAACACCTATCACCTGTATCTTCGCCCCGGGCATGAACTGATCCGGAGGCTCGGCGGACTGCACGAGTTCATGAACTGGGATCGCGCCATCCTCACCGATTCCGGTGGTTTCCAGGTGTTCAGCTTGAGTGACTTGAATAAAGTCACCGAACGCGGGGTGGTGTTCCGGTCCCACCTGAACGGAGATGAGCACCTGTTCACGCCTCAGTCCACCGTGGACGTGCAACTGGCGCTCGGCAGCGACATCATGATGGTGCTGGATGAGTGCCTGGAGTATCCGGCGAGCCACGAACACGCCCGGCATTCCATGCAGCGGACGGTTCGCTGGGCTCGCGAGGCGTTCGACCATTTCCGAGCCCTCGACGACGGCCGGCAAGCCTTGTTTCCGATCGTTCAGGGATCGATGTTCGGGGACCTGCGGCGGGAGTGCGCGGATGCCTTGCTCGACCTGGACGCGCGCGGTTACGCCATCGGGGGGCTCTCGGTGGGCGAACCGAGACCGCTGAGCCTGGAGATGGTGGAGGTCACCGCGCCGCTGCTGCCGACGGACCGGCCCCGGTACGTAATGGGAGTAGGGTTACCCGAGGAGCTGCCGGAGTACGTGGCGCGCGGAATCGACATGATGGATTGCGTCATGCCCACGCGTAACGCGAGGAATGGAAACCTATTTACGTCCCAGGGAAGGGTGGTGATCAAGCACTCGCAATACCGCGAGGATGCCGGCCCGCTGGACCCGAATTGCTCCTGTTACACCTGTAGCAACTTCTCCCGCGCCTACCTTCGTCACATCTTCCAGGCCGGTGAGATCGTGTTTTCCACGCTGGCCAGCCTGCATAACCTCCGCCACTACCTTGACATCATGAGTCGGATGCGAAATGCTATTCTTTCTGGGAATTTCGGCAGTTACCTGGCGGAGCGGCG
>CAYOQB010000232.1:0-5476 GCA_964406035.1 uncultured Solibacteraceae bacterium | reverse complement strand
CCAGGTTCAGCGCGTGCACCGGCGAGACCTGCGGATCCGCGCCGCCGTGCAGGATCAACACCGGCTTGTTGATCTTTTCCGGCCAGCGCACCGCGGACCGCCGCGCGTGGATCCGTTCCTTGTCGGTATCGTAGTTGGGCCACACCGAGCGCGCGAGCTTCAGCTCCGGGTCCGTCACCTTCAGGTACGCCTCCAGATCCGTAATCGCCCCCACCACTGCCGCCGCGCGCACCGGCCAGTTCTCGCGGACCCCGAAGTAGCTCATCATGCCGCCCCGCGAGATGCCGTACAGGAAGACGTTCTCGGCATCGGCCCCAGGCAGAGCTCGCACCAGCTCGATCGCATTTTTCAGATCGTCGAGGTCGGCGCCGCCCAGCTCGTCCCGCCCCTCCATTCCGTCACTGCCCCGGTACATCGGCGCGAAGATCAGGAAGCCCTCGCGCGCCAGCCGGCGCAACATCGTCAGCATCAGCGGGGCCTGGTTGTTCACCACCAGGCTGCCGCGGGAGAAGACGATCACCGGGAGCTTGCCGCTCTGCGACTTGGGCGCATACAGATACCCCGAAACCACCGTGCCCGAGCTCCGGTACAGCACCCGTTCATAGCGAAACGCAGCATCGGCGCGCGCTTCGTCGTACTCTGCGGCGGTCGCATACCGCGCGATCTCGCGGTTGGCCCCAAAGTCAGGAAGCTCCACCGGCTTTCGCTCAACAATCTCCTGCGCCGAGCAAATCACCGCGCAGAAAAACAGCAGTCGGGAGTTCATGTTCCCCGATACGCAGCAGTTGGCAGCGAGTTCCCGGTTCTCACCCCAAACACCCGCGCCGAGCCTTCGCCTGCTACGCGTTCACGCGGAGCCGGGTTTGAATCTGGGCGACAGCCCACCTGTAGAACCGCTTCAGGCTCGCCAAGTGACATTCTCGTAGTGCCGCGTTTACGCGGCGCGCGCCTTCAGGCGCGCCAAGTTTGGGTTTGCAATCGGGCGATCGCCTGTAGAACCGCCTTCAGGCGGTGCGAGCCTTTAGGCTCGCCGAGTGACGTCTCGCCGCCACCAAACCCTTACGACTTTCGCCGCAGCGAATACAACGTGCGCTCCGTTCGCAACAGAACCCGATCCCCCACTAATGCGGGCGTCGCCTGCGCCATGTCCTCCAACGGATTCGCGTGCAGCAGCTCGAACTTCTCCCCCGCCGCGATCACGAACGTCTTCCCTTCCTCGCTCAAGCAGAAGATCTTGCCGTTGTAGGCCCACGGCGACGACGTGAAGAACCCCGCCGCCGGGTCGATCCGCGTCTTATACGTCAGCTTGCCGGTCTTCGCGTCGAACCGGCTCAGAATTCCGGTTTCGGTCAGCGCGTACAGGCCGCCATCATAGAGCACCGGAGTCGGCAGATACGTGCCCGCGCGCGGCTCGGACCAGACAATGAACTCGTTCGACCGCTCACCCTGCTTCAGGGAGATGTTGCCGCTCGCCCCCGGCTTCACCGCAAAAAGCTGCGCTCCGCGCCCGCCGTTGATATACAGCAGTCCCTCGTGCGCAAACGGGGTCGGAATCGGCGTCGCCGACATGCCTCCCAGCCGCCACAACTCCTTGCCTTCCAGGTCGTAGCTAACCGCCTCGGTGGGTCCGATGGTCACAATCTCGGTCCGCGCCGGATTGGTCCACACGAACGGCGTGGCCCAGCCCGAGCGCCGCCCCTTCGGCCCCACCTCGCGATTGGTCCGCCAAAGCTGCTTGCCGGTCCGCTTATCGTACGAAGCCAGAAACTGCTGCTTCTCGTTGTCGCTCGCAATGATCAGTTGATCGCCGTGCAAAACCGGCGACGCTCCCGTGCCGAACTCCAGATAGATCGGATTCGCCTCCAGAGGCGTGTGCCACACCTGCTTGCCCTTCAGGTCAAACGCATACAAGCCCAGGTTCGCCACGTACAAATAGACGTTCTTCCCATCGGTAACCGGAGTCTCTGAGGCGAAACTATTCTTGCGATGACGCCCTCCCGGCGGGCGGCCGGAGTGAAACTCCTTCTTCCAGTTCACCGCGCCCGACTTCAGATCCAGGCAGTACAGGAAGTAGTGGACCTGCACCTCTTCCGGCATCTCGATGTCGCGCTCGTTCAGGCGCTTCAGCACTTCCGCCTGGGACAGGCCCTGCTTGGAGAGCTCCGCCAGGTATTCATTGCTGTACTCCGTCCCGGTCTGCGGCACTTTGCTCTTGCCGTCCGTGGTGACCGTCGTTAAGAACACCCGCCCCCCGCTGACCACCGGGGAGGACCAGCCCCGGCCCGGAATGTCGGCCGCCCATTCGACGTTCTCCGTCTTGGACCATTTCTCGGGCAGGCGCGCGTTGGCGCTGGTCGGGTTGGCATCGGGGCCTCGGAACCGGGGCCAGTCCGGGTCAGCCGCCCCGAGCGTCAACGGGAGCAATGCGGCATTGAGGGCAAAAAGGGATCGAATCAGTGACATGAATCTCCAGTGTATTGGACGTTCGGCAATCGAGTTTCGTTCGCTCTCAGCGGCGAGCCAGGAACTCGGCCGCCGTAACCGCCGGATGCTTGGTCCGCGCATTGCGGAAAGTCCGGAGAATCTCCGCTTCGCCAAACCCCGCGCGGTTCAGTTCATCCCGGAACGCACCTGCGTCCCTGGCGCCGGCGATTCAGGAGAACCAGTTCTCCTCGCCCGACCTCAACTCTTCCGGCAGGGGTTCCTTGAGAATCAGCTCCGCCCCGAACAGCGCGCCGCCCGGCTTCAGAATGCGCGCCGCCTCGCGCAGAATGCGCTCCCGGTACGGATTCAGGTTCAGCAGCCCGTTGATCAGCACCATGTCGGCGAAGGCATCCCGGAACGGCAGCGACTCCGCCGCGGCCTGCAGAAAGCACGCGCCGCCCCCTGGACTCGCGCGGCGCAGCATCTCCATGCTGAAATCGACCCCAGCCACCCGTCCGCCCGGCGACACGCGCTCCGCCGCGATCCGCGTGTCCAGCCCCGCGCCGCATCCCAAATCGACCACCGTCATCCCCGGCCGCAGCGGCGCCTGCAGCGCGACGTTGGAGACACCCGCGAACGCCGCCGCCGCTTGCGGCAACGCCGCCAGCATTGCGGACGGGTACCCCACGCTCGCCGCGAACTCCGCGCCCACCGGGAACGGATGCCGCGACGCGGGCTCGCACGCCGCCGCCGAATAGGCGGCGCGAACCCGGTCGCGAAGAGAGTCAGGCGTGGAAGGCATCCAACATCATTGTCGCGAAACGCGACCGCGTTTGCCCCGGTGATGTCAGTCCCGCCTACCACCGCGCTGGAGTCGGCGAGCGGGCAACGTTTAATTCCTAGGGCGCGTCACTTGTTGAGCGCTTACTAGGTCCAGATTCTGATCCACGATGACCTCCACATCAAAGCGGTTACGCAGAACGAGTCGCAACTTGTTGCCCTGCTTGCTTATGGAAGCAATGGTGTTGTTGGAGGATGGGCAGAATGCGTTGAAGGGCTCGCACCTGAATTCCCTAGATATTGGCTGGAAGCCAGCAGGTATCTTCGCATCAAAACCGAGCACTCGTCCAAAGACCGGCACGAGCTTGTAGTCGCGTTGAAATCCGACGCCGTCGAAAGTCATGAGGCCCTGCCTGATTTCGTTGGTGGACGCAGATATGGCTGCTTCCAGATTGTCAGCGCGCCCACGCCACACCTTGCCAAAGAGCCCGTCGCCGAAGCTGAAGTCGATGAGTCCTTGTGGATCTACAAATGCTATGGTCCTCTGGGATTTGATGAGTTTCACCCTGAACCCGGTGTCGTCCGCTACGCCGGTGTTCGGTTCGGATACGTGCCACAGATAATAGCCTGTTTTAGGATCGTAAACGACCGTGAGCTCGCAACCATCTTTCTTCCTACCGCTGGGATAGGCGACATCAATTTTGAGGCGTGCTGCTGGAAGCGTGACGCCGCCGGACGAATCGAAAGCGGGGATCATGTCCGTAGACTTTGTAAGCGCAACTGGTGATACTTGGGCCAGTAATGAGATGCTCGCAACACCAAGCAGAATAGATTCTGTCAACATTCATATCTCCGTATCAATCACATCGATCGTGCCGGACTCGGGAGGAATCTGATGTTAGGCGATCCGGGTATTGGTCTGAAAACATGGTACCTCCCGGTACCCTCGTCCGCCGTCGCGAAGGAAGTCGGGCGTGGAAGGCATCCAACATCATTGTCGCGAAAAGCGATGCTGTTGGAATTCGCACTACTCTTGCGGCGCCGTAAGTTGCCTGCTGCTCACTGCATTGAAGTCACGGTCGAGGATGATCTCCACATCCCAGCGATTCCGGAGCACCAGCCGCCAGTTGTCGCCTTGCTTGCTGATCGACCCTTACCAACGCACCCGACGGACTCCAGCGCTGTCCTCGCCGACTTGCTAGCAGTCGCCTCATCGAGCGGACATTCCCTCAAGCCGCCAAGCCGGAACGTTATTTCTTAAACGGGAATGGTCTATCCTTTGGAGGATCGGGTTGCGTCAATTGTCTCGCGCTTACAAGATCGAGATTGGGATCGACAATAGCCTCCACATCAAACCGGTTCCTGAGAACCAGTCGCAGATTGTTGCCTTGTTTGGTTATTGAGGCAATGATGCTGACAGAGTCCGGACAGTAGGCCCGATCCGGTGCGCACTCGAAATCTCGGGATATCGGCACATAGCCGACAGGAATCTTGAAGCCGCGCACCGGGCCGAAAACGGGAATGAGCTTGTAGTCTCTATGGAAACCGATGTTTTCATGTGACATGAGCCCTTGCTGGATTTCATTGATACTTGTGGCCACCGCGGCATCCAGGCTGTCAGCGCGCCCGCGGTATACTTTGGCGAACAGGCCGCTGCCTAACTGGAAGTCAACCATCCCCGTTGAATCCACAAACGCCACAGCCTCTTGTTTCTTCATGACTCCAAGGCGCAGCCTAGTTCTCTCAGGTTTGTCGAGACTCGCGGGAGTGCAATGCCACAGATAATATCCGGTCTTCGGGTCAAACACTACGGTTAACTCACGAAGTTCTTTCTTGCCTCGCGGGAACGCAATGTCGATCTCCATGTGTGCCACGGGAAGAGTGATCGCGCCCGCCGGATCGAACGCGGGAACCGTGTCCTTGAAGTCAGAAGGCGCTACGCGCGTTACCTGTGCCGCCAGCGGAACACTCAGCAAACTTAGGAAGAAGACGAATTTGATTTTCACTTCCCTTCTCCTTTCATGGCATCGACTGACTTGGAACCGGTGTGACCTGATGTTCGGCACCCCAGGCGTTGGCCTGGCAACGTGCCATAACGCCGTTCCCCGCTGTTCGGGGAATTGATAAGCATAACCCGCTACGACCTGCGACTCAAATCTGGCCTCGGACGGATAGGTTACGCCGGAAGAGGCGTCATAATACCGATTGCCCGACGCGGCCGGAACCTGGATGATGAAATGACGGGCGAACACTTTTTCCAGTGGTGTGGGTG
>CAYOQB010000231.1:0-5686 GCA_964406035.1 uncultured Solibacteraceae bacterium | reverse complement strand
AGCCTGCGCGCGGCGACCTCGCACGAGATCACCGCGGCCGGCGGGATCACGACGGTGGACGAGATCCGGGCGCTACACGCGATGAACATCCACGCCGCGCTGGGCATGGCGATCTACACGGGAAGACTCGACCTGGGCGAGCTCGCTGCGCTGAGCGCGAGCTGGGGCGCGTAGGAAGTCGCGGATCGCGCCGAAGTACTCCTCTGGTTTCAGCAGCGCGGCCGCGTGTCCGGTCCCGTGAAACTCATGAACCTGCGCTTGCGGATACCGCTGGTGGAGGGCCTCGCGGACGGGCTCCGGAGTGGCCGGGTCGTCGTCAGCCCAGAGCAGGAGTGTTTCGCCGCGCCAGGTAGCGGGTCCGAAATCCTGAAACTCGCCTGCGCGGTGAAACAGGGCATCGATCTCGTCCCGGGTCCAGCTCTTCAGGATGCGCTCGAACTGCAGCCTGGCTTCGTTCGCCTCGGGCGCCTTGGGAATCAGCTTGGAAAGCCGCTTGCCGAAAATCCATTTCACCCAGCTCAATGGCAGGCGGTTGATCCAGCGCGCCCCGCTGCGCATCTTTGCGCCGCGCTCGGGATCGGGTCCGCCGGTGTGAGACAGAACCAGCTTGCCGACGCGAGCGGGGTACAGCTCCGCGAACGCCTGCGCCACCATGCCTCCGTACGATCCGCCGATCACATGCGCGGTGGCGATCCCGGCTTCGTCCATGCGGGAAGCGATTACGCTGCACAGCTCGGCTATGGTAGGCACCGGCGGGTAGGAGATCGCCAGTGTTTGCCACTCGGGTTCGAAATAGGGAATGTGGCGCGCCAGCGTCTCAGCCCGCGCTCCCGCTCCCGGCAACAGCACGACCGCGTTTACCATAGCCGCACCACCTGCGCGACCAGGAACGTGACCGCAAATGCGATCGCCAGCGGCATCAGTGCGCCGATCGCGGTCCATTTTCCGGATCGCGTTTCCTTCCAGATCGTGAGAATCGTCGTGGCGCACGGATTGTGCAGCAGACTGAAGAGCATCAGGTTCACGGCGGTCAGCAGCGTCCAGCCGTTTTCATCCACCAGCACCCTGCGGATCTCGTCGAACGATTCCATCTCGCTCATCGAACCAGTGCCCAGATACATCATGAGCATGGTGGGGACGACGATCTCGTTGGCCGGAATAGCGATTACATAGGCCAACAGAATCACGCCATCCAGGCCGAGCAGGTAGCCAAAGGGCTGGAAGAAATCCGCTATGTGCCGCGCCAGGCTCGCGCCGTTCACGTGAATGTTCGCCAGGATCCAGATCACCGCACCCGCGGGCGCGGCGGTCAGCATCGCGCGCCACAACACGAACAGGGTCCGGTCGATCAGCGATGTGTAGAGAATCCGCAATACGCTGGGACGCCGGTAGGGCGGCAACTCCAAGGTGAACGCCGAAGCCTCACCCTGCAGCAGCGTGCGTGACAACGCGGCGGAAACAACCAGGGTGAATCCGATCCCCAGCAGCACGATTCCGGCCACAGCACCCGCCGCAGCCACGGAAGCGAACAGGGGCGGGAACTGCGCCGCCACGAAGATCGTCGCGAGCATGATCAACGTGGGGAAACGACCATTGCAGGGCACAAAGTTGTTGGTCAGGATTGCGATCAGCCGCTCACGCGGAGAATCGATGACCCGGGTTGCGATCACGCCGGCGGCGTTGCAGCCGAAGCCCATGGCCATGCTCAGGGCCTGCTTGCCGTGCGCGCCCGCGCGCCGGAACAACCAGTCCATGTTGAACGCCACGCGCGGCAGGTATCCCAGGTCCTCGAGAATGGTGAATACCGGGAAGAAGATCGCCATCGGCGGCAGCATCACGCTGATCACCCAGGCCAGCCCCCGCCACACGCCGTTCCACAGAAATCCCGTCAGCCACCATGGTGATCCCATGCCTTGGAACAGCTCGGCGCCGCGCGCCTCCACCCAGAACAGCGCTGTGGCCAACATCTGCGACGGCACGTTCGCGCCCACGATGGTCAGCCAGAACACCGCCGTCATCAGCAGGGCCATCAGCGGCAGGCCGAACAAGGGGGAGGTCACCAGGCGGTCCACACGCTGGTCCAGGTCCCACTTGCCCTCGCCCGACCGCTTCACGGCCCGCGAGGAAATGCGGTCCGCCTCGCGATACAGGCTCTCCACCATCTGGTCGCGGAAGTCCGGCGCGAGCTGATCCCGCAGCGTGTCGGCCTTGACGATCACTGCCTGCAAGCCGGTCATTGTTTCCCCTGCAGCGAGATCAGCTTGCTCTGCGCGGCTTCCGCCGGCGCGCCCTTGGCCTTCACCAGCTCCGCCAATTCCCCGGTGGACAACGCCTGCCGCATCCGGTGATCGCCGTCCAGCAACCGGTAGGCGATCCAGCGCGCGTTGGGCACTCCGGGCACGGCGGCCTCGATCATCGGCGTCAGCTCGCCGATCGCCTCTTCAATCTCCGGAGGATGCTTCGGACGCAGCGGCTTGGTGGCGATCTCGCCGGCGATGACGCCGGCCACGGTCTGAATCAATTCGCTCAAGCCTTCGCCGGTGCGTGCGATGGTGCCCACCGCGGGCACCCCCAGGTCCCGGGCCAGGCTGCGCACATCCACTTCCAGCCCTTTGCGCCGCGCTTCGTCCATCAGGTTCACGCACACCACCACTTTGCTGGTGATTTCCAGGACCTGCATCACCAGATTCAGGTTGCGCTCCAGCGCGGTGGCGTCCACCACCACAATCGTGCAGTCCGGACGTCCGAACAGCAGGAAGTTGCGGCTGATCTCTTCATCCTGAGAAGCCGAAAGTAGCGAGTAGGTGCCCGGAAGGTCCACAAGCTTGTAGCGCACACCGTTGAACACGAAACCGCCTTCGGCGCGAGCCACAGTCTTGCCGGGCCAGTTGCCCACGTGCTGCTTCAGCCCGGTAAGCGAGTTGAACACCGAGGACTTGCCGGTGTTCGGGTTTCCGGCCAGCGCCACCAGGCGGTCGAACTTCTCCAGGCGGATGCCCATCTGCTCCAGCTGCGCGCCGGCGGGACAATTGTCGCAGTCGTGACCCGGCAGGCTCATGCCGACCTCTTCACCCAGACGCGCGACGCCTGGTCATTCCGCAGCGCGATGGTGGTGCCGCGAACGCGATACGCCTTGGGATCGCCGAACGCATTGCCGAGAGCCGCCTGCACTTTCGCGCGGGCGGTTAAACCGAGATCCAGCAGGCGGCGGCGCGTGAATCCGCGCAGCGCCGGATCCAGCAGCATCACTTCGCCGGCCTCGCCCGTATTCAGATCGGACAGCCGCACCCACTGGCTGCGCTGCGCGTACTCCTCGGACACCGCCCGCACTTGCACGCTGCCCGCGGCCAGGCGCGAGAGTTCGAACACGCGGCTGCCTTCGGAAAGAACGATGCGGTCCGCCGATGTTTCGATGGGCATCACCACCGTGCCGGGCGCCAGCCCCCCCTTAAGAATCTGCTCGAACAACGCTTCCGGTTCGTCCTCGACGTGGACTACCTCGGCCGGCGTGCCCACGGGCCAGCCGGTAAGACAGCGCGCCGGGGACAGCACCGCGTCGCCGGCGATCCGCGGAATGGGGTCGCCGTGCGGATCGCTGCGCGGGTGGCCCAGCCGGGCGTCCAGCGCCTCCACCTCGCGATCGGCCACCAGGCGGTGCTCCTCGCGCTCCGCCGGCCCGTGAACATCGCGCATCGACATCCGCGCCTCGTTGGCCAGGTAGGTCTCCCACAGGCGATGCGCGCGCACCACTTCGCGAGCCCAATCCTCACCCTTGGGCGTCAAACGCAGCGTGCCGCTGTCGCTTTCCGCCATGCCCTGCGATTCCAGATCGGTGCACAGACGGATAGCGCGGCGCGGGGAGATCCGCAGGTGCCCGGCTACGCTCTCCATGCTCGCCTCACGACCCTCGTGACGGCGGGTGAAGATGTGCTTCAGAACGTCTTCCAGGTCCGCCCGGCGATTCCGTGTCCGCTGCCGGGTCACGGGCCCGCGCAGGGCGAACGCCGCCGCGGCAGCCAGCCCCACCGAACCCAGGATCCAGAGCAGCATAGTTAACCTCAGTTAAGTTCCAATTGTACATCAGCATTAGCTATAATACAAGCGTGTCCTCCACCGCCGAAAAGTTCGAGTTTCAGGTTCATGGCCTGGATTGCGCCGAAGAAGTCGCCATCCTCCGCCGCGAACTGGGACCTCTGGTGGGCGGGGATGCCAAATTGTCCTTCGACGTGCTGAACGGGCGCATGCTGGTGGACGCCAACGGGGTCTCCCCGCAGATCATCATGGACCGCGTCCGGCAGACCGGAATGCGGGCGGAGATCCGGGGGGAGCAGCATACTCCGGAGACGGTGAAGCGCGAGCTTCGCGAGCGCCGCATTCGGACCGCCGTCACCGCCGCCAGCGGCCTCTTCGCCGTAATGGGCTTCACCGTCCATGCCTGGGCGGAAGGCGGCATCACCAACGCCTTCGGCAGCGAAGGCATGGGCATCGCCCATCACGTCCCGCTGCAGGCTCAGATTCTGTATATCGCCGGCATCCTGTGCGGCACCTGGTTCGTGCTTCCGAAAGCCTGGTTCGCCCTGCGGCGCGCCCGCCCGGACATGAACCTGCTGATGATGATCGCGGTGGCCGGCGCGATCGCCATCGGAGAGTGGTTCGAAGCCTCCACCGTTTCCTTCCTCTTCGCGCTCTCCCTGTCCCTGGAGAGCTGGAGCGTGGGCCGCGCCCGCCGGGCGGTGGAAAAGCTGCTCGACCTTTCCCCGCCCTCGGTACGCGTGATCCACAACGATCATCAGCACGATACGCGGCCGGAACTGGTAAAGATCGGGTCTCTGTTCCTGGTGAAGCCGGGTGAGCGCATCGCGCTCGACGGCATCGTCGTCAGCGGCGTCAGCGACATCAACGAATCGCCCATCACCGGCGAGAGCATTCCGGTGGAGAAATCGCCGGGCAGCGCCGTTTACGCCGGAACCGTGAACGGCAATGGCGCCATCGAGGTTCGCTCCACCAAGGCCGCCGGCGACACGATGATCGCGCAGATCGCCAAGATGGTGGGCCAGGCGCACGCGCGCCGCGGGCCCAGTGAGCAGTGGGTGGATCAGTTCGCGCGCATCTACACCCCGGTGGTGATCGCGCTGGCCGCCCTGGTGCTGATCGCCTCGCCGTTCGTGCTCGGCGTGGATTGGAGTTCCTCCATCTATCGATCCCTGGTGCTGCTGGTGATCGCCTGCCCTTGCGCGCTGGTCATCTCGACGCCCGTCTCCATCGTCGCCGCCCTGGCCAGCGCGGCGCGGCATGGAGTGCTCATCAAGGGCGGGCTGTTCATCGAACTCCCGGCCCGGATCAAGGCCATCGCGCTGGATAAAACCGGCACGCTCACCGAGGGCAAGCCCGCCGTGGTGGAGGTCCGGTCCCTGGATGAAAGCGACGAACGGGAGTTGCTGGGGCTGGCCGCCGCGCTCGAATCCCGCAGCCATCACCCCCTCGCCCGCGCCATCGTCGAGCATGCCGCCGTGAACGGCATCCGGCCCGCGCAAGTCTCCGAGTTCGTCGAGATGCAAGGCCGCGGCGCTACCGCCGTGTGGAACGGCGTCAAATACTGGGTGGGTTCGCATCGCTACCTGCATGAGCGCCAGCACCTGGAAAGCGCGGAGTTGCATGATCTGATCGAGGAACTGTCCGGACCCGG
>CAYOQB010000230.1:0-5714 GCA_964406035.1 uncultured Solibacteraceae bacterium | reverse complement strand
AAGCCGAAATCGAACGGCTGTCCGCCCGAAGCCGGGTAGAAAGCCGTTCGATCCAGGTACACGGTTCGATGGTCCGCGCTCGCGGCGATGATGCGAGCGCGGAACTCTGGAAGGTAGCAATCGTGGTAGTAAAGCCGCTCCGTCATTGGACGGCGATAAACACCCGGTTGGAGAAATTGTTCAGATAGCCCATGAACACCGGGATGCGCTCACCGCGCGGCGTGGTATCCGGGACCACCACGTTCAATTGGTAGAGCCCGACAAAGCCGGGGGTGAGCCCGGCGAAGAACGGCTCCGCGGTCGCGGCATCGCCGATGGGGCCGGTCCCGCCGAAGTAGAACGTGGGGCGGGGGACTTCCGCCAGAGGGCTGCTGGGCGACGCGGCGCCGCTGACCACGGTCGGGGTCGTGGGTCCGAGGCCGAGGGCGTAGAAGATCAGCGTATCGCCGCGGCGGGCCGGACGCGTAGTCACGCCGGGAGTCGCGGGCCACGGCAGGGCGGTATCGGCGAAGGTGGCCACCGCGTAATCGTTGATGCTGACCATCAAACGCGGCACGCGCTGGTTCACCCGAACGATGACCGTGTTGCCGCGCTGTCCGTCGCGATCCACGCGCACCCGCGCTTCGCCCACGGGCGTGTCGTAGGGAAGCTGGAACGTGATCTGCCCGGGCTGATCCAGGACGCTGGCGCTGGCGACAAAGTATACCGGCACCGGCTGATCGTTGACGAACACGCGAGCTCCGGCCAGGGTTGTCGGCAGCGGAAGCGCGCTGGCGGCGGCATCCGCGCCGGCGGTGAAGTACTCACCGAAGACGGCCAGCAGGCCGCCGGGGGCGACTGGTTCATCGGCAGCGAAGGTCGCGTTGTTGCGGACCCCGCCGCGCGACAGCGAATAGGTTTCCTGGTTCACCAGGATGCGCGCCGGCGCGGTGGCCGAGATTTCGAGCGAGACCGGGATCGCCAGGCTGGCATTGGCTGCGTTCGACGCGACGGTGACGGTGCCGGCGTAGGCGCCAGGCGCGACGTTCGCCGGATCGGCTGCGATTTTGACGAAGCCGCCGTCGACGGTGGCGGTCAACCAGTTGCCGCCGGAGGTGGTGGCGGCGGTGGCGCCGCTCACGGCCAGGTTGCCCAGGCCGAGGTTCACCATCTGCACCCATTTTTCCTGCCGCTGCGCGCCCTGCATGATGCGGAAGCGCAGGGTGTCCACGAAGGTGGCGGGCTCGATAAACGGCCAGCGCGCCGCCGCGATGGGACTGCTGGTCACCTGCAGCGTCACCGGAACGGTGCGCGGCGTATCGATGGCCCCCACGGTGGAGCCGGTGATCTGGATCGCGCCCGGAACGTTGCCGGTGGGCGTGCCCTCGGGCGCGGTGGCGGTCACGGTGTAGGAGCGGCTGGTGGCGAAACTGCCCGCCGCGTCCATGTTGACCGAGAATCGCGCTCCGCCGCTGCCCTGGGTCGAAGTCGTATAGGTGAGCTGTCCGGCGGAGGTGAACTTCCGCGTGACCGGCGTGCCGTTGGGCGGCACCAGCATGGTGATGCTGTCGGGAATCCCGCTGCCCACCTGGATGCTGACGATGATCGTCTGCGGCGCGTCTTCGGCGTTGGCGTCGCGCACTTGCAGGGTCGCGGAATAGGCGCCGCGCGCCAGCGACCCGGTGTTCAGGCTAATGTTCACCGGCACGCACGTGGGCGCCGCGATCGTGGCGCAGCCTCCCGCGCCGCCGGCGCTGGCCGACAGCCACGTTGCGCTGGATTGGAACGTCAACGCCAGGCTGCCGTCGCCGGTGTTGCCGGCTTCAATGCGCTGCGCGGGTCCGTTGGAGCCCTGCGCAATGACGATGGGACCGAGGGTCGTTCTCGCCAGCCGCAGCCGCGGAGCCGCGTCCAGAAGCGGCGCGGCCGCCATCGCCAGTCCAAAACAAAAGATTCTCCGAATGTTCAAACCCACTCCAGTGCCCCTTTTTTGTAAGCCCAAAGATAGCCAACCACGAGGATGGCGAGAAACACCGCTACTTCGGCGACGCCGAACCAGCCCAGTGCCTTATAGTGGACGGCCCACGGGAACAGAAAGACGGTCTCCACATCGAAGATCACGAACAGGATCGCGATGATGTAAAACCGGACTGCATACCGTCCGCGAGAGGTGGATGCAGCCGGAATGCCACACTCGTAAGCCTCCAGTTTTACAGGCAGCGGAGATGATGGCCGGATGAGTTTCGCCACAACCAGCGTGGCCAGAGGAAACAGTATTGCCAGTACGAGGAAGAGGAAAAACGGAAGATATCCGGCAGGCATCGGGAACATTCAGAGTAGCACGTGCCGGACGCGAGGAAGCGTTACGGCGCCGGCGACAGGATCTCGTAATCGGCGGTCAGATACAGCCAGTCAGGAACTTCGTACACGCGCAGTTTGGTGGGCAGGGTGGCCGAAACCTCCTGCACGCCTTCCGGACCCAGGTTCGGGACCTTGGCCTCGATGGTTCCCACCGGCGGATCATCGGGACCGGCGGTGCGCGCCTTGAGAGTCAGGCGCAGCGTGAGATCGCCCAGATCGGCCTGGGAGTGATTGACCACCAGAAAACGCAGCTTCAACTGCCCCGCCTTCGGTTCAGAAAGCCGAAAACCGCTGATCTCGAGGTATTTCGCCAGAGGATGCTTCTTGAGGGGCTTGGCGAAGGGGACATCGTCCAGTCCCTTGGCCACGACGGTTTTCGGTTTCGCTTCGGGAGCGGGAGAGCAGGAGGCGAGCAGCAGAAGAGCCGCGGCCGCCACGGAGATGCGGGTCACACAGCCGATTATAACTGCAACCCAAGGGAAGGCGCGATAATCGAAGTGATATGTTCGGCGTCATCCGGGAACAGATCGACACGATCTTCCGCACCGATCCGGCCGCCAAGAGTGTCCTGGAGATCGTGCTGTGCTATCCCGGTTTTCACGCGGTGCTTCTGCACCGGATAGCCAACTGGATGTGGCTGCACCGGCTGCGGCTGGGTGCGCGATTCCTGTCGCAGGTGAACCGCTTCCTCACGGGCATCGAAATTCATCCCGGCGCGCGCATCGGGCGGCGCTTCTTCATCGATCACGGAATGGGTGTGGTGATCGGCGAAACCACCGAGATCGGCGATGACGTGCTGCTGTATCAGGGCGTGACGCTGGGCGGCACCGGCAAGGACAGCGGCAAACGCCACCCCACCATCGGCAGCCACGTCGTGATCGGCACCGGCGCGAAAGTGCTGGGCAACATCCTGATCGGCGATCACGTGAAGGTGGGAGCGGGCAGCGTTGTGGTGCGTCCCGTGCCGCCGTATTCCACCGTGGTGGGCGTGCCGGGACGAGTGGTGGGCGCGCGTCCGGAAGGCGATGAGACGCTGGAACACGGCAAGCTCCCCGATCCCGAAGGGCAGGCGATCGAGGATCTGGGCAAGCGCGTGGAAGAGCTGGAGAAGCTGGTGCGCACCCTGGCCGAGGAGAAGCAATCGGTTCGCCGCTGACGGTCCGCCTGTTAGATTGAAAAGCAGTGGACGGAGCCCTGATTGTAGACAAGCCATCCGGCTGGACCTCGCATGACGTCGTGAACAAGGTTCGCCGCCTGGCGAACACCAAGAAAGTCGGCCACCTGGGCACCCTGGATCCGCTGGCTACCGGCGTGCTTCCCCTGGTGATCGGCCGCGCGACGCGGATGGCGCAGTTCTTCACCCGCAACGACAAGGTGTATGAAGCCCGCATTCGTTTCGGATGGTCGACCGATTCCTATGACGCCGACGGCGCGCCGACCAGTTCGCCGGTCGAGGTGCGCCTGGACGCGGAGGAACTGCGGCGCCTCCTGAAGAGCTATGAAGGCGAGAGCTTGCAGACGCCGCCCCCCGTGTCCGCGAAAAAAGTCGGGGGAGTTCCGGCCTACAAGCTCGCCCGCAGGCAGCAGGTGGTGGAGCTGAAGCCGGTTGCGGTGACGATCTTCGAGTGCGCGCTGCTCGGGATCGAGGGCGATGAGGCAGCGGTGCGGATTCACTGCTCGGCAGGAACGTACGTTCGGGCTATCGCGCACGAGATCGGGCAAACGCTCGGTTGCGGCGCGTTTTTGAGCGCGCTGCGGCGCACGGCTTCCGGCGATTTCGCCATCGCGCAAGCTTGCACACTGGAGCGCTTGGCCGAACTGGCGGCGGCCGGCAACCTGGCACAGGCGCTGGTGCCTGCTTCCAAGCTCCTGCCCGAGTTCCCGGTGGAAGTGGTGGACGCCCTCACGGCCGGCCGCATCCGCCAGGGTCGCGAGTTTCGCGCGTCACCGTTTCAGGCGAGATTCAGCAAGTACGTAAAGGCGGTAACGCCGCAAGGCGAACTGGTAGCCATCGGCGAGGCCAAGCTGCCGAACGTCTACCATCCCATCCTGGTGCTGTAGCCGCGGCTTAGTCGGAGATCTTCAGGTTGGAGAAGTGGGCCACGGTTCCATCGCCCACCCACAGCGCGATCAGGCCCTTGCCCGGCGAGGTCTTCATGTCGTTCACGACCAGAACCGGCTGAGGGTTGCCGTTTACAAACAGCTTCGCTTTGCCGCCTCGCACCTCGGCGCGCATCTTGATCCACTCGCCGGGCACCATGTCGGCGTAGGATTCATACACGCCGGGGAACTCCTTGCGCAGGCGATTCCAGGTCCAGTCGGGGTGCGCGATGTACTGCGTGGCGTGGTTGCGCCGAAGCTGATCATCGGCGCGCCCGTTGGTGGGACGCAGGTAGAAGCACTGGTAGGTTTTGAAGTCCGGCTGCACGCGGAAGGCGATGCCCACGAAGCCGCGCGCGCCCTCGGCGGCTCCGGGTGCGGGCTCGCCGGCCAGCTCCACTTCGATCACTCCATCACCGAAGCTGGTTCCGGTCAGCACGCCGAGGTTCTCGTCGCCGGGCTGCGCTTTCAGGCGCACCGCCTTGCGGCCTTTGAAGGCCACCGCGGAGGCCTCCACGTTACGTGCTTCCATCCCATTCGTAGACGTGAGCGAAATCTTGCGGATTTCGCCGAACGCCGCCGGGACACACAAGCCCACAACCAGCAAGCATTTAAGTTTCACGCCTGGAAGAATAACAGATCCGCGCCTCCGCGGACACCCGGTTCCACCCCCGATTTCAGCGCTTTTGCCGCTCGAAGGCGATGTTCCGGGCGCGCGGTTCCGATACTTTTAGCGCGGCGATGTCATCCGTAGCGTCACGCTCGAAGGCGAAGGTCGCGCCGGCGACGCGGAAGGTATCGCGGCTGACCGGCTGCAGCGGTCCGTCCGGACCAAAGCGACGCTTCAGGTACAGCGTCTTGTCGCGGACAACAAAATGGAAATGGGTATCCAGTTCCTCGCTGTAGTATTCGCCGGCGTAGCGCGCCAGTTGCGACGGCGAAAGCGAGGTCTCGGTCTTCGGCAGCGCCGGCTTCGGAGCCTCGGGCGGCGCGGGCTTCAGGCGGCCCTCCAGGTACACGTCCGCGACGCGTTTGCTGAGCGCGGCGGCGTTGGCATTGGCGGCGTTGCACAGCACCAGCACGGAGAACTTCTCGGACGGGAACATCAGGCGGTCGGCGGAATAGCCCCGGAATCCGCCCGAATGTCCCACGGTGGTCAATCCGCGATATTCCTGCACGCCCAGTCCGGAGGCATAAAAACTCTTCTGGCCGCTGTTCAGGACACCCTGCACGGTCATTCGTTCCATCAGGTCCGCCGGCTGCAGGC
The DNA here is from genome assembly GCA_964406035.1 of uncultured Solibacteraceae bacterium. GTDB lineage: Bacteria > Acidobacteriota > Terriglobia > Bryobacterales > Bryobacteraceae > JAIEPW01. Next base: position 7 of record CAYOQB010000230.1, on the reverse strand, counting down.
GGTTGTG
>CAYOQB010000229.1:0-5780 GCA_964406035.1 uncultured Solibacteraceae bacterium | reverse complement strand
TGGCCGAAAGAATACGGCGGACGCGGCGCAACCCTGATGGAGCAGGTGATCTTCATTGAAGAGATGGCGCGCGCGCAAGCCCCGCAAGTGGCCGGCGTCCTGGGCCTGATGCTCATCGGCCCCACCATCGTGCATCACGGGACGCCCGACCAGAAGCAGCGCTTCCTGAACCGCATCCTGAGCGGCGAGGAAATCTGGTGCCAGGGCTTCTCCGAGCCCAACGCCGGCAGCGACCTCGCCAACCTCCGCACCGAAGCCAAGGACATGGGCGACCACTTCCTGGTGAACGGCCACAAAGTCTGGAACAGCTATGGCTGGGCCGCCGACTGGTGCGCGCTGGTCACCCGCACCGACCCGGAGGCCCCGAAGCACAAGGGCCTGAGCTACCTGCTTGTGGACATGAAGTCGCCCGGCGTCGAAGTCCGGCCTCTGCTGCAAATCACTGGCGAGACCGAGTTCTGCGAAATCTACTTCAACAACGTCCAGGTACCCAAAGAGAACGTGCTGGGCCGCATCAACGACGGCTGGAACGTGGCGATCTCTACCTTGATGCACGAACGCGCCACGCTCGGCGCGGATATGCAAATCGTATTTGCCCGGCAGTTGAAGCGGCTGGTGGAGCTGACGCGGAAGATCTCTCGCGGCGGCAAGCCGCTGTATGACGATCCGCTGGTGCGGCAGAAGATCGGCCAGGCGTATACCGAAATCGAGATGCTGCGCTTGAATCAGATGCGCAGTGTATCCCGGATCGCGCAGACCGGCGCGCCTGGACCCGAAGGCTCCATTCTCAAGATCTGCTGGAGCGAACTCAACCAGCGCTTCCAGCAATCGGCGCAGGAGATCCTGGGACTGTACGGCCAACTGGAACACGGCAAGCACGCCATCGATGACGGCGCGTGGAGCTACGGCTTCCTGCGCACCCGCGGCAACACCATCGAAGCCGGCACCAGCGAGATCCAGCGCAATATCATCGGCCACTTCGTACTTGGCCTTCCGAAGAGCTATTAGGAGCAACCGGCACATGCAATTTGACCTGAACGAGACCCAGTTGATGCTGAAGAAGGGCGCGCGCGAGTTCTTCGCGGCCGAATGCCCCATGCACGATGTGCGGCGGATCATGGCCACCGATACCTCCTACGACGATAAGCTCTGGAGCAAGATCGCCGGGCAGGGTTGGACCGGAATTACGTTCGATGAAAACTACGGCGGCGCCGGGCTCGGCCTGGTCGAGCTCGCCGTGCTGATGGAGGAGATGGGCAGGGCGCTGGTGCCCGGTCCGTACCTCTCCACGGTTTTGCTGGCCGGAAACGCGATCAGCCTCGCCGGCAGCGAGGAGCAGAAACAGAACTACTTGGCGCGCATCTGCTCCGGAGCGGCCCGGGCGAGCCTCGCGTTGGTGGAAGCGGAGGGCGCCTGGAACCTGGCATCGCTGAAGATGAAGGCCACTCCCGTGGACGGCGGATACAAGCTGAAGGGCGCCAAGTTGTTCGTTACCGACGCCGGCGTCGCCGACTTCTTTGTCGTCGCGGCCAAGGCAAAAGAGGGCCTAGTGCTCACTATCGTCGACGCGCGAGCCAAGGGCGTGAAGATCGCCCACATGCCGGCGCTCGATCAAACCCGCAAGTACTACGAAGTCTCGTTCAACAACGTCACCGGCGAAGTTCTCGCCACCGGCGATGCCGCCCGCGCGGCGTTGGAACGGACCATCGACCTGGCCACCGCCGCGCTCACCGCGGAGATGGCCGGCGGGATGCAGCGCGTCCTCGATATCACCGTGCAGTACGCCAAGACCCGCAAGCAGTTCAACACGCCCATCGGCCAGTTCCAGGCGGTGCAGCATCAGTGTGCGGACATGCTGATCTTCACCGAGAGCTCGCGATCCGCCGCCTACTACGCCGCCTACGCGATGCAGGAGAACACCCCCGACGCGCGCCTGGCGGTGTCCGCCGCGAAGACTTATGCCAGCGAAGCCTACCGCGAGACGGGAAATCGCGGCATCCAGGTGCATGGCGGCATGGGCTTCACCTGGGAAAACGACCTGCACCTCTACTACCGTCGCGCCAAGGCCTGCGAAACCATGTTCGGCGACGCCGCATTCCACCGCGATCGCATCGCCCGCGAACTGGTCGCGCCGGTGAAGATCGCCGCGCCCGTCTCCGCGGAGCCGGAAGCCGTTCATGCCTGAGCGGTTCCTCGGATCTCCTCACATTCTGGAAGCGCTGCGCCGGATGGTCCGGCAGCAGCGCATCTCCCAGACCCTGCTGCTCGACGGCGCGGAGGGCGTCGGCAAGGCGACCCTCGCGCGGATCTTCGCCGCCGAACTGCTCGGCGACCCCGCCAAGATCGAACAGGACGACCTCAGCCTGCCCCATAACCAGGAGGTTCTCGCGGACCGCGAAAAGTGGACCTCGGAAAAACGCGCCGAGGATCCGCTGCTGTTCTCCTCGCATCCCGACTTCGTCACCTTCGCGCCGGACGGCCCCCTGCGGCAAATCAGCATCCAGCAGATGCGGCTGCTGAAGGAGCGATCGCAACTCAAGCCGCTGAAGGGCAGTTGGCGCGTGTTCCTGATCGATCGCCTGGATCGCGCCAATGAGCAGGCAGCCAACAGCCTGCTGAAGACGCTGGAAGAGCCGCCGCCGCACCTGATCCTGATCGCCACCGCGGTGAATTCTTACGATCTGCTGCCCACCATCCGCTCCCGCGCTCTGCAGTTTCACCTGGGTCCGGTGCCGGACGACGCGATGCGCGCGCTTCTGGTCGAGCGCGGCGCGGATCAGGTGGACCGGCGGATCGCCATCGCCCGCGGCGCACCCGGTCTCGCCTTGTCGCTCGACCTGGAAGCCTGGGACCGCCGCCGCGAGGCCATGTTGAAGCTGTTGGAGGTCGCCGCCTCCAGACAGGCTTTCTCCGAATGGCTCCCTGTCGGAGAAGCGCTGGCCGCCCGCAAGACGGAGAAGCTCGAAAGCCTCATCGACATCCTGTACGCACTGCTCGAAGACCTGCTGGCGATCCGGTCCGGCGTCCCCGGCCTGCGCAACCCGGACCTCCGCCGCCGCCTGGAGCCGCTGGCTGAAGCAGTCAGCTTCGATTGGATTCGCCGCGCCGCCGCGCGCGTGGACGAACTGGTCGAACTCGCCCGCCGCAATATTCAGAAGGGTCCCGCGCTGGACGCTTTCGCTGTTGCCTTGCGCCGCTGAGGGGCCGTGTGCTATCCCTAGGGTCAAGAATCGACCAATCATAAACATCTCATCCGCGTCGAATTCTCCGTCATTTCTACAGGAGTCGCCCTCGTGGAACCGGCTAACCGTAAACTCATCCGGCCGTCAATGAACGAAGTGAAAGATCCGAAGGTGCGCAAGGACGCCGTCAAAAAGCAGATCCCCCCGGATCAGACCAATGCTGAGAACTTCTACTACATCAAGCAGATGCAGTCCAAAACACCGATGGTCATCGTGCTGAAGGACGGCGAGACCCTGGACGGCGTCATCGAGTGGTACGACAAGGGCTGCCTGAAGGTGAACCGCGAAGGCGCCCCCAACCTGCTGATTTTCAAGTCCAACATCAAGTACATGTACAAGCAGGGGGATCAGGGAGGGTGATCGCAACACCTGAATCCAAACCCAGCCGGCCACGTCTATACAAAAAGTGAGCGCAAAGACACCTATGAAAATGTTCCTTCCCCTCTTCTTCGCCTTGGCTGCAGCCGCTGCGCCTGGAACCTATACCGGTTGGATTAGCGATTCCCAGTGCGGCGCGGGTAACGCCAATGCGACCGCCGAGTCCCGCGATTGCGCCGAGCGCTGCCTGAAGAATGGCGCCGAGCCCGTTCTGGTGACCGACAAGGATCAGAAGGTCATTAAGCTGGCCGGCAAGCAGAACGCTTCCGCCCATCTGAAGTACAAGGTGAAGGTCACGGGTGAGCTGAAAGGCGACACCCTGACGGTCACCAAGATCGAAAAGGCCGAATAACCTCGCGCGCGGCCCGGAGCCTTCGCCATGCTGATCCGCCTGGGCCGCGTCCTGCTCCCCACCTTCCGCTACTGGCTCGAAACCGAGCCCCACGTGTACGCCATGGCCATCGCGGCCAACGTGCTCCTGTCCTTTTTCCCCTTCCTGATCGTGATGGTTTCGCTGTTCACCTATGTCTTCTACTGGCAGGGCGCTGTGGACGCGATCTTCTTTGCCTTGCGCGATTACTTCCCCGATGAGCTCGGTCGCTTTGTCCGCAACAACCTGATGGCCACGGTGTGGGCTCGCGGCCCCGCGCAGATGGTGTCGCTGATCCTGCTGCTGTTCGCCTCCATGGGCATCTTCATGCCGCTGGAGGTCTCGCTGAACAAGCTGTGGGGCGTCACCTCCAACCGCAGCTACATCAAGAACCAGCTCATCAGCATCGGCTTGATTTTCCTTGCCGGGGGCGCGGCTCTCCTGTCCATCATGCTCACCGCCATCAACCAGCAGTTTCTGCGGGAGCAGTTCGGGACCAATGCGGTGACCGGATTTGTCGCGATCTTCTTCTTCAAGATGGCGGCCCTGCCGCTGGGCATCGCGGTGCTGTTCCTGCTCTATTGGAAGCTGCCGAACGCCAAACTTCCCGTGGCGCCTTGCCTGCAGGCCGCGATCTTCACCGGCCTTGCCTTGGAGGCGATGAAGTACATTTTCGTGCTGGCGTGGCCGCATCTTATTGGCCGGCTGGCGCTGGAGTACGGGCCGTTCAAATACTCGGTGAGCCTGATCCTGTTCGGCTTCTTCGCGGCGATGCTACTGCTTGCCGGAGGCGAGTGGGCGGCGCGCAGCCACCGCCTGTCGCTCGCCCGGCGCAGCATGGGGCAAACCAGCCCGCTGGGCCTGCACGAAGCTCGCGTGCCGTAGATCAGCGCCCCTCGAACTTGGGCGGACGCCGTTCCTGGAACGCTCGCATGGCTTCCCCCAAATCACGGGAATGCAGGAAGGCGGCGTTCCATGCCGCCACATACCCCAACCCCTCCGCCACCGATTTGCCCCGGCACTGGTTCATCACGCGCTTGGTTCCCTGCACCGCGAGCGGCGGGTTGGCCGCGATCTCGCGCGCGGTCGCCCTCGCTGCTTCCAACACTTCGTCCGCCGTGGCGTGGACCGCGTTCACCAGCCCGATCTGCAGCGCATAGCTCGCCGGAAAGTCGCGCCCGGTCAGCGCCAGCTCGCGCGTCGCGCCTTCGCCGATGATCCACGGTAGCCGCTGCAGGCTCCCGAGATCCGCCACGATAGCGATCTTGGCTTCGCGCAGGCTGAACTTCGCATCCGCCGAACAGTAGCGAATATCGCACGCGGCAATCAGATCCAGCCCGCCGCCGATGCACCAGCCCGCAACGGCCGCGATCACGGGCTTGCGGCACTCTTCTACCGCGGTGACGGCGTTCTGCAGCTCCAGAATGTGATCGAAAAACGACGTGCGCTCGCCCGCCAGCATCGGACCCGAAGCCTGGAAGTTCGCCGCCGCGGCGGCGAGGTCCAGACCATAGCTGAAATTGCCGCCCGCGCCGGACACGATCACCGCTCGCACCTCGGGATCGCGGTCCAGCCGTCCGAAGACTTCCGGAAGCTCCTTCCACAGGTCGGGACCCATGGCGTTGCCTTTTCCGGGACCGATGAGGGTGACTTCAGCGACGTGGCCGTCGATTCGGAGGTCGAGGGAGTTCATTGTTCGATGGTACTGCGTCGCCGGGCGGGAATTGCTTGACAAAGTCAACCTTTATTCCTTGACTTTGTCAAGCTTCTCGCCCGCGCTACCCTGTATC
>CAYOQB010000228.1:0-5930 GCA_964406035.1 uncultured Solibacteraceae bacterium | reverse complement strand
CGTCCACCGGCCCGATTTCGAAGATGCCTTTGAAGGTCACCGGCGTCCCGATCGCCGCCGGCCAGGGGCTGCCCGAGTCCAGATACAGGTTGTACGCGGCGCGCACGCCCTCACCGCCGCGCGAGTGGCCCATCATGCCGACATTCGAAAAATCGAGCTTGCCCTCCAGCGTGTGGCCGGATCCGGCAGCGTTCCAGGCGGCCAACTGTTGCAGGTGGCGAAGCACCAGTGCGCCCCTTCTGAGGTTCAGACCTCCGTCGCCCGCCACCCCAGGCGCCGCGTTAATCCCGAGGTTGGCGTTGATGGAGACAACGATGTAGCCCAGCGACGCCAGTTTATTCGCGGTGTAGGCGTAGCCTTCGTGATTCGGCACCGGCACATATCCGGGCGGGCAGGTTCCTGTAAACGTATAGGTGACGTTCGTGTCGAAACGCCCCTGCCCGGCGCCGGCGTCCCGCCCGCAGGTGGCGTGATTGCCGTGCAGGAAAACAAGTAGAGGACGCGCGCCCGATCCGAGCGTCGCCGGGTGATACACGCGCGCCCAGAGTTCCGTGGGCAGAGTATAGGGCGCGGTCACCGGCAGGCTGATCGCGAGCTTGTATTCGAAGGTCGCAGTCGGGACGCCCGAGGTGAGCGTCGGGTCGGGTGCCACCTGAGCGAGAATCGGACCGGCGGCAAACGCGATAACTAAGGAAAGCAGGCGCATGAGTAGTTTACCTCTATCGCCGTAACACGCTATCGGAATAGAAGCGCGAATTCAAGCGCATTCACCCCCGAACCAGTACTAAAGAGGGGCTCCGAGCGCCGTATGAAACGGTTTTAATTCAAACGGTCGGTGTTCACTGCACCCGCAGCGTGATCGCGGGGTCGATGCGCAGTGCGGACCAAGCGGGCAACAACGCTGCGGCCGCAGCCATCGCGGTCAGCAACAGCGCGGTTCCCACGAATGCCAGAGGATCCAGCGGGCTCAGCCCGAACAACATCGCTTGCAGCGCCTGCGACGCCAGTGCGGCCAACGCCAGACCCGCCAGGCTCCCGGCAATCACCGGCTTCAGCCCTTGCCAGATCACCAGCCGCAATACGTCGCCGCGGCTGGCGCCCAGGGCCATCCGGATGCCCACCTCGCGTTTCCGCCGGCTGATGGCGAACGCTACCAGCCCGTAAACGCCGGTGCTCGCCAGAATCAGCGCCAGCGTCCCCAGCCCGCCGGCCACGGACGCCGCCAGCCTCGACGGAATCAGCACCGATTCGATACTTTCTTCGATCCGCTTTGTTCCCGCCGTGACGGTGGGGTCCACTTTCGCGGCTGCTTCGCGGATCGCTTTCTCCATCTCGCCGGGGGAGCCGGCGTAAAGCACCACCAACTTCGCTTGCTGGCTCTCAATGCCGCGCAGCGGCTGGTAAACTCGCGGCAATCCGCTCCCGCTGATGTCAAGCGGCCGCACCGCGGCAGCCACGCCCACCACCTGATGATCGGCATTGTCGATCAGGCGAATGGTGGCGCCGATCGCCTGATCGGAAGAACCGAAGGCCTCTCTGGCGAAACGCTCATCAACGATCGCCACCGCCGCCTGATTTCGCATCTCCGCTTCGGTGAACTCGCGTCCGCGCAGCAGGCGGATCCCGGTGGTGCTAAAGTAATCCGGCGTGACGCTATCGCAGGAGATTCGCAGCTTGCGCCCGGAAGAGCCTGCGGCGGGCACCCTAGCCTCCCGGTCGCACTGGTCATATAGCGGCTCCACCATGGATGCGGTCACCCCGATTACTCCCGGCGTGCCCTTGAGGTTCTCCCGCAGCGTGTTCAGGAATCGCGAGCTGCGGTCGGCGTCATACTGCTGCTGCCGAAGATCAAAGCTGGTGATCAGCAGTTGTGTGGTGCGCTGCCCCGGGTCCATGTTCAGCGCGTGTGTGAAACCCCGCAACAGCAACCCCGCGTTCACCAGCAAAATCAGGCAGACCGCCACTTGAACTCCGATCAGCGCGTTCTGCAGCCGACGCGGACCGCTACGTCCGCCTCCGTCCAGCCCTTCCGTCTTCAATGCCGGCGTGAGGTCGAACCGCAGAGCCTGCAGCGCGGGCAGCAAGCCGAACACAACCCCGGTGAGGACGGAAATGACGGCGGTGAATCCCAGGACCGCCGCATCCGGCGACGGGTTCAGTTGATGCCGGCCCGTCAACTCTACTGGAATCAGCAGCAGCAGCACCCGGGCGGCTCCCCAGGCCACCAGCAGCCCCGCCGCGCCGCCCACCATCGCGAGCATCACGCTTTCGGTTAGTAACTGTTGAATCAGACGTTTGCGGCCCGCGCCGATAGACAGCCGGATGGCGATCTCGCGCCGCCGGCTCAGTCCGCGCGCCAGCAGCATGTTGGCCACGTTCGCGCAGGCCACAACCAGCACCAGCGACACGGCGAGCATCAGGATCGCCAGCACCGGACGGGATTGCCGCTTCACAAACGGGAAGTTCATGTACGCGCCCGGCTCCACGCTAGCTCGCGCCTGGCGTTGCGGAAGATGCGGCTGCAGCGACTGCTGCGCCAGCAGTCGCAGCTCGGCCTGCATCGCGTCCTTGTTCTGCCCCGGTTGCGGGCGCGCGAACAGTTGAATCCAGCCGGTGGTGGCGCTGCCGATCAGAGGATCGCCGGCGCGGGTGATGGCCTGCATGGTCAGTGGAATCCAGACATCCGGCGTCAGCAGCACCGGTCCGGTGGTTCGCTCGCCGGCGACCCCGATAACCGTGAATGGCTGCCGGTTCAGAGCGATGGTCTTACCTGCAACGGCGGGATCGCCGGCGAACCATTCCCGCCACGCGTGATAGCTCAGCACCACCACCGGCGTGGACCCTGGGCTGATGGTTTCCTTCGGCTCGAAGAAGCGGCCCAGCACCGGGCGGCCGCCGGTCAGCGGCAGAAGGTTGTCCGAAACCAGTTGCGCCCGCACCGGCCGTGGATCGCCCTTCCGGGTCATTTCCGCTTCCGCCAGCCCGGCGATCGTCGCCGTGCGCGAGGCCTCCCGCAGAAACCGGAACTCGGCCCAGGAGACGTTGTACTGCGATCCCACGGTCGAGCGGTTCCCCTGCCCGAAGGTCTCGACATGGACGTTGTAAAATGTGCCCGCGTCAGAGACGTTCAAGGGCCGGTACATCAGCGTGTACACCATCGAAAACAAGGCGGTGTTCGCCCCGATCCCCAGTGCGATGGCAGCCGCCGCCGCGGCGACAAATCCCGGATTCGCGCGCATCCCCCGCAGGGAGTAGAAAATGTCCCGCGCAAGGTTCTCCCACAGCGATATGCGCCGTTCGTCCCGGCACTGATCCTTCAACAACGCGGGGATTCCCGCCTCGATTCGCGCGCGACGCTCCGCGTCACCGCGGGTCATGCCTCGGGCGACATAGCTCTCGATGAGAGAGTCGAAATGGAACTTAAGTTCCGCCTCCAGCTCGTTCTCCATCTCGCGCCTCCGGAACAATGACCGCCAGCGGAGGCGCAGAATATCGAGGTGCCGGTTGCCGGAACTCTTCATGATCGTTTATCGCTCGCTCCCGTTCGCCGACAGGACCATGCCCACGAGTTCAGAGACTCTGGCCCAATTGGCGCTCTCCAAACGCAGTTGGCGCCGGCCCGCGGCCGTCAGGGCATAGAACTTCGCCTTTCGATTGTTGTCGCTGATGCCCCATTCGCTGGCAATCCAGGCCTGCTGTTCCAGCCGGTGGAGCGCCGGATACAACGAGCCTTGCTGCACCTGCAGCCCGTCGTTGGATAGCTGCGCGATGCGCAGCGACACGCCGTAGCCGTGCATTGGCCCCAGGGCCAATACTTTCAGGATCAGCAGGTCGAGGGTGCCTTGCAGCAGATCCATGCTCTTGGACATACGGAAAGTCTCTCCTAGGTGTTCGACAAGAGTAGCAGGAATTTGGAGATTTTCAAATCGCCGGGCGATTTGCTAGCAGCGAACGGCTGGACACCGCGCCCGTCCGGTTGTCGACAATCACCACCACAGGTTCCGGCACCTTGCCCGGGATTCGCGCCTTCGTGCCGATGAACGCGACCGAAGCGGTGTCCGCAAGGATCTGTCGCAAGCCTGCGATTCCGGTGTCCGCGGTCCACAGCACTCGGCCTTCGCGGTCCACGCGGGCGGCGATCAGGTGCGCTTCCAGGCTGTGATCCTTCTTGTAAGCCAGAACAAAACTGTCGGGGTTGGAGAGGCGCAGCGGCCCGGACCCCGGCTCGCCGCGGATCCACGCGCCGGCGAAAAACTCATTTGGGGACAGCGGGGAGATGGAGGCGAGACGCGATCCCGTCCCTGTTTCCGTGACCTTACCGCGGTAGATCTGCCTCACGTCGCGCTTGCCTCTTACGGGATTGTCCTTGGGAGCCGGAAGGCGCGATCCCACCTTGTAATAACCCGCGACATCGGAGGCGGTGTGGACGCCCATCCACTCGTCGGGAGCGATCAAGCCGCCCGCCGTGAGGTAATCGAGCGGTTCGACGGTGGGCCGGTAGGGGGCGCCCTTCGGCTCCACCGGATGAGCCCGCAGCGTTGCCGGGTCGATTTCATACGCGCGCGAATAGTCGTGAGCAGTTACGCGAAGTTTGCCGCGAAATTCGTAGCGGGCGGTTTCCCAAAGGTCGCCCAGCGATGGGTTGGGGCGGCGCAGGTCGGCGAGCGTAATCAACTTGTCCGCGTTCAGATCGTAGCCGCCGATGTCGGCTGCGATCCACCATAGCAGCCGCCCGTCCAAGCCCAACAGCCGCGCGGTATGGGCATAGTCTCCGGCGCGCAGACCTTTGGCAAGCGGGAGCAGGCGCCCCGGCGCACCGTCCAAAGGGTTCAGCAGGAGCCCGAGTCGAAACCGGTCCTTCTCGGGCCGCGCCGGAACACTCGGGAGCCGCGGTTCCTCCTGCACGATCAGCGTCGCAATGTACTTCGGCGTCCGGACCGACGATCCGAAGGGGCTGCCGGCAGGCTGCGGCAGGAGCCTCGAACAGCCGAAGAGCGACAGCATCGCGATTCCGGCGCCGGCGTGCTTACGGTTCAAAAACAGCCTTGGAAGTGGCCGCCAGGGCGGGGGGACATTGCTGCGATTTGTGTATTGCCGGCCAAACATCGCGTAGAACGTCGTAGATATTGTTCGAGAGCGGGATGATCATCCAGGACATGTCAGCCGAGTAGGCGGGCTGGTTGCCCGGGATGGGGCTGACCTTGCCGTCCTGCGTGCCGCCGCGGGCTTTCTGATGAGCTTTGATAGCGATGGTCAGCGGATCGCTTGCCCCGCCGGTGTACGGCGCGCCCGGCACCACCGCCATCGCCGTCGCTTTCTCCTCGGGAGTCGTACCCGCCTTGGGGTTGCGCGCCCGGCAGTAGTAACCAAGTTGAACCAACTGAACGTCGTCGGGCTTGTTCGGACAGCCTGGACCTACGTGGGATGTGACGTTCCAGGCAAAACGCCCGTTGTAGAAGAGAACACCTTTCGCCATTGGGAAATTATACACACGGGAGGCTTGGCTGCACATGTGGCGGCGGGGCCAGGAAACTCGGTACGTTCGGTGCCTGGTGGTGCCAGGCACGGGTCGCCGGGTGATCAACCCGTAAATCGTTCGCATAGAGCTGGTTACGTCTGCCGAAGCGGGCGTCGAAAAGGACCCCCAGTTGGCGCCGGCACACATTTCCAGGGCTGCTCTTTGGCGTAACGGCTGGTGAATACAAGAGGGATCTCGTTTGTGGTTCGACCGGCGACAGAAAGCGGTCCGGTGGTGCTGATAAAGAGGGGGCAAATTGAATTGTGCCACTTTGCGGCACAATCGATCTCCGTTCCAAACCGCTGCAGTGGATCGACTTATGTTGAATCACCGCTCGGATCGGTGCCTGGTGGTGCCAGGCACCGATGGAGGCAAGAACAGTGGGCTAACCGAACTGAGCCACTTTCGACAG
>CAYOQB010000227.1:0-5987 GCA_964406035.1 uncultured Solibacteraceae bacterium | reverse complement strand
GAGCCGCTGTTAGTCTTCGCATCCGACGTCCGCGGTTTCCTCGCGACGCTGCGTTTCGGCCGCGCGACGCATCAGTTTCGCCTGCAGCCCAAGGGTCTCCCGCCACTCTCCTTCTCGGATGCCATTCGCCGCTTGCGCGAGGCGGACGCCGTGGTGCTGAGCGAGATCGCCGGCAAGCTGCACGACGAGGCCGCCCGCGCGCGCGCCATGGTGGCGGTGATCGCCGTCGAGCTCGAGCAGGCTTTTCGCCCGGCCTCCTCGCGGAAACAGGAACCGCGCTGAACCGCCCCTCCGCCTTCTGCTAACTTTGAGACGGATTCCTAACGTGCTGTGCCGAGGTGCCAGATGAGCGACCAAGCCCGCAAGGACGTCTTCAACCTGCCCGAAGAGGAAGACGACTTCAAGCTACAGCATGCGCAGATCACCCCCGCCGAGGTGGACGATCTTCCGTCGATCTGCTTCTTCGACGAAAGCATGAACGACCCCCAACGAAAGGAGTGGCTGACACGGTGCATCTTTGAGGAGAAGTGCTGGGTGCTGCTGCTCGACGACACCATCGTCGCCTACATGGTGGTCGAAAAGTCTTTCTTTGATCACCACCTGCTGCGGTGGTTGTTCGTCCATCCCGACCACCGCCGCGACGGCATCGCGGAGGATCTGGTGGAGCACCTGGAGTTGCTGGCCATGGACCAGCGCGTCTTCGCCTCGGTTCCGGAGAGCAACACGACCATGCGGCGCGTACTCGAACGGCAGGGTTGGAAGCTCAGCGGAACGCTGGAACACCTGGAGGAGTCCGGCTCCGCGATCATCTACTACAAGAACATGTGACCCCGATGCAGCGCCGGATCAGTATCGTGGGCGGCGGACCGGCGGGAAGCGCGGCGGCGATCGCGGCCGCGCTGCGCGGGTCCGCCGTGGAACTGCACGAGCAATCGGCCTTCCCGCGCCACAAAGTCTGCGGCGAGTTTCTCTCCGCCGAAATCGAGCCCGCGCTCGAGCGCCTGGGCATCTGGCGCCGCTTCCTCGATCAGGCGCCGGCTCGCGTCCGCACCCTGCGCCTGTATTTCGGCCGGACGCGAAAGTCCGCGGCGCTCCCCGAAGCCGCGCATGGGCTCAGCCGGTATGTGCTCGACGACCTGCTGCGCCGCCGCGCGCTGGAGCTTGGCGTGTCCTGGAACCGGACGCGAGCCGCCACGCCCGCGGGTCCCACGGTTATTGCCAGCGGACGCCGCGCGGCGGCGGCGCCCGGCGATCGCCTGTTCGGTTTCAAGGCGCATTTCACCGGACCCGCCGACGACGCCGTGGAACTGTTCTTCTTTCCCGGCGGCTACGTCGGCATCAACTGCGTCGAACAAGGCCGGACCAACGTCTGCGGGCTGGCTCGCGAATCGGCCCTGCGGCGATTCGCTTTTCAATACGACGAGTTGCTGGACGCCACGCCCGCGATCCGCGAACGCGTCGCGCCGCTGCGGCGCGCCATGGATTGGCTGTCCACCGGGCCGCTGGTGTTCGGAAACAGCTTCGCTCTTTCGCCCGAGCCCGAAACATTTCCAGCCGGGGACGCACTTTCCTTTGTGGACCCTTTCACCGGATCCGGCCTGCTGGTGGCGATCCGCACTGGTGAACTCGCCGGGGCGTCGATCGCCGAACGAATGCCGGTTGAAGAGTACATGGCTGCCGCCGCCGCTATCATCGGGCGACCGTTTCGTTTTTCCTCTTTGCTGCGGGATGCGGTTCGCTGGGGCGAACTGCTGGTCCCCTGGATTCCGGCATCGCTCTTGTATCGCATCACCCGTCCGCGGGCCGGGTGACGCAACAAAAAAGCCGGTGAGTACTCGGAGGATGATACTCACCGGCCCGGCTCACCGCGCCTTGCGCAGGGGCCAAACTCAAATCCGGAATTTCTGGGATGGACGCCTCAACCTTTAGACGATCTGTACCGGGGGAGGTTACGATCCCAAGGGTACCACGTCACGGAAAGATTTCAAGTGCTATTTCAGCAGTGAATTCAACAGATCCCCCAGCCGGTACCCTGCCTCCGCCATGCGCTTCCTTGCAATTGCATGAGCCTTCGTGGCATAGGCCGCATCGAGCACAACCGGTTGGGTTTCACTTCCGCGAATTGGACCGAAGCTATAGACCTCGCGCTGCGCGATACCCGCACTTTCGTTCAGCCAATCCGCCGGATTCCTACGCTTGGCCGGGCGGAATTCCTTCATCAGTGCCGCCGCCAGCTCCAGCGACGATCCATTACCCGGGAGATCATCCCAATACCAATGGAGATTCCGTTTCTCACCCGCGGTCTTCACGCCGTTGCCCCCGGCATCGCCCTCCGGCTGATCCTTCAGGAAGCGGCTGACCGCGTGCAGCGGTTGATGGATATCGCCGCCGATATGCAGGATCCAGGGCAGCGCGTACACCGGATCCCGGGCATCGCCGGGCGGACGCGTTACGTCTTCCAGGAAACGGGTGAGCGCGGTGATCGCGTTGTCCGCATCCTGAGGCCGCACGGGCGTGCCATCGGGGGAGAACGGCAGATCCTTGTAGTGCCAGGGCTTCCGCATCTTCATGTCGGGGAAGCCAGGCAGCAGCGGCGTGGGCTGGGCGTCCTTCTTCTCGTCGTCCCAGAAGCGACGGTCGCCCTTGATGGTGTCGGGCCAGACGGCTGCCGCCTGTACCGCTTCCAGCATGCGGCCACCCGGGTCCGTCGCGTTCTTGGTCAGAATTGTCAGGAAGTCCGGATGCCGCGCCAGCAGCGAATCCACGCGCGCCCGCGCCCGTGCATTCAAGCGCTGGTACGCGATCGCCGCGATCGCCCGGTGCCCCGTGGCGTTCCACGCTTCCACAGGCGCCGCGGTAAGCACCACCAGGAGAACAGCAACCAGGGATCTCATGGGTAGAATTTGAGGATAGCAGGCGGCCGTACCTGATACGCTGAAGGATTCCATGTCTGACCTCAAACTGCAAGTAATCCCTCTCGGCGGCCTCGGCGAGTTCGGAATGAACTCCATGGCGCTCCGCTGCGGAGACGACATCATCGTCATCGACGCCGGCATGATGTTCCCCGACGACGAACTGATGGGGGTCGACATTGTCATTCCCGACTTCAGCTATCTGAAGGAGCGCGCCGATCAGGTGCGCGGCCTGGTTCTGACCCACGGCCACGAGGACCACATCGGCGGCGTGCCGTTTCTTCTCAATGAGCTCGACATCCCGGTGTACGGCACCCCCTTCACGCTGGCCCTGGTCGAACGCCGGCTGGACGAGCACGATCTGAAGGGTCAGGTGGATCTGAATCCGGTGAAGCCGGGCGAAAAGATCAAGCTCGGTTGCTTCGAAGTCGAGTTCATCCACGTCACCCACTCCATCGTGCAGTGCGTTGCGCTGGCCATCACCACGCCGCTGGGCGTCGTGATCCATACCGGCGACTTCAAGGTGGATCCCACTCCCACCGACAACGAGCTGTTCGATCTGCACCGTCTCGCGGAGTACGGGCAGCGCGGCGTGCTGCTGCTGCTCTCCGACTCCACCAACGTCGATCGCCCCGGCTACACGGAAAGCGAGCGCGCGGTCGTCCCCCGGTTCGAGGACTTGTTTGCCCGATCGCCGCGGCGGCTGATCATCTCCTGCTTCAGTTCCTCGGTGCACCGGCTGCAGATGGTTCTGGACCTCGCGCACCAGCATGGCCGGAAGGTCGCGTTCCTCGTTTGTAATGTTACGGCGACCACCGAGATTGCTCATAACCTCGGCCTGCTGCGGGTTCCCGACGGCATCCTGCTGCGGCAGCAGGACATCATGACCGCCGCGCCCTCCAAGGTGTGCGTGGTCGTCTCCGGCACGCAGGGCGAGCCGATGTCGGCGCTGTCTCGCGTCGCGGTCGATAACCACAAGCACCTCTCCATTCAACAGGACGACACCGTGGTGCTGAGCGCGCGCATCATCCCCGGCAACGAAAAAGCCATCTACCGCATGATCAACCACATCGCGCGGCGGCGGGCGAACATCGTGTACGGCACCATGAACCCGCCGGTCCACGTGTCCGGCCACGGGTCGGCCGAGGAGTGCCGCCTGGTGCTGAACCTGGTGCGTCCCAAGTATTTCGTGCCCGTGCATGGCGAGTACCGGCAGATGGCCAGCCACGCGTCACTGGCGCAGCACCTGCGCCATTCCGGCTTGCGCGACACCTTCCTGCTGGAGACGGGCCAGACGCTCGAAATCGACCGCGAGGGCGCCCGCAAGGGCGACAAGGTCGCCGTGGGGCGCATTTGCATCGACTCGGGCACCGTGGATGAAGTGGTCCAGGACCCGGTGATCCGCGACCGCCGACACCTCTCCGAGGACGGCTTCGTGATCCCCATTCTGGCCATCAACAAGAGCACCGGACGGCCGGAGGGCGTCCCGGAAATCGTCACCCGCGGCTTCATGTCCCTGGAGGAAGGCTCGGCGCTGCTTGAGGAAGCCCGCCGCACCGTGCGCAAGACCCTGGAGGAATCAAATTCGGAGGAGCGTTCCGACTGGGGCGTGATCCAGGAGAAGATCCGCGTCGACCTTCGCCGCTTCCTGTCCAAGCAGACCCAGCGCCGCCCTCTGATCATGCCCGTAATTCTCGAAATCTGACGTTTTGTGCCGCGCGGCACCTGCCCGTGAGCGCCCGGACGAACGTCCGGCCCGCGTCGCCAGTCAGACATGAGTCAACCCGAAAGGAGATTTACTCATGCGTCTGAAGCCGCTCAACCGGCAGGTGATCGTGATCACGGGAGCTACCAGCGGCATCGGCCTGGTAACCGCCCGCATGGCCGTCGAAAGGGGCGCCCGCGTTGTGCTGGCGGCCCGCAACGAGAATACGCTGCGGGCGCTGGCCGGCGAACTGGGCGAGAACGCCGCCTACGCCGCGGCCGATGTCGCCGATGAGGCGCAGGTCCGCCAAATCGCCGACACCGCCATCGATCGTTTTGGGCATTTCGACACCTGGGTGAACGATGCCGGCGTGTCCATCTACGGCAACCTGATCGACCTCAACATGGAGGATCAGCGCCGATTGTTCGAAACCAACTTCTGGGGCCTGGTTCACGGCTGCCGCGTGGCCATCGAACACATGCGGGATCGCGGCGGCGCCCTGATCAACATCGGCAGCGTGCTGTCGGAGCGCTCCATTCCCCTGCAGGGCATCTATTGCGCGTCCAAGCACGCCGTGAAGGGCTATACCGAAACCCTGCGCATGGAACTGGAAAAGGCTGGCATCCCGGTTTCCGTGACCCTGATCAAGCCCAGCGCTATCGATACGCCGTACAAGGACCACGCCAAGAACTATCTGGAGGTAAAGCCCCAGAATCCCCCGCCGGTGTACGCGCCGGAAGCCGTGGCGCGGGCGATCCTGTATTGCGCTGAGTACCCCCGCCGGGACGTCACCATCGGCGGCGGCGGCAAGATGATCACCGTGCTGGAGCACTTCGCTCCGCGCGCCGCCGACCTGTACATGAAGACATTCATGTTCGACCAGCAGCGTACCGAGATTCCCGCCCCGCGGGACGCGGATCACAGCTTGTACAGCCCCTCGCCGGACATGGAGGAGCGCGGAGGCTACTCCGGGCATGTGATGGAATCCAGCATCTACACCAACGCCATGTTGATGAATCCACTGGCGGCAACCGCGATCGCCTTCGCCGGCGGCCTGCTGCTGTCCTCGCTGTTGCGCGGAAATGATTGACTTTGTCAACCAATAATGCTGGACGCAGTCAACAAAAACGGGACCCGCTGCCGGGTCCCGTTTGGTTTGAGTTGATTACAGCGGTTACGCCGAGCGCTTGCGGCGCAGCAGACCCAACAGAATCAGGCTGCCGCCGAACAGAGCGAACGTCGAGGGCTCCGGAATCGGAACGTCCCCGCCGCTCGAAGCCACGCGGAGCGAAAACGTCTCCACGCCGCCCGAGGCATTGGAGAGCAGAGCGCCGATGCCGACCGTGAGGTTGGCATTTGCCGGCAGCCCA
>CAYOQB010000226.1:0-6029 GCA_964406035.1 uncultured Solibacteraceae bacterium | reverse complement strand
TTCGCGGCGGTGGCGTCGCCTACGGCCAGGCCGATCAGCGCCGTAGTCGACAGCTCCCGGGCCATCGCCTTGGTGGCGTGGCGGCGCTCCACGTGCTGAATCTCGTGGCTGAGCAGCGCGGCGAGTTCCTCGGGTGTGCGGATGCGGTTCCACAGGCCGGTGAACACGTAGATCTCGCCGCCGGGCAAGGCGAAGGCGTTCACGGCGGGATTGCTGACCAGGCGGACCCGGATCGGATAGGGGCTTCGCGGCGCGAGGCGGTTCACCGCGGCCTCCATGACCGCGCGCACCGCGTCCGATTCGCAGATCTCCAGGTTGCCGAACTCGAGCGCCGAGGCGGTCGCGCCCAGGCGCTCCTCCCAGGACCAGGGAATCAAATCGGCGCCCTTTTCGGCGATTGCCGGAAGGAACCACAGAAAGGCCACGATGGCCGCCGCCACTCCGCCCGACAAGCCGAGCAGCACCAGCAGCGGCGCCCGCTCGGTCCGCTGGGCGCGGCTGAGCACCGGCGGCGCATGCGCCAGCACCGCGCGATCGTGGACCACCAGCCGCGCCGGCCCGGCGCCGATCTCCCAGGAAGCCGGCTCGGTGTCGAGCATGCCTCCGGTCCAGCGCAGGCTCGCGACCGGGATGGAGAAGGGGTCGCCGGTCGCCGGCCGGATGCACGCGGCCTGCCCGTCGAAACTCACGGTGACCTCATGCCGCGCCGCGGACAGTCCGTCGTAGTAGTGACCCGCCCATTCGCCATGCGTCATAGGCCGAGGTCCCCGCCGAGGTCGAGCATAGAGGACAGGGCGTCCCCGGTCGCGTTGGCCGCGCCCCGGCTCTGCGAGACGAGGTTGAGGTCCAAGTCGCCGGCGATCATGATGTTCTCGGCGTAGTAGTGCATCGCTCTCACCTTGATCCAGGGAGTCAGCAATCCCAGCGTGAAAACCGTGAGCACGACGTTCAGGAATGTCAGCACCAGCAGGCTGGGGCCGTCCAGGGAAGGGCGGAATCGCACGCCCTGAAACGTGGTGTGCATCCACATGTAGTTTTGCTTGCGGGCCTCCCACCAGAACCGGGAGAGAGTCAGCGTGGGCCAGAACAGAATGGCATTCAGAATGAAGCCGGAGAACAGATCGCTGCCGGTTCCGTCGAAATGAAACGGCTCATCGCCATAGCGGGTGCGCTCGGTCAGGAAGCGCTCCAGCTCCACCTGAAATACCGGCGTATAGAAACCAAAGGTGATTACCAGAAGAAACAGGTGCTTGAGATAGAAAGGAAAAAATTCGCGCAGTGTGGCGTGCAAGCCGAAGCGCACGCCGCGAAGCGACGTCCGGCTGTAGCGGTACTTGCGCGAGCCCAGAAGCGCGACCGGAATCAGCATCGCGAAGGCGATGTAAATGGACAGGGAGTAGGCCAATTCGCCCCATTCGCCGCCGATCAGCATCCGCAGGCCCACCGCTCCGCCGAACAGCAGCACCACCACCGCCGCCACCTTCACGAAGCCCAGCAGCAGTTCCCGGCCGGTTCCGTGATATTGGAAGCGGTCGCCCTCAAACTCCAGGTGGCCGTAAAGGTACTCGCGGACGCGGGTTCGTCCCCAGAACGAATAGATTCCCAGCGTCGCAACCGTCAGCAGGAAATTGGCGAGCTGGATCCGGAATAGGTCGCGAGCGTTGCCCGTGAATTTCGCCATGCGCACGTTTTCACCGGGCTGGAAAAGCAGCACGGCGATAGTTTACATGAAAACGAAAAGTTATTAAAGAGAATTACTAAAACAGGAGGCGGTCGCCGGTCTTCAAGCCGTGTTTTTGAACCGCTCCGGCGGGAAGTTCCAGTACGTAAAGCGAAGTTTGGGCGCCGCCGAAATTGGGGCACTCGCGCGCCGATTTGGAAGGGCAGGGCGGCGTGTTGGGCGAAATCTCCACAATGCGGCGGTTTGCATCCAGCCACACGATATCCAGCGGAATCTTCACCTGATACATCCAATAGGCGTACATGCCCGGCGAACCGTGCACGAAGAGCATCCCGCGGCCCTCCGGCAGAGAGTCGCGGAACATCATGCCTCGCCGGACATCCATTTCGTGGCGCATGGTTTCGGCCATGATGGTGGTTCCGTCCGGCAGACGGATCGCGGTGCCTTGAATCTCACCGGGTTTGACTGTTTTCAAGCCGCCGCCACAGCCCGCTAATGTAAGCAGGATCACGGTCAAGAAGAAACTTCGCATTCGTTTCATGGTAGCGCGGCGCCAAAGGCATGGGAACGAAGCGCGCGCCGCGGCCATTGTCCTAAACTCGAACCATGAACCCGCTCCAGCAGCTCGGCACGTTCGGACAGTCACCGTGGCTCGATTACATTCGGCGGAATCTGATGAGCACGGGGGAGTTGGACCGCCTGATCCGCGAGGACGGGCTGATGGGCATGACCTCCAATCCGGCGATCTTCGAAAAGGCGATCACGGCGTCCACGGATTACAGCGAGCAGCTTGTCGCGCTGCAGCAGCAGAAAGACCTGGATCCGATGGCGGTTTACGAGGCGCTGGCGATCCCGGACATCCAGGCAGCCGCCGACGCCATGCGCGGGGTCTACGACAGCACCGGCGGGCGCGATGGTTACGTCAGCCTGGAGGTCTCGCCATTTCTGGCGCACGACACGCAGGGAACGCTGCGCGACGCCCGGCGGCTGTGGGCGACGGTGGGCCGTCCGAACGTGATGATCAAGGTGCCCGGGACCGCGGAAGGAATTCCGGCGATCGAGGAGCTGACGGCGGAGGGCATCAATGTCAACGTCACGCTGCTGTTTTCGCAGGCGGCGTACGAAGCCGTGGCTCGCGCTTATTTGCGGGGGCTGCAGCGGGCGGCGGAGCCCGCGCGGATCGCCAGCGTGGCCAGTTTCTTCGTCAGCCGCATCGATTCGGCGGTGGACAAAGAATTGAAGGCGGCGCTGAAGAACGATCCGGAGCGGCTGCGCCAGTTGAAGGGCAAAACGGCGATTGCCAACGCCAAGCTCGCTTATCAGCTTTACAAAGAATTGTTTTCCGGGCCGGACTGGGAGGCGCTGAAGAGCCGGGGCGCGCGGCCGCAGAGGCTGCTGTGGGCGTCGACGGGGACCAAGGATCCGGATTATAGCGACGTGATGTACGTCGATGAGCTGATCGGGCCGGACACGGTGAACACGATTCCGCCGGCGACTTTCGATGCGTATCGCGATCACGGCCGGCCGTCGGCGACGTTGGAAGCCGGGCTCGCGGACGCGAAGGCGACGATGGAGGCGATCGCCGCGCTGGGCATCCGCTTCGAGGCGATCACCGCGGAGTTGGTCCGCGACGGCGTCAAGCTGTTCGCCGAGGCTTTCGACAAGCTGCTGAACGCGGTGGACGCGAAGTGCCGGTTCGCCGGAGGGGCCAAGATCAGCCAGCAGACGTTCACGCTGCCGGTGGATCATGCGCCTCGTGTGCAGGAGGCGATCGACGACTGGCGGATCAACGGCAAGGTGCGCCGGCTGTGGTCGCGCGACGAGTCGCTGTGGACCAACTCCGGCGAGTCGAAATGGATGGACTGGCTAGGGATTGTCGACCGGCAACTGGAGACGTCGGCGCGCTTCGGCGAGTTCGCGGCGCAAGTGAAAGCGGCCGGGTTCACGGACATTCTGCTGCTGGGCATGGGCGGATCGAGCCTTTGTCCGGATGTCCTGCGGGCGACGTTCGGCCGCATCGGCGAATTCCCGCGGCTGCACGTGCTCGACTCCACCGATCCGGCTCAGGTGGCGGCCGCGGAGGAGAAGATCGACATCGCCCGCACGCTGTTCATTGTCGCGAGCAAGTCGGGCTCGACGCTGGAGCCTAACATCTTCAAGCAATACTTCTTTGACCGCTCCGGCCGCAACGGCGCGCAATTCGTGGCGATCACCGACCCGGGATCGCAGATGGAGCAGGTGGCCAAGCGCGACAATTTTGGTTGGATCTTCCACGGTCTGCCTTCGATCGGGGGGCGGTATTCGGCGCTGTCTGATTTCGGGATGATTCCGGCGGCGGCGATGGGGATCGATGTCGCGGATTTTCTGGATCGGGCCGAGGATATGGTGGTTTCGTGCTCGTCGTGCCTGCCGCCGGAACAGAATCCAGGCGTGATGCTGGGCATCGCGCTGGGAACGCTGGCGAAGGCAGGGCGCGACAAGCTGACGCTGGTGGCATCGCCGGGAATCGGGCTGCTGGGCGCGTGGCTGGAGCAGTTGATCGCCGAATCGACGGGCAAGCAGGGCAAGGCCATCATCCCGGTGGATCAGGAGGCTCTGCGTCCGCCGGATGGCTACGGGGCGGATCGGGTGTTCTGTTATCTGCGGCTGGAGACGGGCGTGGACGCGGCGCAGGACGAAGCCGTGGCCGCGATCGAGGCCGCGGGACATCCGGTGATCCGGATTGCGATCGCGGACGCGCGCGACCTGGGGCAGGAGTTTTTCCGCTGGGAAGTCGCCACGGCGGTGGCCGGGTCCATCCTGGGTATCAATCCCTTCGATCAGCCGGATGTCGAAGCGAGCAAGATCGAGACCAAGAAACTGACGACGGCGTATGAAGAGACCGGCTCACTTCCCGAGGAAAAGCCGTTTTTCGAGGCCGACGGCATCCGGTTGTTTGCCGATGCGGCGAATGCCGCGGAATTACAGGGCGCGTCACTGGGGGAGATTCTGGGCAAGCATCTGGAGCGCATCGGCGTGAACAACTACTTCGCGGTGCTGGCGTATATCGAGCAGAACGCGGCTCACGAGGAGGCGCTGGCGGGGATCCGGGAACTGGTGGGACGGCGATTCAACGTGGCCACGTGCCTCGGTTTCGGACCGCGGTTTCTGCATTCGACGGGGCAGGCGTACAAGGGCGGCCCGAACACCGGCGTGTTCCTGCAGGTGACGGCGGAAGACGCGCGTGACCTGAAGGTGCCGGGACAGAAGTACACGTTTGGCGTGGTGAAGGCGGCGCAGGCTCGGGGCGATTTCGCGGTGCTGGCGGAGCGGGGACGGCGGGCATTGCGGGTTCACCTGGGGCGTGATGTGGCCGCGGGGCTGCGTACGCTGGCGGCGGCGCTAGAATAACTAGTTTGGCGTCATTCCTCCAGAAACTCCGGCTGACGCTGGAGATGATCCGGTTCGAGCACTCCGTGTTCGCGCTGCCCTTCGCGCTCACCGGAGCGCTGCTGGCGTGGCGCGAGGGCGGGTTCCGGCGGGACGGCGCGGCGTGGACGCTGCTGTGGATCGTGATCGCGATGGTGGCGGCGCGCTCCGCCGCGATGGCCTTCAACCGCATTCTGGATCGCGACGTGGATGCGCTGAATCCACGAACCAGGATGAGGCATCTTCCGGCGGGGCTGTTGTCGGGAAGATTCGCGTGGGGGTTCACGGCGCTTTCGGCGCTGGTGTTTCTGATCGCCGCGCGCGCCTTGAATCCGCTGTGCCTGACGCTGGCTCCGGTGGCCCTGGGGATCGTTTTCTTTTACTCGTTCACCAAGCGCTTCACCAGCTTTTCGCACGTGGTGCTGGGGTTCTCGCTGGGGATCGCGCCGGCGGCGGCGTGGATCGCGGTGCAGGGAGCGCTGGATCTCCGGATCCTGTGGCTGACCGCGGCGGTGACGTTGTGGACGGCGGGATTCGACATCATCTACTCCTGTCAGGATTACGATTTTGACCGCAACTCGACTTTATTCAGCATGCCGAAGAAGCTGGGGATCGCGCGTGCGTTGTGGATTTCGCGGCTGTTGCATGGCGGAATGATCGTTTGCCTGGTGGTGCTGGTGCAGGCATTCGGGCTGGGCTGGCTGGCGTACGTGGGGATCGCGGCGATCGCGGGGCTGCTGGCGTGGGAACACTCGCTGGTGAGCGCGACGGATTTGTCGCGGGTGGATGCGGCGTTCTTCACCGCGAACGGGTACGTCAGCGTGCTGTTCTTCGTGTTTTGGGCGGCGGATATTCTGCGCTGAGAACAGTGTTTGCCAATTCTTTATGAAGTTTACTGGGGACCCTAAAGGGTCCCGCCGCGTAAACGCGGCACTACGGG
>CAYOQB010000225.1:0-6038 GCA_964406035.1 uncultured Solibacteraceae bacterium | reverse complement strand
CGTTGATATCCGCGCCGCGGATCAGCTTGGTGCCCTTGCTGCCAACATAGCGGACATCCAGTGTGGTCCCGCGCGCGATCTCGCGCTGCAAGGAGGCGTTAAAGCTTTGGATGTAGGGGTTGCGCAGCCGATCGTCGAAGGTGCGGATCGTCTGCGAGCGGTCGGTAACGGGAATCGTGCTGAGCGGCGCGCCCTGGGGAGTCAGCGGCAAGGCCACCCGGCTGAAGTCCAGGTAATTGGCGGTGTTGAACAGCACGCGCTCGCGCAAGCCCGGCTGATCGCCGGAGATCACGTCGATCAGGCGCAGGCTCTGCCGCTCGTAGGAGATTCCGTAGCCGGCGCGGAAGATGGTGGCGGTCTTGAACCATGGCAGCCGCCAGCTCAACCCGATGGCGGGCGCGAAGTTGTTCCAGTCCTCGCCGTGAATCTTCTTGTCGGGATTCGGCGTGCCGGGACCCACCAGTTGCACGCGCGTCAGGCTGCCGTTCAGGCTGCCGGGCCGGTAAACATCGGCGAACGAAGTGCCGGAGAGCCCGAACAGGGATGCGGATCCGCCTTCCAGGGCCGCCGTTCGGCCGTTCGGATCGTAGGGCACGCCGTAGTATTCCCAACGGACGCCGAGGTTCAGGGTCAGGTTTTGTGTCACTTTCCAGTCGTCCTTGAAGAACCAGGCGACCTCAGGGCGCTTCCAGTGGCGATACTTCTCGAGGCCGGGGACGTAGGTGGGGTTCGCGCCGCCGGTAGCGTTCAGCGCCTGCGCCACGCTCGCCAAGCTGCCACTCAGATCATTGAGCATGTTAACGGCATCCGTGACGTTGCCCGCGATCCCGGGAATGCGGTCGATTCCCTGCACGGGCACGCCGCCGGTTCCGAGCGTGGCGCGCGGCGTCACGTCGATCGCGTTGAAGCTGTTGGTGCTGGAGAAGCGAACGTCGATTCCGCCCTTGAACGTGTGCTTGCCCTTCACCCAGGTGATGTTGTTGGTGAATTGATACAGCGGATTCAGCAGGCGCACCGGGTCGTCGGTGGTGGTCACCGGATCGGTGATGCGGATGAAGTCCGGCAGGAAGATCTGGCCGTTGGCGCGGGAGAAGAAGCCGGCGTTTTCCTCGATCTCCCAGGGTGCGGTGGCGCGCAGGTCACCGCGCAGGACGCCCGCGCGGAACTCGTTCAGCAGCGTGGGCCGCAGCGTTGAGAGGACCGCCAGGGAATGAAACCGGTCGCTGTTCTTGTTATTGCCGCCGGGCGCGTCAGGGAACCGCTGCGCGTAACGCCCGTTCTCCTGGAATGACTCTTCGGCGTTATAGGAGTAGCTGATGCGATGCGCGTTGAAATTGTGGTCCAGCCGCACGTTGAAGACGTCGAAATCGTCCGTTTGACTGCGCTGCCAGGTATAACCGGCGGTGTTCAATCCGTCTCCCGCACGGTAGTTGTTGGGCAGCGGCATGATCCCGAAGACGCGGGAAACCAGCCCGGTACGATCGAGCGCGTTGCGGTTCGGATCGAAGCCGAACACGTTTACCGACTGCACCTGCGCGCCGGGAGCAGGCGGCAGGGGATTGCCTCCCGCATCCACCGTGGGACTCGCGGACGCGGCGTTTCCGTTGCGCACCCCGGGGAAGAACCGGTACAACCCGCGCCGCGCGGTGTCGGTGTACACCGTTGTGGTGACGGTGTTCTTCAAGCGGATCCGCTGGCCGTCATACAGGAAGAAGAAGAAGGTCTTGTTCTTGCCGTTATACAACTTCGGCAGGACCACCGGGCCGCCGATGCGCCCGCCAAACTGGTTGCGGATCAGGTTTTCGCGCGGGGCGATCTCGTTCCCGCTGGCGTCGCGTCCCGCCTGGTTGGCGAACCACTCATTGGCGTTCAACGCGGTGTTGCGGTGGAAGTGGAACAGGCTGCCGTGCAGCTCATTCGTTCCCGAACGCGAGATCATCTGCACCTGCCCCGCGCCGCGCCCGAACTCGGCGTCGGCGGGCGAGGAGATCACCCGGAACTCCTCGATGCGGTCCACGCTGGTAAACACAGGCGAGCTCAGGCCCTGGTGGTTGCGCTGGTCCTGCACGTTGAGGCCGTCCATGGTGATGTTCAGGGCGGCGGTGCGATTTCCGGAGAAGTTGTCGCCGACCACGCCGGCTTGCGTCAGCACCAGACCCAGCGCGTTTCGCGCCGGCAGCGGCAGGTCCAGAACCTTCTGTCCCGTGAGCACGCCGCCGACCGAAGCCGTGGCGTAGTTGAGCGGGCTGGCGGAATCCGATGTGACTTCCACGGACTCCGAGACCGCGCCCACCTCCAGCTTGACGTCGAGTTGGACGCGCGCGCCCACCTGCAGCGGAATCGGATCGACAATGGCGCGGCGGAAGCCCGGATTCTCGGCCTCCAATCGGTAGGTGCCCGGCTGCAGCGCCGCGAACACGAATACGCCGCTGCTGTTCGTGGTGGTCTGGGTCCGAACTCCGGTGTTGGAGTTTACGACGACGATCTTCGCGCCCGCGACCAGAGCCGAGGTGGAATCAGTGACCGTGCCGGACAACACGGCATCGGAGCTTTGCGCAAATGAAGCGAAATTGGCAAGGAAGAACAGCGGCAGGAACGCTCGTGTGACCCTAAGCATAGTGTGAGAAATGTGCCACATTTCACGCTGACTCACAAGGGGGATGGGGCGAACCGGAGCAGCCCGTCCCAGGCTCGCTTGCCGCTTCTTACAAAACTTAGACATTTGGCGGCCGCGCGGGGCGGTATGATATCCGCCATGAAGCGACTGATCGGGTTCCTTTTCGCCGGCGCGGCGATGGCCGCAATCGATTCGGCCAAGGTGGAGCAGGGCGTCCTGGCGGGGTCGCCCGGCAAGGATGCCGCGGTGCGCGTGTTCAAGGGAGTTCCCTTCGCCGCGCCGCCGGTGGGCGATCTGCGGTGGAAGTCGCCCAAGGCGCCGCCGGCCTGGAGCGGGGTCCGCGAAGCCAAGGCGTTCGCCGCCACTTGCGTTCAGCCCGCCTATCCCAAAGGATCGCTGTACTATCGCGAGCCCGAGAAGCTGAGCGAGGACTGCCTGTACCTGAACGTCTGGACCGCGGCGAAGTCCTCCAAGGACAAGCTCCCGGTGATGGTCTGGATTCACGGAGGCGGCCTGACCCGCGGCTCCGGCAGCGTCGGAACCTATGATGGCGAAGCTCTGGCGAAACAAGGCGTCGTGCTGGTGACCATCAACTATCGGCTGAACGTGTTCGGTTTCTTCGCCCATCCCGAGCTCACTAAGGAAAGCGATCGCAACGCTTCCGGAAACTACGGATTCCTGGATCAGGTGGCGGCGCTCGAGTGGGTGAAGAAGAACATCGCGGCGTTCGGCGGCGACCCGAATCGCGTCACCATCTTCGGCGAGTCGGCGGGATCGTTCAGCGTCAACGCGCTCACCGCGTCGCCGCTGGCCAAGGGTTTGTTCCATCGCGCCATCGGGCAGAGCGGATCCATGTTCCGCGGCACGCCCAAGCTGGCGGATGTGGAGAAAGAAGGCGCGCGATTCGGAGCCAGCGTCGCGGAACTGCGGTCCAAGCCGGCGGACGAGATCCTGAAAATGGCGCAGTCCGGCTTCAACTTCCGCCCCGCGGTGGATGGCTGGTTCTTCCCGGCGGATATCGCCACCATCTTCCGCGAGGGCAAGCAGAACGACGTGCCGACCATCGCCGGATTCAATCAGGACGAAGGCACGGCGCTTGCGCCCGCGCCCGCCACGTTCACGGCGGAGGGGTATCAGAAGCAGGTCCGGCAGCGCTACGGAGCCTTGGCCGATGAGTTCTTCGCGCTCTATCCGGCGCAGTCGGAAGAAGACGCGAAGAAAGCGTATTACGCCAGCTACACCCATTCGGGAATGGGCCTGGGGATGCGGACATGGGTCCGGGCGCAGGCGAATTCGGGGAAAGCGCCCGCTTATTACTACTACTTCCAGCGCGTTCCGGCGGGTCCCGCGGGGGCGAAGTACGGCGCCTATCACGCCGCCGAGATCCAATACGTCTTCGGCAACCTGTCTGCCGCCGCGGACGAAACCGACCGCAAGCTCTCGCAAGCCATGATGGGCTACTGGGTGAACTTCGCCCGTACCGGCGATCCCAACGGCAAGAGTCTGGCGAAGTGGCCGGAGTACAAGCCGGAGAGAAGCGATGCCGCGATCGTGTTCAGCGATTCGATTCGCCTCGAAAAGGGGTTGCTGAACAAGCACATCGACTTTCATGACAAAGCGGCGCAGCGCGCCCGTGCCGATCAGGCGCGTTAGCTCCCGCCGCGCGGGTACGAAGCAACACAAGCGCCCTCCCGGATCTTGAAACGGCCTTGTCCGCCAGGTCCTCTCCACCACGTAGTCTTTTCGCCTGTTTCGCCGGCTGGCCAACGGCAGCCGGAAGTGCGGGCGTGTGGTGTCCGCGAGAGAACCCGAGAGAGGCTGGCCGCATCTGCCGCAGTTGTTTCACCGCTCGAGCAACTCGTTCGCCCGCGCGACCCTGATCGTTCTGGCGGCGACCCTGGCGTTCGCGGTGTGGGCCCTGGCCGAGCTCAACGTCTCCGACTACAGCAAATACACGAATCAAGCTATTGAGCAGCCGGTGCAGTTCAGCCACGAGCATCACGTCCGCGGCTTGGGCATCGACTGCCGCTACTGCCATTCCAGCGTCGAGGTGTCGGCGTTCGCGGGCATCCCGCCGACGCACACGTGCATGACCTGCCACTCCCAGATCTGGACCAACGCGGAGATGCTGGAGCCGGTACGGCGGAGCTATCGGACCAACACGCCGATCGCGTGGACGCGGGTCCACGACCTGCCCGGCTTCGTGTACTTCAACCACGCGGTGCATGTGAACAAGGGCTTCGGCTGCACCACCTGCCATGGAGCCGTGGACACCATGCCACTGATGATGCGGGTGGCCCCGCTGACCATGTCCTGGTGTCTCGATTGCCATCGCGAGCCAGCGAAGTTCGTGCGGCCGCGCGAGGCCGTGTTTCTGACCGATTACCAGGCTCCGGCGAACCAGGCGGAGCTGGGTAAGCGGCTGGTGGAACAGTACAAGATTCGCAGCCTGATGGATTGCTACACGTGTCACCGCTAACCCCAATTCGCGACCGCCTGGCGGGCCTGGCCGGAAAGGCGTACTGGCGCAGCCTGGAAGAACTCGCCGGCACCGAGGAATTCCGGAAGCTGGCCGCCGACGAGTTTCCCTCGCGCAGCGAGGAATGGCTGCGCCCGGTGAACCGGCGGGAGGCGGTGCGGCTGATGGCGGCCTCGCTCGCGCTGGCCGGGATCACGGCGTGCACGCGGCAGCCTCGCGAGCGCATTGTCCCGTTCGTGCAGCAGCCCGAGGAGTACATTCCCGGCCGGCCCCTGTTCTTCGCCACCACGATGCCGTTCGGCGGGGCGGGCATGGGCTTGCTGGTGGAGAGCCACGACGGACGTCCGACCAAGGTGGAGGGCAATCCGCTGCATCCCTCGAGCCTCGGCGCAACCGACGCGTTCGCGCAAGCCTCGGTGCTGGAGCTTTACGATCCCGACCGTTCCCAGGCGGTGCTGCACCGCGGGCGGATCTCCAGTTGGCCCCGATTCCTGGCGGCGATGGCCCAGGTGCGCGATCGCAAGCGGGCGTCGCGCGGCGCGGGCCTGCGCATCCTCACCGGCGCGAGCACCTCGCCCACGCTGGGCGGGCAGATGCGCGAGATCCTGGCGGGGCTGCCGGAAGCCCGCTGGTACGCCTACGAACCGGCCGACTCGGGCGGCGCGTATGAAGGATCGAACGCGGTGTTCGGCCGCGCGCTCGAGCCGGTTTACAACCTGCGCGACGCGGATGTGATCGTTGCGCTGGATGCCGACTTCCTGGCCGCCGGGCCCGGCGCAATGGCGTATGCGCGGCAGTTCGCCGATCGGCGGAGAATCACCAACGGCGTCACCAACCTGAATCGCCTCTATGTCGCCGAGCCGGCCATGACCCCGACGGGAAGCGTGGCCGAACATCGCCTGCCGGTGCGGGCGTCCGGCGTGGAACCGCTGGCGCGGGCTC
>CAYOQB010000224.1:0-6171 GCA_964406035.1 uncultured Solibacteraceae bacterium | reverse complement strand
CGTCATAGGTCCGCTGCAACAGCGGTTTCGACGTCATCGGCGGGGGAGGCGTCGGCTGGAAGAATTCCTTCAGGTTTCCGGTAAGAGTCTCCCAACGCGAGGGTTCCTTTACCAGCAGCTTGCCCAGGTGTTCGTCCGCCACCGGATTCGGTATGGCCGGACTTGGAGCCGCCTCGGACGGTAGCTGACTTCCCGTGTTGCGTTTTTCTTCTAAGTTCAAGAACGACACTGCCTTACACACCCCCTGGCAGGGTAACCACCACTCTACAGACGTCCGAACTCCAAAACGAGTTTCCAAATTTGGAAACCCCGTTCTTCGCCCAGTCTAACATAGAGACGTAACAGGTTCGAGTTCGGCTTCTGAAAATGGGAAGCACCCTCGGGCGCCGCGTTACGACGCGGTAAAAAAGCGCGCCGACTGCTGAAACATGTCCTCCACGACGTCGGTTAACTCGTGCCCCGAATCGTACAACCGCAGCGTGACGTGCGGCCGGGAATCGGCGAACTCAATCGAGTCCGCTACCGGCACCACCGGATCGCGCCGCCCGTGAAACAGCAACGCCGGTTGTAGGAACGCCGGATCGTCTTCGTAGGTCAGCGCGTCCCGCAACAGCTCATAACGCAGGTAGCGCCTCTCGTTGCACCCGTAGTGGAACACCGGCAACCGGTCAGTCCGTTCCCATTCCGCCACCGCTGCCGGACCCAACCCAGCCTCCCACCGCCGGGGAAATCGCAGCGCCGGGGCCATCAGCACCAGCTTGCGCACCCGTTCCGGATGCCGCACCGCGTACAACGCGGCCAGATAGCCGCCCAGGCTGGAGCCGATCAGCGCCACCTCGCCATCGCCCGCCGCCTCCGCCACCCGCTCCAGTTGCCCGGTGATGGTCAGCGTCTCGAAACTGCCGCCGTCCAGCGCGGGGATCGCCACCTCGCGCCCCAAGGTCTGAAACCCGCGCCTGAAAAACTGCGCCTTGCTGGACTGCGGGCTGGACGCAAACCCATGCAGATAAACGATTTTCATTCGAACTTGATCTCGCTGGAGGCGCCGAAAATCTTGAACTCCTGATAGCGGAAGTCGTTCTCCAGAGTCACCCGCCCGGCGCGCAGCTCGCGATGCACAACCCGCGACGGAACCAGCAGCCCGTGCGGGCTTTGCTCGTATTCGATCACCGCCTCCTGTCGTACCTGCTCCTTGCCCAGCGCCGGAGCGGCGCTCAGGGTGATCTTGAACGGCCGGAAGTCGGAGGGCCGGACAAAGATCTGCCCCTTGATTTCCAGCCCCACCGGCCGATCCGCCTTCGCGGCATCGAACAGCGTCATCGCCGGCATGCCGTCGATCTGCCGGAAGTCGAACACCGCTTCTTCGGATGTGATGCGCGCCGGCATGATCTCGAACTGTGCCAGCCGCGGCTTCGAAAACAACAGGATCAACTGCCCGAAATCGCTCGCCGCGCCCCGGAGGCCATGCTTTTCCAGCTCGCGGAGCTGCTTCTTCAGCCGCTCCTCGTTCCGGGCCGTCAGCATTGCCGCCAGGCTGTCCACGGCGCGTCCGCTCCCCGGCAACTTTTTCCCATCCACCTCGATCACCTGCCGGATTTCGTAAAAACCGCCGTCCTGAAACGAGGCCCAGCCGTACTCGGACACCACTTCGCGCTGTATCCACGTGGCTTCCAGGGGATTGCGCGCGCTCTCGCCTACGCGCGGCCGAAATCGCGGCGGCGGCTTCAAGGACCGGTGCCGCAAAACCTCCCGCGCGATCACCTTCGGCGCTTTCTCGGCGAACTTCGCTGCCTCTTCGCCAAGCTGCGCCGCCAGCCGCTGGCTGGGCGACTCGGCCGCCCCCAGAATCGCTATTACGCAGAGTCCAAACGCCGCAATTCGCATCCAGTCAACAGGATTACACAGCTCGCGCTTGCGAATCGGGGGGTCGCGCGGCTAGAATCAATGAGTTTGAGGGCATGCCCTCAGCGAGGGCAGGGAGGATTCATGTCGGTTGAGCAGAAGGTGAAGCAAATCATCGTCGAGCAGTTGGGCGTGGATGAAAGCCAGGTCGACAACACAGCCTCGTTCGTCGATGATCTCGGCGCCGATTCCTTGGACATCGTCGAGCTGGTGATGGCATTCGAAGAGGCGTTCGAGCTCGACATCCCCGATGAGGATGCCGAGAAGATCACCACTGTCAAGGAAGCCATCGACTACATCGAGGCCAAGAAGAAGTAAGCTAAAGACAGCACCAGTTTTTCCCGCACGGAGAATCGTTTGTCCCGCAGAGTGGTCGTGACCGGTGTCGGTCTGCTTACTTCGGTTGGCTCCGGCACGCAAGAAGTTTGGAAAGCCCTCAAGAATGGCGAGAGTGGCATCGGGCCTATCACGCAATTCGACGCGACCGCTTTCAGCACCCGCATCGCCGGGGAAGTAAAGAACTTCGACCCCACGCAGTTCATCGAGAAGAAGGAAATCAAGAAGATGGGCCGCTTCGTGCAATACGCGATCGCGGCCAGCGACTTCGCGATGAAGCAGAGCGGGCTGATCGTCTCCGAGTCCGAGGCGGAACGCGTCGGCGTCTACATCGGCTCGGGAATCGGCGGCTTCGAGGTCATCGAGCGCGAGTACCGGACTCTCATTGAAAAAGGTCCGGATCGCATCTCGCCGTTCTTCATTCCGGCCACGATCATCAATCTCGCCTCCGGCTGGGTTTCCATCCGCACCGGCGCAAAAGGACCGAACTCGGCCACCGCCACCGCCTGCACCACCAGCGCCCACTCCATCGGCGATTCCATGAAGCTGATCCAGCGCGATGTCGCCGACGTCATGATCTGCGGCGGCACCGAAGGCGCGATTACGCCCATGGGCATCGGCGGTTTCGCCGCCATGCGCGCCCTCAGCCAGCGCAATGACGAACCGCACCGCGCCTCCCGCCCCTGGGACAAGGATCGCGACGGCTTCGTGGTCGGCGAAGGCGCCGGCATCCTGGTACTGGAGGAACTGGAACACGCCCGGCGGCGTGGCGCCCATATCCTGGCTGAACTCGTCGGCTACGGCATGAGCGGCGACGCCTTCCACATCACCGCCCCCTCCGAGGACGGCGACGGCGCCTACCGGGTGATGCGCAACGCCCTGGCCGATGCCGGGATCAGCGCCGAACAGATCGACTACATCAACGCCCACGGCACTTCTACTCCGGTCGGCGACCGCATCGAGACCCACGCCATCAAGCGCGTCTTCGGCGCCCACGCCCGCGAGCTTTGCGTCAGCTCCACCAAATCCATGACCGGACACCTGCTGGGCGGCGCCGGCGGCCTGGAAGCCGGCATCACCGTGCTCTCCCTGTGCGAGCAGGTGGCGCCGCCCACGATCAATTACGAAACGCCCGATCCGGAATGCGATCTGGATTACGTGCCCAACCAGGCGCGCGACGTCAGGATGAAGTACGCTCTCTCGAACTCCTTCGGGTTCGGAGGCACCAACGGTTGTTTGATCTTCAGGAAGTTCTGATCCGGTTTCGCGATCACAGCTCTTTCCCTGGCGGGAATTGACGCGCCGCGGCCGCCCGGAACATCGGAAAACTACAGGACGGGGTTGCCCCGTCGGGGGAATCTTATGAAAATCATCGTCGCGATCAAGCAGGTTCCCGTCCGTGACTCGCAACTGCGCGTCGACGCGGACGGCAAGTGGATTCAGGAAGGCGACCTCAGCTTCGAAATCAATGAGCCGGACGCCTACGCGCTCGAAGAAGCGCTGCAGTTGAAGGAGAAGCACGGCGGCGAAGTGGTGGCGCTCTGCGCCGGCGCCGAGCGCGCCACCTCCACCATCCGCGAGGCTCTGGCCAAGGGCGCGGACCGCGCCATCCACATTCAGGAAGAGAACCTGAACACGATGGACACTCTCGGCATCGCCCGCCTCCTCGCCGCCGCCGTGAAGCCCGAACAGCCGGACCTGATCCTTACCGGCCTGCAGTCCGACGACCTCGGCTATGGCCAGATGGGCGTCGTGCTCGCCGAACTTCTCGGCCTGCCCCACGGCACCATCATCATGCAGGTGGAAAAGCAGGACGGCGGCATCCGCGTCAAACGCGAGCTGGAGAACGGCTGGTTCCAGTACGTCAACATGCCCCTGCCCGCGCTGCTGACCATCCAGAGCGGCATTAACAAGCTCCGCTACGCCACGCTGATGGGCATCAAGAAGGCGAAGTCCAAGGAGATCAAGGCCCTTTCCGCCTCCGAGCTCGGCGGCGTGGCCGCCGCCACCGCGCGCATCGACAAGATCTACGTCCCCCAGAAATCCAAGCAGACCCAGATCTTCGAGGGCGACGCAAAGACGGTCGCCGCGAAGCTGGTCGAGAAGCTGAAGTTTGAAGTCCGGGTCATCTGAGTTCACGGGAGAACACACAATGAGCATCCTCGTCGTCATGGAACAATTGCAGGGCTCCTGGAACAAGATGTCCTGGGAGACGCTGGCCGCCGGCCAGGAATTCGCGAAAACGCTGGGCAAGCCGCTGCATGCGGCCGTGCTCGGGAAGGGAATCGGCGCGCTGGCCCAGGAAGTGGCCCAGAAGAATGTGACCGCGGTGCACGCGGTGGAGCATGACCTGCTCGCCGAATACACTCCGGACGCTTACACGGCCGCGCTCGAGCAGTTGATTCGCCAGTCCGGCGCGACCCTGGTCCTGCTGCCGCACAGCTATCAGGTCCGCGATTACGCGCCGAAACTCGCCACCCGCTTCGAGCAGGTGCTGGTCAGCGACGTGATCAACGTCAAGCAGGATGGCGGGACTCCGGTGTACGTCCGCCTGCTCTTCCAGGGCAAGCTGAACGGCGATGTCCGGGTCAGCGGGCCGGAGCCGCACTTCGTATCGCTGCAGGCCGGCGCGTTCCGCGCCGACAAGCTCGAAGCCGGGTCGGCAACCGTTCAGAGCTTCGCGCCGTCGCTCGATGCCTCCCAGATCCGCAACAAGCCGGAAGAGTGGTTCCGCGAGTCGGCGCGCGCCGTGGACCTAGGCGCGGCCGAGATCATCGTCTCCGTGGGCCGCGGCATCAAGGAGAAAGAAAACATCCCGATCGTCGAGGAGTTGGCCAAGGCTCTCGGCGCGGAACTCGCGGCCTCGCGCCCCATCTGCGACAACGGCTGGCTTCCCATGGAGCGCCAGGTGGGCTCCTCCGGCCAGACCGTCGCGCCCAAGGTCTATATGGCGGTCGGTATCTCCGGCGCGATTCAGCACCTGGTGGGTATGAAGGGCGCGAAGACCATCGTCGCTATCAACAAGGACAACAACGCGCCCATCTTTGAAGTCGCCGACTACGGCGTGGTCGGCGATCTTTTTGAGATCGTGCCCGCGCTGGTCGAGGAAGTGAAGAAGGCCAAAGGCTAGTTCCGGATCACCCAAGCCGCCGCGGCGGCCGCCGATCACTGCGCCGGCAAACGCTCGGCAATGAAGCGCGACACCTGTTCCGCCGCCGGAGGCGCCAGGTTGCCAAGCACGGCGACCACATACCCGGATTCCGGCATGATGATCAGATTGCCGTTGATGCCGGGCGCGCCGCCGCCGTGTCCCACTGTCCGGACGCCGCCCACGCTGCCTTCCATGAAGCCGTAGGCGTACTTGGTGGCGCCGCGCGCGGTCACCTTTCCAGTCAGCACCAGGTCCGTGTGAGCCTTGTCCAGCAGCTTGTGATTCATCAGCGCTTCCGCGAAGCGGGTGAGATCCTCCACGGTCGAATAGCCCCCGCCCGCCGCGCTGCCCCGCATCGGCAGCGTTTCCTGGTTGCGCTTGCCGTTCCCCAGGTACCCGGGGGCGAGCTTCGCCACTTTATGCGTTTTCCAAAAAGAATCGCTGGCCTTCATGCCGGCGGGCTGGAAGATCTTCTCGCGGACATAATCGTAGTAGTTCATTCCCGAAACCACTTCGACGATCCGCCCGGCGAGCACCATGCCATAGTTGGCGTACTGGAAGCGGGCGCCGGGCTCAAACTCCGGAGCACGGTTGCCGAACGCTTTCACGTAATCGCTCAGCTCGCGAAACTTCTCCTTGTTCTGCTCGAACTCCGGCGTGAAGATATCGCCGACGCCGCCGGTGTGGGTCAGCAGATGGTGCACCGTCACCTTCCTGGCGACTTCCTGGTTCGGGTACTCCGCGAGGAACTTGCCCACCGGATCGGCAACCTTCAGCTTTCC
>CAYOQB010000223.1:0-6193 GCA_964406035.1 uncultured Solibacteraceae bacterium | reverse complement strand
GTGCTTCCTAGCGCGGTCCCTAAGGCGCCGTTGGTGTCTCCACCGACATAAATGCTGCCATTATCTACGGCCACGCCATAGATCTTCTCCGCGTTGGCTGTTCCGAACTGGCGGGTCCATACCTCGTTCCCATTGAGGTCGTATTTTCTTAGAAAGCAGTCCGTGCCTCCCGCGGACGTTTGCCCCGGTAAAACGTCGCCGGTGACGCCGCCCACGTACAGGCCGGAAGAGTCCACGGCCGCCGAGGTTAGCTGGTCGTTGCCTGCTGTCCCGAACTGGCGCGACCACAGTAAGTCCCCGTTGGGGTTATACTTTCTCACGAAAGCGTCTTCCCGTCCAAGACTCGTCCCTTGCAACGAGCCCAAGGTATAGCCGACAACGTAAACGCCGGTAGCGTCGGCGGTGACACCAAGGGTATAGTCGGCCGCTTCGCTGCCGAACTGGCGCGACCAAACCGCGGTTCCGTCCAGCGCGAATTTGGTGACAAATCCGTCCACGCTGCCCGCAAGGGTCTGGCCCGGAAATGTTCCCTGCGAAATCTGGCCCGCCGCATAAATGGCGCCCTGTGTTACTGCAACCGAAGTAGGGTACTCATTGCCCGTCGTGCCGAACTGCTTGGCCCACTGAATCACCTGCGCCTGCATCGCGGCGCTCAAGAGTAATCCAAGTAGGAATCGTTTGGATTTCACTTGCCCATCCCCCCATCACCAGATGAACTTCATCCCGAACTGAATCTGGCGGTTCAGGGTGGAGGTTTGCGACACGCGTCCGAACGTGCCTGATGCCAGGTTGCGGTCCGGAATCCCGAAGTTGGCGTGATTAAAGATGTTGAAGAACTCGCTGCGGAACTGCATCCGCAGCCGCTCATTGAACGCGGTGAAGTTCTTGAACAGCGTCGCGTCCACGTTGACCACGCCGTCCGAGAACATGGTGTTCGTGCCGACATCGCCGAAGCGGAACACGCCCGCCGGCAGGCGATCGCTGAACGCCTGCGTGTTAAACCACCGTTCCGGCCTGGGATCGCCTTCGTTTGGATCGCCTACCAGGAACGGCCGGTTGGCTGTGGTGCCGGTGTTCGAAATGTCGTTCGCCGTCGTGATGGTGAACGGACGTCCCGTTTGCACCAGGAAAATGCCGGTGGTCTGCCATCCTCCCAGCAACTGCTGGAGCAACCCCGAAGCGTTGCCAAACAGTCCACGGCCCTTGCCCATCGGCAGGTCGTACACGAACGATGTGATCGCCCGGTGCCGGGTATCGAACTCGGAGTGGCCGCGCTCCGCGCGCAGATTGCGCGGATTCAGGATGCCCGACTCGCCGTCTCCCGATCCCGCCGGCTGGTTGCCGAAGTCGATCGAGTGCGAATACGTATAGGTCGCCAGGAACGTCAGCCCCCGCGAGAAGCGGTGTTCCAGCCGGGTGGTCAGCGCGTTGAAACTCGAGTTGCCCACCGATTCCCGCCAGTTCACCGCGCCCCACTGCGGGAACGGGCGGCGCGCGGCGATCGCTCCCGGCCCCGGTTCGGGCTGATTGATATCGAAGTTCAAAGGCAGCCGCGTGCCCTTGGAACCGAAATACGTCACCTCCAGCACCATGTCGCGAGTGACTTGCCGCTGCACGCCGAAGGTCCACTGCTGGACATAAGCGTCCTTGAAATCGGCGTTGATGCCCTGCGGATTCAAGCCGCCGCCCGACACATTCGCCGGGAACGGATTGGCCCAGGTGGCGATGACGTTTGTCGTGGTGTTGATGAACGTCTCCGCGCGCCGGAACGGAAGCCCGCGATACATCGTGGAAAGCCCGTTCGCCGATACAATCATGTTGTAGAACCAGCCGTAACCGGCGCGGATCACCGTATTGTTGTCTCCGAACGGCCGGTACGCGATGCCGATGCGCGGCGCCAGGTTGTTGCGATCCGGCCGCCACATTTGCCGGCCCAGCGTCGACTGTCCCACCGTCCTCAACTGTCCGGCAGTGGTGTTCACCAGCCGGCCGTCGGCGAC
This sequence comes from uncultured Solibacteraceae bacterium, assembly GCA_964406035.1. GTDB lineage: Bacteria > Acidobacteriota > Terriglobia > Bryobacterales > Bryobacteraceae > JAIEPW01. The sequence continues at coordinate 4,193 of CAYOQB010000223.1, read as the reverse complement.
CACGATGTTCCCCGTCGCCGGGTCGAAGCTCGCGTTCTTGTCCACCCGCTCCAAAATCGGCTGGTTGTAGTCGTAACGGAGTCCTAGGTTCAACGTCAGCCTGCGCGACACCTGCCAGTCATCCTGGAAGTAAGCACCCATGGAGAAGTTGTAGATGTTGTTGAACGGCTCGCCCGGCTGCCGCTGTGTCTGCCGCAGCCCGCCAATCAGGAAGTCGGCCAGTCCATCGCCGGTGAACTGCCCGTTGAAGGAAAACGCTCCGCGTCCGAACTGCGTGAAGAAGCTGTTGAAAAGGTACTTCTTGTAGTCGAACCCGCCCTTCATCGTGTGGCGGCCCTTCACCCAGGTGGTTCCGTTCACGATGTTGTAATTCGTCACGTGCCGGCCCTGCGGCAGGTTCGTGGGTCCGCCGATGGTCGCGAACCCGGTCACGCTCACTTGCGGCACCCCGCCGTTCTCGAAGTCCGTGCTGGGCAGCCCCGGCAGACCGATCTGCCGGACGATGTCTCCGAGCTCGCGGTCATCCTGAAACCGGTTCGTGCGGATGCGGTTGAAACCGGCCCGAAATTCATTCAACAGCCCCGGCGTGAACGAATGAATGTGTACTAGCGACAGAATCTGCGTCCGCTCCGGCTCCGTGCAGGAGAACAGCGGCAAGCCCCGATTGCTGCACAATGCATTCGACGGCTCCACATTTTCGCGCTGGCTGAACTGGTAGCTGCCGTACAGCGAATCCCGTTCCGAGAAGCGATGGTCCACCCGGCCGGAGAACTGATCCACGTCGGAAGTTCGCGTACCCACGAAGGCGTAGTTGTTCAGGACCCCCGGCAGGTTGGGCTTGGGCCAGAACGGCCGGAACTTCAGGCTTGTAGGATCCAGCCGGTCCGCCGGGATGCGCGCGTTGGGGAAGTTGCCGCCGCGCGGATCGCGGATCGTCTTGTTCAATTCCGAAAGGTCGCCGGTCCACATCCGATCCGTCGGCACCGTTCGCAATTGCGCCACGCCCTCGCCCAGCCGCAGCGCCTCGTAAGTCCCGAAGTAGAACGTCCGGTTCTTGAAAATCGGCCCGCCCACGGACCCGCCGTACTGATGCCGCTTCAATTCCGGCAGCCCGCGCGGATTGAAGAAGTTGCGCGCGTCCAGGTTGTCGTTGCGATGGAAATAATACGCGGTGCCATGAATGCTGTTCGATCCCGACTTGGTCGTGATCACGATCTGCCCCCCGGATTGCCGCCCGAACTCCGCAGGGTAAATCCCGGTCAGCACCTTGAACTCCTGAATGCCGTCGACGCTCGGCCGGTGCGTCGGCTGCCCGGTGGTCTGATCGTTGTTATCGACTCCGTCCATGATGAACGCGTTGTTCAGCTCGGCCGACCCCGCCACGTTGAATCCGCCCCGGAACCCCAGGCTGGAATTCTGCGTCGGCGTCATCACCATTGGTGAGAGCTGCGCCAGTTGCCAGAACTCGCGGCCATTTAGCGGCAGCTCCTTGATCTTCTGCTCTTCCACGACTGCGCCTGTGGTGGCGTTCTCCGATTGGACGAGCGGCGCCTCGGCCTGCACCACCACCTTCTCCTGCGTCGCGCCGACCCGCAGCGACAAGTCCATGCGCGTTTCCTGGTTCACCTGCAGCAGAACCCCTTGCCGCTCCTCGCCCACAAAGCCAGCGGACTCCACGGCCAGGTTATAGGTGTCCGGCGGAACCTGCGTGAGCACGTAATCGCCCTGATCGTTGGTGGTCACCGTGCGAATCCAGCCCTTCGCCACATTGCGTAGCGTGACCTTCGCCTGTCCGATGACCGCTCCGGACTGATCCGTTACCGTGCCGCGCAATGTCGCCGATTGCGAGTAGGCCGGAACACTGAAGAGGAACAAACCGAGCGCGCAAACTAGCCAGCGAGCCATGAACTGCCTCCTGAGGGGCCGAAGCCCTAAGTTCCGGCAATCTTACGGGCTTTGTGCGTGGGTGTCAATGGGATAGGGCTCGCGCGCGCGTAAACTGAGGCATGCTCGAATTGAGAATCCGCCGGTTGCGATCCGGCGACGAACAACTCGCCCACAAGCTGTTTCGGGTCATAACCGATGTTTTCGAGCAGGATCCCTCGCCCCTGTCGCCGGAGTACGTCTCGAAGCTCCTGGGCAGCGCCGCCTTCTGGGCCCTGGCCGCCCTCGCCGGAGATCAGATCGCCGGCGGCATCACGGCACACACGCTCCCCATGACCCGATCTCAGGAATTCGAGCTCTTCATCTACGACCTCGCCGTGCCAGCCGAGTATCAGCGAAGGGGTATCGGCCGGGCACTCATGACCAGCCTGCTGGACGCCGCCCGCGCCGAGGGCATCCAAACAGCGATTGTCCCCGTGGAGCCCGAGGACACGCACGCCCTCGACTTCTACCGCGCCATCGGCGGCGGCGAGTCGGACGTGAAATTCTTTCTGTTCGGAGGGTAGGCTCGCCGGAGCTCCTCCGCCATTCAACGTTCGACAGCGGCGTCGGCCGAGGCCGCAATCTGCACAGCCTCCCGCTGAATGCCCGTCATCATGCTTTGGAAGACGATCCCATGAAGCGGCAGCACCGCGTACCAGTACAGCAGCCCGAACAACCCGCGAGCCTGGAACAGCGCGGTTTGTTGCAGAGTACACTTGCGCGCGCCCCGCGGCTCGACGCGGAACTCCAGCAGCGCTTCGCCGGGCAGCTTCATCTCTGCCCGCAGCGCCAGGCGGCGATCCCGTTCGTAACCCACGACGCGCCAGAAATCGAGAGCTTCGCCGTAGCCCACCGTCTCCGGATCGCGGCGTCCGCGCCGCAGTCCCGGCCCGCCCGCCAGACGATCGACCCATCCTCGTATCTTCCACAGCCAGTCCGCGGCATACCACCCGTGGCCGCCCCCCACCCGGCAAATCGCGCGAAACACAGCCCAATCGGGAGCTTCCACCGTGAGCTGCCGCGCATCGCGAAATACCGAGCCACCCGCCCAGTCGGGATCTCCCGGAATCGGCCCCGCCATGGACCAGTTGGTCTCCACCCGGCGCTCCGCCATGCTGCAGAGCGCCGCGCGAATCGCTTCCCGGACGCTCAAAAGCTCCAGCGGAATCAGGCCGGTGATCCGGTTCTCGCGGCACACCACCGGGTTCTTCAGTCCCTCAGCCAGCGGCCGGGCGATCTCATGGCTCAGCGGCGTGATGAACTGAATCCAGTAGGAACTCAGGCGCGGCGTAAGAACGGGAACGGGAATCACCCAGCGGCTTCGCAACCCCAGTTCCTCGGCCATGATCCGCATAATGTCGCGGTAGCACAGCGCCTCCGGGCCTCCGATATCGAACACGCGCCCCGTGGTCTCAGGCTGCGACAGAGCCCCGGTCAGATACTCAACAACATTGCGGACCGCGATCGGCTGGCACGGCGTGCTCACCCATTTCGGAGTGATCATCACCGGCAGCCGCTCGACCAGGTATCGCAGAATCTCAAAGGAGGCCGAGCCGGAGCCTATGATCATCGCGGCCCGCAGAACCGTCACCGGCACGCCGGTGGAAGCGAGCGCTCCTTCCACTTCTCGCCGCGAGGACAGATGCTCACTCAGCTCGGGTCCGGTCTCGCCCAGCCCGCCGAGATAAATGATGCGGCTCACGCCCGCATCCCGCGCGGCGGAAGCGAACTGCAAGGCCAGGTGGCGATCCCGCTCGGCATATTCCGCGCCGGCGGAGGTCATGGAGTGAACCAGATAGAAAGCTGCTTCGCATCCCGCCAGGTTCTCGGAAAGCGACGGAACGTCTTCGATGTCTGCCTGGCGAATCTCGACATTCGGGTTCGCCGCCCACGTCCTGCCCGCGAGTTTCCCCGGGGAGCGGACCAGGCACCGCACGATGTACCCGTCTTCGATCAGGCGCGGGGCGAGCCGGCCTCCGATGTAACCGGTGGCACCGGCAATCGCGACGCGCTTTGGAGATGAGACCAGAGGCAACCAGAATTCAGAGCCGCGTCTGAATACCATTCATTCTCACACAGCCAGTTCGGGATTCGAGTACGGGGACCCGGGGACGGTCACCCCATTTCCTTCGACCTCCTGTCGCCAATCACGGCAGGTTTAGCGTCCCTCCCGAGGTGATTTGCGGGCCAAAGGTCACGGCATCACGATTCCGTTGGGGATCTCGAGTCGAACCGGTGTCGCGCTATTCTTCTGCATCGGCCACACT
>CAYOQB010000222.1:0-6232 GCA_964406035.1 uncultured Solibacteraceae bacterium | reverse complement strand
GAAGCGCTGAACCAGTTGGTGGCGCCGAACAGATTGGGCCACACCAGCGTGCCCTCCTCACTCGGCTCCTTCGCCGGATCGGCCATCGGGCGGCCGCGATCGTCCAGGCCCTTGGCCCAATCCTGACGCGCATACTGCGTGCCGCTGAGAAACTCGCCCGTCACGCGATCGAAGACGTAGTAGAACGCGTTGCGGTTCGCTACTGCGACCAGCTTTCGCGGCTTGCCGCGGACCACGCCGTCAAAGAGCACCGGAACATGCGTCGCATCGTAATCGTGGGTATCGTGCGGCGTGAACTGGAAATGCCATTTCAGCTTTCCGGTGGCTGCATCCAGCGCCAGCAGCGAACACGAGTACAGATTGTCGCCGCCACGCGAGTCCGCGTTCCAGTCCGGACCCGGATTGCCCGTTCCCCAGTACACGGTGTTCAACTCCGGATCGTACGACCCGGTGACCCACGCAGGCGCGCCGCCAGTCTTCCAGGAATCGCCCTGCCAGGAATCATGACCGGGCTCGCCCGGACCCGGAATCGTCCAGAAGCGCCACAATTGCTTGCCGGACTTCGCGTCGTAGGCATCGACGAAGCCGCGGATGCCGTACTCGCCTCCCGCGATGCCCACCAGCACCTTCCCGTCGATCGCCAGCGGCGCGAGCGTCAGCGCGTGGCCCGCCTTGTAATCCGCTACCTTCACATCCCACTTCAGCGTTCCGTTGCTTGCGTTCAGGGCCAGCAGGTGCGCGTCCAGCGTGACCGCATACAGCGTATCGTCCAGGATCGCGACGCCGCGATTCACCCGCCCGCAGCAGGGCCGGATATCCGAGGGCACCGGGCGCGTGTACCGCCATAACCGGCGTCCGGTGCGGGCATCCAATGCCGACACCGAATCCGGCGGCTCGGTGAGATACATCACGCCGTCCACCACGATGGGCGTCGCCTCGAAATGATCCAGCGAATCGATCTGATACACCCACAGCGGCTTCAGCTTGCCCACGTTCAGCGGCGTGATCTGCTTCAGCGGCGAAAACCGCTGCCCGTCGAAGGTGCGCGAGTAGGTCAGCCAGTTGCCGGGTTCAGAGTCGGCTTTCAGCAGCCGCGAGTACGGGACCTGTGCAAAGGCCGCCGCCGACAACGCGGTCATCAAAAGGAGTTGTCGCATCTTATTGCCCGCCTCTCTGCGCTGCCAGGAAGCTCACCAGGTCGTCCATCTCCGCGGCGCTCAACGTGCCTTTGTAGGAGGGCATCGGAGACGCGCCCTGCAGACGCTCCAAAGTCTTCAACTCCGGCTTGCGGAACGAATGCAACCTGCCGGTTGCGTCGGTGATCTGCACCGTGAACGTGTCCTCGTTCACGCGCGCCCCGGTGATCTGCTTTCCCGTCAAAGTCGTAGCCCGCATCATCAGGAAATCCTCGGGCAGTTCCGCCGCGGGATCTTCCAGCGACCGCCGCAGGTGCGCAAGCGACCTGCGGATCCCGATCTCCTCGAGCGGCGGCCCAAAACCGCGCTCGTGGCATCCGGCGCAGGACTGCGACGCGTACACCAGCTTGCCCCTGGCCGCGTCGCCCGCGGTTTGGACCGGATCGGGCGCGGCGCCGAGCTTCCGGACATAGGCCGTCACCAGCGCCACGCTGGTCTGCCCCAGATACCAGGAGGGCGGCATCTCCGTGCCGGGTATCCCGCCGAGGATGATGCGAAACAACTGCTCATCGTTGGCCGCGCGGCGCAAACGGGGCACCGCGAGATCCGCACCCTTGCCGCCGCGACCCTCCGGTCCGTGGCAGCCGGCACAGTTCGCCATGTAGATTTTACGGGCCCGGTCCCAGTCGATCTGCGTCCGATCGAAGCCGGGAGCCTGCTGCAGCAGCGCGAGGAACAGAATCGCGGTCATTGGTGGGTATTGTACTCCGGCGAGTCCGGCCGCCACCGTGCCGGATCGGGTAAAGTAATCAGCGATGAAGCGACTTTTCCTGTTGAGCGTCCTGGCCGGGACGCTGGCGGCGCAAATCCGCATTGACCAGAATCGCAATACGCTGCAACTGGCGGCGGTCAGCCTGCTGACGCAGCGCAATTTGTCGCAGGCTTCCGCGGAGGTCAAGGCCGAGGTCGATAAGCTGATCGTGGAGGCGCGCGGGCATCTCGGCGCGAATCGCAATGGGGAAGCGCGCCGTACTATGGCCCGTGCCTCAGCGCGATTGCAGGGTCGCGAGTGGAATGCCAAGGAGGAGTACGCGAGCTCGCTGGTCCTGCGCACCAGCACCGCCGTCACCGATCCCGGCCGCCCGCTGATCGTGACCCTGACCCAGGTGTTTCCGGCGCAGATCCCCGCGCCGCAAGGTATTCGCCTCACTGCGTCACTGCACCGGCTGGAAGGGCAAGGCCCGGTGGCGAAGCCCGGCGCCGTCGTCCGCGATTTCGGCATCTTCGAAGCCGTTTCCAAGGACCTGATCGAGGAGCCGTACACCTTCGACATCGACCTGACCGGTATCGCCGACGGCGTCTACGTCCTGGTGGCGGCACCCATGGATTTCTACGAAACCGTGCGCGAGCTGGGAATGCGCATCGCCGTTGTGTCCGGCCTGGACCGCACCCGCGGCGACCTCGAACAGCGCCTGAAGAAGATCAACGGACGCGAGTCGGCCAAGGCCACTGTGCGCTATCCCTTTGACCTGGCGCGGCAGGTGAACACCGGGCGGCGCGAGTTCGCGAACCTGGATTACACCCGGCAGATCGCGAAATCGGCGGAGATTCTGAAATCGCTCGAAGCCGGGCAGGACCCGGTGGCGAAGTCCAAAGGGGACCAGAAGCGGCACTACTACCTGGCGCAGGCCGACGAAATCATGCCGTACCGCGTGTACGTGCCCGCGAAATGGACGCCAACGGCGAAGCTGCCGCTGGTGATCGCGCTGCACGGGCTGGGCGGCAATGAGGATTCGCTGATGTCGCGCGATGACGGGATGCTGATGAAGCTCGCCGAGCAGCATGGAATGATTGTCGCCGCGCCGCTGGGCTATCGCAGCAACGGCGGCTACGGCAATGGGATCACCGCGCAAACCGACCCCGCGCGGGCGCGCCTGTTGCAGCTTAGCGAAGCGGACGTGATGAATGTCGCCGAAATGGTGGAAAAGGAATACGGCGCCGATCCCAAGCGCCGCTACCTGATGGGCCATTCGATGGGCGGGGCGGGGACCTGGTTCCTCGGCGGCAAGCACGCCGGAAAGTTCACCAAGATGGCGACTATCGCCGCGCCCGCGGTGAACCCGGAAACGTACCCGTTCGCCAAGCTGAAGGACGTCGCGATCTTTGTCGCGCACGGCGACCAGGACCCCACGGTGGCGGTGAGCGCCAGCCGCACCATGATGGAGAAAGCCAAGGCGGCCGGCTTGTCACCGGAGTACATGGAGGCCGCCGGCGCGAATCACTCCAACATCGTCCCGCAAGCGCTGCCGCGGATCTTCGACTTCTTCGCGAAGTAGGATTCAGTCGGAGGTGCGGAAGCGCTCCAGCAGCAGCCCCAGGCCGACCAGCCCGGTGCCCAGGAGCACGAAGATTTCCATTTCGCTCATGACGTGAGTGCCCTCCCGTAGCGAGGACGCTCCGTGCGTTGTTCCGGATCGCTGGCGCGCACCACGCGCACCAGTACGCCGGCAAGCATAAGGAAAGCGATCGCAGCCAGCCACATCACGCCGGGAGGCATGCCCGGCTCTTCCTGGGAAGCGGCTTCGGTTTGCGAAACGGCGCCCTGCGGGGAGCTGACGGCGAGAGCTTCGGTCAGTTCGCGAGGCTTGGCTTGTTCTTCGTGGAAAACGGGCGGAATCGCCTCTTTATTCCCGATGATTGCTGGAGTGATATCGGCGGATTGCGAATTCTTCGCCTTCTCCGACGTGGCGGCGTGCAGGAGGGATAATCCTCCGGCTGCCGCAATGAGCCATGCGGCACAAAATATACGAACCACTGGTTTCCTCCGTACGAACAGTTCGGGAGTCTCGATTGGTTCTGAGCTCCCTGTGATCCATTCCAGTTTAACCCGCTCTCGTGAAAGCGGCATGACTTTTTGCCGGCGCGAAGAAATGCCGGAGCTTCCCGCCCGGTCTATGCGGTGACCAGGAGAGAAGTAAAGCCATGAATCCAGGCGGCGTTGTCGATGTCCACACTTCGTTATGGGAAGATCCCGAGGAGTACAATTTTGAACACTTCCGGACCAGGCACCTGGTTCGCGATGCGCAACGGACGAACCGCGTGGAAGGAGTCCAGCCCGGCAGCATGGCGCCCGGCTTCGAACTGGCCAAGGCAGGCGGCGGCTTCCTGCGGCTCAGCGAGCTGCGAGGGCAGCCGGTGATCCTGCACTTCGGGTCTTACAGTTGACCCATCACCGCCGGCTCGGTCGAGCCGCTCAGAAAGCTGCATCAGGCCTGGGGCGATCGCGTGCAATTTGTCGATGTGCTGATCCGGCAGGCGCATCCGGGTCCGGGCGCGGAACCGTACCGCGACTTCGCGCAAAAGCTGCGCGACGCCGAACGCTGGAAGGACGAGGACGGCATCCCGTACACGGTGGCGGCGGATGATCTGGAGGGCACGGTTCACCAAACCTACGGCGGCCTGGCCGATCCCACCTATCTGATCGACTCGGAAGGCCGTGTGGTGTTCTACAACATGTGGACGCACGCGCCCACGCTGCACCGCGCCATCGAAGAACTACTGGCGGGCGGGGTTCCCGCTGGAGGAGTCGTTCTCGGCGGCGTGGACCGGACGCCGCACATGGCTGCGGCGATGACCAACGGCTGGAAAGGCCTGCGCCGGGGACTGCCGCAGAGCCTGATCGACATCGAGACCGCGTTTCCCACCAGCGGGCTGATGCCCTTGCTGGGATATCAAATGCGGGCGGTGCTGGCGCCGGTGACGCTGCGGGCGAAACCGCTGCCCGCCGCGGCGAAGGTTGCCTTGGCGGTGGGAGCGGGCGCGCTGCTGGCCGGAATCGTGCTGGCAGCGCGCCGCCGCCGGGATGCTTAGAAGTTGATGCGGGCGCTGATCACCATGATCCGGTTGCCGTCCACGGTTGCGGTGATGCGGCCAAAATCGATCGAGTTGATGTCCGTGTTGGGCAGATCGAAGTTGGGCTGATTCAGAGCGCTGATGGCGTCGGCGCGCAGTTCCACCTGGAATCGCTCGCTGATCCGGATGCGCTTGACAATATTCAGGTCCACACGCCGCGTTCCGGGTCCCACGAAGCTGTTGAGGGCCATGGTGCCGGGGCTGCCCGGCGACGGATTCACGAACATCAGGTTGCCTTGCGCATCGGTGACGGCAAGGAGCTGGCTCAGGCTCCGGATGCGCGTGGAGAGGCCCGCGACCGAAGGATCGGTCACCTGGCGAAGTCCCTGGAAGAAAGAGACGCCGCGCCCATCGCGCTGGACGTTGCCCATGCGGGGGTCCACCACGCCCACAGAGTTGGCCGGGGTGCTGCCGGGGTTGAAGGAGTTGAACGAGGAGCGTCCGGAGACGATGGTCATCACTTCTCCGCTGAAGAAGTTCACGATGCCGCCCGCCTGCCAGCCCTCCACGATACGCGCGATCCAGCCCCGGCTGTTGCCCAGGAACAGTTTTCCGGGACCGAACGGAAGGGCGACGGTACCGCTGTTGCGCCACACGTGGGTGATGTTGAAGCCGAGCGGCTTCTTGTCGAGCCCGCGGTCACGGCCGCTGCGATAGCTGCGGTTCAGGTCGTCGCCGTCGCCGGTTTCTTCACCCAGCGCCTTGCCGAAGGTGTAGTTGGACTGCAGGGTCCAGCCGGCGGAGAAGCGCTTGGTGACATCCACCTGCCCGGAGTGGAACGTCGAGTTCGCGAAGTTGCCCGAGTAGCGGGCGCTCGAGAACTGCGGATTGGCGACCACGAAGTTCTCCGGCAGTCCCACGCGGCGCAGCAGCCCGCCGCGCTGGTTCGTGAACTGGGTAGTGGTAGCAAGGTAGTCAGCGAAGGCGCCCACGTTGTTGCCCGCGAGCTGCGCCTGGGTGGTGCTGATGGTGCGCACGGCGTCGCCGCCAGTGACCGTCGTGCCGTTCACCACGCCCAGGCCTCCGCCGACGTTCAGCCCCATGAACACGCGATCCAGCAGCGGATGAGTGCCGCCGGTCTGCGCGGCCCGGAACGCATCCAGAATCCCGTTCTCGAAGATGTTGCGCTCGTTGATATCCGCGCCGCGGATCAGCTTGGTGCCCTTGCTGCCAACATAGCGGAC
>CAYOQB010000221.1:0-6335 GCA_964406035.1 uncultured Solibacteraceae bacterium | reverse complement strand
GTGCGGCACGTGTCCCACCAGCCACAGACCCTGCGCGCGAGCCTCCGCCGCGATGGCGTCGTACAAAATCGCCGGCACCGCGTTGTGGACCTTAATGTAGTCGTAGCCCCGCGCCTTCTGCCGTTGTACCTCCGCTCGAGCTTCCGCGACGCTGCGAAGGACCGTCGCGTACATGCCCATCGGCGCGCCATTCAGGATATGGCCGGCAACCAGCATCCTTGGAAAAAGCATCTCGCCCGATTCGGCCTGCCGCCGCCACTCCAGCATCCACGGGAACCCGGACATGTCGCGCACCGTGGTGACGCCTTGGATCAGATGGAGAAGGTGATGCGCCGCGGTGGTCAGTTGGTGAACGTGCATGTCCGCGAGGCCGGGGACGGCGAAAGCGCCGCCTGCGTCGATCACGTCCATGCCGGCGGGGACCTTCACCGCCGGGCCTGCCTGCGCGATCTTGCCGCTGCGCACGATGATCGTCGAGCCGGGAATCACGCGGCCCTGAACGTCCACGAGGCGCACGTTGCGTAGGGCGACATCCCGTGCCCGATAGCGGCTGGACGCGTCCAGCGTCAGCTCGATCACGTCGAGCTCCAGCGCGTACTTCGCCACCACCTCGGCCGGCTGCTGCGCGTGCAGCGTCGCCAGGCAGAACGCCAGCATCGCGATGAACTGTTTCACTTGCCTTCTCCTTCTCGCCTCTTGAGCCACTCGCACACTACTTCCGTGCCTTCCTCCCAATGCCGGGTCAGCGTCCGTTCTGCCGAAACGGGATCGCCGGCGCGAATCGCGGTCACGATCGCCGCGTGCGCCGCGCACGATCCGCGCACATCAGCCAGACCCCGCTCCCACGCGCCGTCATATCCACGGACCATGCGCCGCAACCGGTCAAGCTCCTGCTGCAAGGAAGCGTTGTCGTGGGTCCCCGCCAGAGTCTGGTGAAACTCGCTGTCCAGGCTGTACCGCGTTGCCGCCGCCACGCCGCTTTCCTCCATGCCGCGATTCAAATCGTCCAGGCGGTCGCACAGCGCCGCGAGGCGCGGCATTCCCAGCCGCAGTCCCAGGCATTCGAGGGCGCACAGCATCGGGTACACCTCGCGGACCATTTGTTCGTTGATTGCGGCAACCGAGTAGCCGCGGCTGGCGCGGCAGACGAGTCCCTCGCGCTCCAGCCCGCGCAGCGCCTCGCGAATCGGGGTCCGGCTGACGCTTAGCAGATTGCTGAGGCGTTCTTCGGTGATGCGCTGTCCGGCGGCGAGCTTACCTTCCTGAATCCAGCCGAGAAGCTCATCGCGGACCTGCTGTTGGAGGGTAAGGCGGGAGATTGGCATTGTGTACTGTATACAATGCTTGGCGGCGGGTGGTTACAAAGAATCTTTCGTCTGATTGGTGCCAGGCACCACCTGGCACCGGCGCGTTCGCGGTATTCCGGTAAGCCAATCCTGATCAAGAGGTTACAAGAATTTTCCGCGCTCCAAAAGACGCGGAAACGCCCGACCCCCCTCCTTTCGGGGAAGGCTCGGGCCTGCTGCATGTTCGAAGCAGCGGCCCCGCGAGAATCGCCCATTTCCGGCGTTTTCAGGCTAGAAAGGAGCCCGTCAAAAAGTGGGCTAAACGCAAGGGGGGGTACTTTTCAGAAACAAGATTTCCACAGGCTAAGAATCTGAACTAAATAGAGATTGCCGCTGTCCTGCGCCTGCGGCGGTGCCAGGCACTGCCTGGCACCGGCCGGCAGGCGTATTTTCATCGGCACTTACCGGACCGCCACCCCCGCATAGGCATCGCGAGGCGTTCCCACCCGCCCGCCGATCGCAGCCGCGGCCAACCCGAGCGCCAGCGCGACGAAGCTCCACAACGCGGCTCCGCTGACCCGGTCGGCCGCCGCGGCCGCCGTTTCGCGAGCCTGTTGCGAGGCCTGCTCCCGCGCCTGCTCCACTCGCGCGCGGGCCTGCTGGTAGGACGCTTCCCAGCGATCCACGGTGCGCGCGGCTTCGTCGCGCGTCATGTTGGTGCGCGCGACGAGCACGTTGATCACGGCTTCCCGGTCGGCGGCGCTGGCCACCGCCTGAGCACGGTTGAACAGGCGGTCCAGAGCGCTGTCGAGCTCCTGATTGGCCGCCTGCGGGTTCTGCGCCGCATCGGCGATCGCTCCCCGCGCCTCCTGGCGAGCCTGTTCTGCCTGCGTGGCGATGGCCCCTGGCTGCAGCTCTGGCCGGCCGGTCTGACGCAGCAGGTCGCGAGCCTCGCGCCGGATGTCGCTCCAGTCAATGCCGCGGCGGTCCAGCTCGGCTTGAATCGCTTCGCCCGCTTGCGGCGCCACGGCCGCGACGCCTTGTCCTACGGCGCCCGCCACCGAACCCAGGGTGCGCATGGTGCCGCCGATCAGGCCGCCGACAGCGGAGGTCAGCAGGTAAACGGTAAGCAGCGTCGCCAGACCCCAGGTCAGCACGCCATGCAGCGTTCCATCCAACTTGCGGGGGAACCCCGCCAGCCGTCCGGCCGCCCAGCCGCCCGCGAACAACGCGATCAGAGTGCTGAGCGCAAACCAGACTCCGGCGCCCTGGCCCAGCCCGGCCATCGGATTTCGTTCCTCCACCGGGTCAATGGTGCTCGCGCCGATGCCGAGCCCCAGCAGGCCGAGCAGCAACTGCGTCACCAGCACGATCACCACGCCGGCAAACACCGCCGCCCAGGAGATCCGCCGCACCACCGCGGGCGCGGCCGCTGTCGCCGCCGGCATCACCGGCGGAGGACTCATCAGAATTCCGCGGATGCGGTCCGCTTCATTGCCGTCAGTTTGCGCCAGCAGCAGCGCCTGTCCCCGCTGCAACGCATCGGTATAACGCTGCACATCGGCTGGCGGCAGGTTCGCTAAAGCTCCCGCCGCGCGCGAACTGGTGACGCCCGTTGTTTCGCTGACCACCTGGACCCGGTGCGGCGAAATGCCCGCCTGTTCCAGTTGCGCGCTCGCCCGTTCGGCTTCGGCGCGGTTCGGATAAATTCCAACCACAGTTTCCGCCATGACAAACTCTCCCTCGGGAGTAAGAGAAGCGGCGGTCCAGGGGAGTTACCCAGGCAGTGTGTTGATGCTACCCTGAAGGCGAACAAAAAGCGAATGTACGCCGAGCTTCACGCCTCCTCCGCCTTCAGCTTCCTCAACGGCGCCTCCGCTCCGGAGGACCTCGCCACCCATGCCGCCAACCTGGGCCTGCCCGCTGTCGCCCTCGTCGACCGCGACAACGTATCCGGCGCACCCCGTTTCTACATCGAAGCTCGCAAGCTGGGACTAAAAGCTCACCTCGGCGCGGAGATCACCGGCGAGGACGGCGTGGTCTACGTCCTGCTGGCTGAAAGCCGGGCCGGATACCAGAATCTCTGCCGCCTGATCACCTCCATGAAGCTGCGCGCGCCCAAGGGGGAGGCGGCGGCCAGCGAGGACGAGTTGCGGCAGTTCGCCGGCGGATTGATCTGCCTTACCGGCGATGAGTCCGGTCCTCTGGCGATTCCCACTGCGGAAAAACTGCAGCGGCTGTTGGATATTTTTGGAAGCGGCAACGTCTACGCCGAATTGCAGCGCCACGGCCATCGCGACCAGGAGGCTCGCAATCAGGCCCTCATCGAACTCGCCCGCTCCCGGAACATCCCGCTGCTGGCCACCAACGGCGTCCGCTACGCCGCCCGGGGGGAACGCGAGCTGTTCGACGCGCTTACTTGCGTCCGCGAAAAGAGCGCGATCGAGGATGCCGGCCGCCTGCTGTCGCGCAACAGCGAACGCTTTCTGAAGAACGAACGGCAAATGAGCTGGCTGTTCCGCGATTATCCCGAAGCCCTCGCCAACACCCACCAGCTCTCCCAGCGGCTCGATTTCACACTCGCGCAGCTCGGCTACGAGTTCCCGCGCTACCCCGTCCCGCCGGGCGAAACCATGAGCTCCTATCTGCGCAAGCGCACCGAACAGGCTGCGCCGTCGCGCTTCCGCCCCTATAACCAGCGCGCGCAGCGGCAGATAGAACGCGAACTGCAACTGATCGAGAAGCTCGACCTCGCCGGCTACTTCCTGATCGTCTGGGACCTGGTCGAGTTCTGCCGTGAGAATCGCATTCTGGTGCAGGGCAGGGGATCGGCCGCTAACTCCGCCGTCTGTTATGCGCTCGGAATCACCGCCGTGGACCCCGTGAAAATGGAGCTCCTGTTCGAGCGCTTCCTCAGCGAAGAGCGCGGCGAATGGCCGGACATCGACCTCGACCTTCCCAGCGGCGATCAGCGCGAGCGCGTCATTCAGCACGTCTACCAGCGCTACGGAGAACGCGGCGCGGCCATGACCGCGAATGTGATCACTTACCGCGGCCGCTCCGCGGCCCGGGACATCGGCAAAGTGCTCGGCTTCGCCGAAGACGAGATCACGCGCCTCTCGAACATGGCTTCCCGCTGGGGCTTCAGCGATCCCCGCGAAACCGCGGAAACCCGCTTCCGCGATGCCGCGCTCGATCTGGAACATCCCAAGGTCCGCAAGTTTCTGGAGTTGTATTGCGCGGTGCAAAGCCTGCCCCGCCACCTGGGGCAACATTCGGGCGGGATGGTGATCTGCCAGGGCCAGCTCGATTCGATCGTGCCGCTGGAGCCCGCCACCATGCCCGGCCGCGTCGTCATCCAATGGGACAAGGAGGATTGCAACGATCTCGGGCTGATCAAAGTGGATCTGCTGGGGCTGGGCATGATGGCTGTCCTCGAAGACTGCCTGCAACTGATCCCCGATCATTACCGCGAGCCCATCGACCTGGCGCATTTGCCGCAGGATGATCCCGCTGTTTACCAGGCATTGCAAAAAGCCGACACCGTAGGGCTGTTCCAGGTGGAAAGCCGCGCCCAGATGTCCTGCCTGCCGCGCCTGAAGCCGAAGTGTTTTTACGACATCGTGGTGCAGGTGGCCATCATCCGCCCCGGGCCGATTGTCGGTAAGATGCTCCATCCGTATCTGAAACGCCGCCAGGGTCTGGAGCCTGCCTCCTGCCTGCATCCTTCGCTGGAAGTGGTGCTGCGGCGGACTCTCGGAGTCCCGCTGTTCCAGGAACAGTTGCTGCGCATGGCCATGATCGCCGCCAACTTCAGCGGGGGTGAGGCCGAGGAGTTGCGCCGCGCGCTCGGCTTCCGCCGATCCGAGAAACGGATGCGAGAAGTGGAAGCGAAACTCCGCCGCGGCATGGCGGAGAACGGTATCACCGGCGAGACGCAGGAAGTCATTATTCAGTCCATTACCGCGTTTGCCCTGTACGGATTTCCGGAATCGCACGCCGCCAGCTTCGCCCTCATCGCCTATGCCAGCGCTTATTTAAAATGTCATTATCTGGCGGCATTCACGGCGGCGCTTTTGAATAATCAGCCCATGGGTTTCTATCATCCCGCCACGATCGTGAAGGACGCGCAGCGCCACGGTTTGCGGGTGCTCCCCGTGGATGTGACGATCTCCGATGTGAAATGCACGCTGGAGCTTCCCGCGCTGCGTCTCGGCCTGAACTACGTCAAAGGACTGCGCGCGCACGCCGCGGAGGCGATCGTCGCCGCGCGGTCGCAGCGTCCGTTCGCGTCCCTGGAGGATTTCCGGGTGCGCGTTCCCGTCCTGAATCAGGAGGAAATGCGCACGCTGGCGGAGATCGGCGCATTGAATTTCGTCGGACCCGAGAAAATTCACCGCCGCGATGCGCTATGGTCCGCCGCGCGACTCGCCCGTCCCGCGGGACCCTTGCTCGAATCGCTGGAATCCGCCGCGGCGGATTCGCCTCTGAATCCCATGACCCCCGAGGAACGCGTCGTGGCCGACTTTCAAGGCACCGGCGTCACCATCGGCATGCATCCCATCGGCATGCGCCGCGCGGAATTGGATCAAATGAAGGTGACCCCCGCCGCGGACCTGGCGCGCCTGCGCGACGGGCAGAGGGTCCGGATCGCCGGCTGCGTCATCTGCCGCCAGCGCCCCGGAACCGCCCACGGATTCCTGTTCCTCAGCCTGGAGGATGAAACCGGAATTTCCAACGCGATCGTCACCCCCGACCAATTCGACCGCAACCGCTTTGCGCTGACTTCCGCGCCTTATTTGCTGATTGAAGGAATGCTGCAGAACCAGCAGGGGGCGATTTCCGTGAAGCTGGATCAGGTCCGGCCGCTGGAGTTCATCCAGGCCGGGGCTCCGAGCCATGACTTCCATTAGCGCCGGTCTTCTCGGTAAATGTCCACTCCACACTTCTGCCAGGAATCACGTCTTCCCTTGCAAGCTGAAAAAGCACACTGACGGTGCCTGTTCCACCTGCTCCGCTTCCAAAATACTCCGGGGGTAAGGGGGAGTA
>CAYOQB010000220.1:0-6346 GCA_964406035.1 uncultured Solibacteraceae bacterium | reverse complement strand
CTCTGCATTCTTCGTCAAACTCCGGGGCTACCCTCTGCGTTCCGACTGACGGTTTCGCCTGAAAGTCAGCACCGGCAGTACCGTAGAACCTTGGCCTGGCGATGTCTAGTGAGAGCCGCGACGGTGACGGAGCGGCAAACGCGCAGAAAAGACGAGTTCGCCTGACCAGGTAGAGCCCACGTAGAACCGCCTTCAGGCGGTCCGGGGCCTTCAGGCCCCGCGATGTCCGAATGAGAGCCGCGACGGTAACGGAGCGGCAAACGTTGTTCTGCCTCTGCATTCTTCGTCAAACTCCGGGGCTACCCTCTGCGTTCCGACTGACGGTTTTGCCTGAAAGCCAGCACCCGGCAGCCACGTAGAACCGCCTTCAGGCGGTGCGGGGCCTTCCAGGCCCCGCCATATCGGAACCAATCACCGCAAGTCCAGCCCCCGCCATCTCCCAACACTCTCAGAAACCGTTCACCAGCTTCTTCAAGTTATTCGACACCATGATCAACGCCGGCCCCAACGTCACCAGAATCACCGACGGGAAGATCAGGAAAAACACCGGGAAAATCAGCTTCACGCCGATCTTCCTCGCCCGCTCCTGCGCTCCCTGACGGAACCGGATCCGCAGGTACTTCGCATGGGAGCGAAGCGCCGGACCCAGCCCGGTGCCGAAGCGGTCCGCGTCAATCAGCAGGTTCGCGACCTTCCGCAGCTCCGGCTCCTGATTCCGCTGCGCGAACGCCCGCAGCGAATCCGCGCGGCTCGAAGAAGCCCGCAGTTCCAGGTGCAGCCGCGTGAACTCCTGCGCCAGGTCGAAGTGCGTGTTGCGCAGGCCCCGGCTGGTGTCCAGGATCGCCTGATCCATGGCCTGCCCCGCCTCGATCCCCAGCACCATCAGGTCCAGCGCCGCGGGCAAGCCCCGCCGCAGCCGCCCCGCCCGGCTCTTCGCCACGTACCCCAGCAGAATGTCCGGCACGACATAGCCGAACCCCACGCCACAAACGATCGGCACCAGCGCCCCCAGCGCATCGCCTTTCATTTGCGTCGCCACCCAACCCGTCGCCACCGCCATCGCCAGCGCGAGCGCGCACTTGATTCCGTAGAAAACCGAGAACGCCGAAGGCCAGCGGTACCCCGCCGCGATCAGCCGCTGCCGCAGTTCGCTTCCTTCATCTCGCGACCCCGGCATTGCCTCGCCCATCAGGCGGAACATGTCGATGATCACCGCCTGCCACGGAGCCCGGCCGTTGGTGGGGGCCGTCAACTGCGCCGGGATTCCGGCATCCGCCCGGTCCGCCTCTTGCGGCCGCAGCACGAATACGTAACCCGCCGCCGTCACCGCGGCCATCACGAACAGAAACAAGGAAATCAGCAGCCCGGTTTCGCTCATATCTTGATATCCACGATCTTGCGGATCACCAGGTGCGCCAGCACCAGGCATCCCAGCGCCGCGGCAATCAGATCCTTCCCGATTGGATGGTCCACCAGCGTCTTCATATAACCCGGATTCACGTAGGTCATCACCCCCGCGATGAACAGCGGAAGCATGCTCAGAACCAGGCCGGTCAGCTTCCCGTGCGCCGCCAGCGCCCGGACTTCACCCGTCAGCGCAACATTCTCCCGCATCGTTTCCGCCAGCCCGGACATCACCTCGCCTAGCCTCCCGCCCGTTCGCGCGTGCAACTGCACCGCCGATACAAAGAGATTCACCTCCAGCAGCGGCACCCGGCGTCCCAGATTGTCCAGCGCCTGCGCCCACGCCATCCCCAGGCTTGCTTCCGCCGCGGTTCGTTTCAACTCCACTCCCACCACCGACGTGGACTCCACCGCGATCATCTCCATCGAGGTCGCGAACGGATATCCCGCGCGCAGGCAGCGCGCCACCGAATCGAGAGCGTCCGGAAACTCCTCCTGGAACTTGCGAAACCGCTTCGCCCGCTTCCGGCGCAGGTACAAGTACGGCGCGGAGCCCGCCAGCGCGGCGCCGCCCAGCGCAACCCATACGGGAATCGCGGGGAGATTCGCCAGAACCGCCAGCGTCACCGTGAACGCCAGCAGCATCAGCGAGGTCAGCCGTCCCACGGACCAGTCGAGCTCGGCTTGCTCCAACTGGCTCTTCAGGCCCTGCACGAAGTTGAACCGCTTCAGCAGCCCGTCCCAAACCGAGATCGTGCTTAGTTGTTCGTCGCGGAAAATGGAAGGCTCCTCCGCCCCCTCGTTTTCCCGCGCGAGTTCCTCGGATTGCTCCTTCCAGGATTTGCCGGTCACCATCCACCCCGCCACCACCGCCGTGGCGATCAGCAGGAACGTGATGGCGAAAAAGAAGAGTGCGGAAAGTATAGCCACCAGCCATTACTCCTGGGAGCGCGGCGAATCGCCTCGCAGCACCTGCGGCATCCGCACCGGCGCTGTGCGCGCCTTACCCTCGTCCAATGGGTTTCGCAGCAGCAGCCGCACCCGCGCCGCCGAATCCGACAACGCCAGAATGTCCGCCTCGGCCGGCTTCGCCAGCAGCGTCACCACCGGAATCAGGCCCAGGTTCTGCGCGCCTCCGCCCGTCGGGACGCCCTTCTCCCGAACCGACAGCACCGCCAGATCCTGCAGCACCGTCCGCACCTCCGGCTCCGTTCCCGATTCCTTGGGCTGGTAGACCTGGACATCCACCTTCTGCCCCGGCCGCAGCAGTTCCACCACGCCCGAAGAGTCGAACACGTGAACCGAGATGGCCCGGTATCCAACGGGCACGCCATTGCCCGCCGCGTTGGGATCGGAGGAAGCCAGCTTCGCTTGCAGCACCGGCTCGCCCTCGGCAATCGGATCCAGAACCTTCATGCCGGTTGCCTGGTCCGTGTTCTGGAATGCTCCCTTGGGCAGCGCCCCCGCCGTCCACGCCACCGTCGCGAGATCATCCCTGGCGATCACCACCCCGCGGTCCAGCGCTTTCGCCGCCACCACGATCTGCGCCGCCCGCCGGTCCACGCTGCTGTTCAGCTTGCCCACGAACAGACCGTAAAACACCCCGGTGGACGCCACCGCCACCACGAACGCAATCCCCAGCAAAGGAACAAGGTTTCGTTTCATAGCCCCACCCCTTAATCGGCCGTTGCCGGGTCCGGCAATAGCGTCCGCGTGCCGCGGCGTTAGAATGAAGAAATGGCGGACCTCCTTCGCATCGCCGGACGCGAGTTCTCCTCCCGTCTCCTCGTCGGTACCGGCAAATACCGCAGCTTTCAGGAGATGGCCCGCTGTCATCAGGCCAGCGGCGCCGACGTGGTCACCGTGGCGGTGCGCCGCGTCAACCTCAATGACAAAAGCCAGGAATCCCTGCTCGATTACATTGACCGCGAGCGCATGTGGATCCTGCCCAACACCGCGGCCTGCTATACCGCGGATGAGGCCATCCGGACCGCATTCCTGGCGCGCGAAGTGGGGCTGTCACACTGGGTGAAACTGGAGGTAATCGGCGATCCGGAGACCTTGTTCCCGGACAACGAAGGTCTGCTCGAAGCCACCAAAGTGCTTGTAAAAGAAGGGTTTGTGGTGATGCCGTACACCAACGACGATTTGGTGAACGCGCGCAAGCTGGTGGACGCCGGCGCCGCTGTGGTCATGCCCCTCGGCGCCCCCATCGGCTCCGGCCTGGGCATCCAGAACATCACTAACCTGCGGATTATGCGGGAGAAAATCACTTCCGTGCCGCTCATCGTCGACGCCGGCGTCGGCACCGCCTCGGATGCCGCCATCGCCATGGAATTGGGCTTTGACGGCGTGCTGATGAACACCGCCATCGCCGAGGCAGAGGATGCGGTGCAAATGGCTACAGCGATGAGACTTGCGGTGGAAGCGGGACGCCATGCCCATCTCGCCGGGCGGATGCCCAAGCGCCTTTATGCGTCCGCTTCGAGCCCCTTAACGGGCGTTATCGGGTAGTTTTAGGCCACTTTTCCACGGTTAGCGACCATGATCCGCGCCGGATAGCCGTTCTGCTTCAGCCGGTGGTCGACCTCCACCTCGAACCCGTAGTCAGGCAGCATTGGGGCAACGGTTTGTTCCACTTGGCGTCCCCAGAAGGACGGAACCAGGCCGCCGCCCACCCGATACCAGAAGTTGAAGCGCGGCGAATTTTCGCCGATCATAACCAGCGTGAATCGCCCGCCCGGTTTCAGCACGCGACGGATCTCCCTTAAGGTCAACGAGATATCTTCCACCGCCAGCAGTTCGAGCAGGAGGCAGCACATCACCGCGTCGAAGCTTTCGCCGCGAAACGGCATGTGGCGGACATCCACCGCCTGGCAGTGTACATTGGCGCCGGGATTCTGGGTTCGGGCGTGCCTTTGCGTGCGCGCCGCCATGTTCGGCGACAAATCGAGCCCGATGGTGCATCCGTTGGGGTTGGCGCGCACCAGGCGGCGGAACATCTCGCCCGATCCGGTGGCGACCTCGAGAACCCGCATGCCGTCCAGGATTCCGGAGTTTTCCACCGCCCAGCGGTGGGCTTTCGCATGGAAAAAGAACGTACTTGCCGGATAGATCCCCGCCAGCAGGTCGTAGGTGCGGCGGGTGCGGCTGGCGATGGTCTCCGGCAGCCGTTCCGAGGTCAGGGTTAATGGGACGTTCCAGTCGCTCACTTTAGCTCCGCCTATGATACCGCTGCCAGGGTAGTCTCCAGGGCAGGCAGTTCGATTCCGGTGGTGGTGCCCTCGCCGGGCTTGGAATCGATCCACATCCGGTAGTCGTCTCCGAACAAAACCTTCAGCCTTTCGTTCACGTTGGAAACGCCAATCCCCTGCTCGAACAGCGTGGCGAGCTTGGCTTCCGGAATTCCTACGCCGTCATCTTCCACTAAGACGTGGAGGCGGTTTTCGGACAAAAAGCTTCGCACCCGCACCCGCCCTCCGGTCACCTTGCTGGACAGGCCGTGCCGGATCGAATTCTCCACAATCGGCTGCAACATCATGCTGGGCACCAAGCGGTCCAGGGTTTCGGGCTGGATGTCGCGCTCGAACTTCAGCTTGTCGCCGAAGCGCACCATCTCGATGGAGAGATAGTCGTCAATGAAAGCCAGCTCCTCGCGCAGAGGGCTGAGGCCGTCACTCTTGCGCAGCAGGCGGCGCATGATCGCCGCGAGCTTGAACACCACCTGCCGGGCCTGGTCCGGATTCACCCGGATCAGCGAGGCCACCGAGTTCAGCGTGTTGAACAGGAAGTGAGGATTGATCTGGCGGCTGAGCGCGGCCAGGCGGGCCTCGTTCAACAGGCGCTGCTGCGTCTCCAGGATCTTCTCCGTGCGGCTGGCGTTCCAGATCTTCAGCGGCAGGGACACGCAGAAGAGGGTGGAGACGAAGATCGCCACCAGGGCCAGCGGGTTCTGAGTTTCCCAGTACCGCGACAGCGAGAACATCCCGTGCACCGGGAAAATTTGCGCCACGGAGATCCGGATCAGTTCCGCAAGGAAGATGGTCATCACACAGGTCAGGCCGAAGGCGGTGCGCTTGATCTCGCGGCGGCGGATCAGGCGATAGAGGTTGAGATCGAAGAACGGCGAAAATCGCCAGATCTCCTCTTTTTCCGGCGCGATGTCGCGCAGCAGGCCGCCGAGCACGCCCGCGGCCGCGAACACCGGCATGGTCATCCATTCGCCGTTGAACATGGCGGGGATGGAGATCATGATGCCGCCCAGCAAGCCGGTGATGTAGCCGCCCACCATGCCCAGGAGCAAGCTGCCTTCCAGGCCGAGGTCCACCGCCTGGTAGGTGTTCCGGGTCAGGATGCGGGTGGCGACGCCCGCGCCGAAGAGGATCGCCGAACCGAACGCCAGTTGCATGCGCTGGTGCAGGGTGCGCTCCTCGCGCAGCAGCATGCGCTGGAAACGGCCGGACCGGGAAAGGATGCTGGCCAGGGAAGCGGCCACGGCCAGCTTCACCAGCAGGATCACCAGATCTTGTTGTTCCCGCATGAGCAGTTTCCGGACCGGCGCCGCGCGGTGACGCTGAAGCTCATTATAATGAAAGATTCAGCGTACTTCTCTCATGGCAGCCATCCCCGCCCTACGTGTCTTGAAAGTGGCCGAGGCCGACTTCCCCACCCGCTTCGGGCAGTTCCGGATTTGCGGGTTCGAGGCCCGGCTGGACGGGAAGGTGGAGGAGGCGGTGGCGCTGGTGATGGGCAATGTCACTTCCGAAGCTCCCCCGCTGGTGCGCATCCACTCCGAGTGC
The DNA here is from genome assembly GCA_964406035.1 of uncultured Solibacteraceae bacterium. Lineage (GTDB taxonomy): Bacteria > Acidobacteriota > Terriglobia > Bryobacterales > Bryobacteraceae > JAIEPW01. The sequence goes on along the minus strand of CAYOQB010000220.1, from coordinate 143 downwards.
CTGACCGGCGATGTATTTCACAGCCTGCGCTGCGATTGCCGCGCGCAACTGGAGCTCGCGCTGGAGCAGATCGCGGCGGAAGGCCGCGGCATTCTGATTTACGAAAAGAAGGAAGGCCGCGGGATCGGGCTGCTGAACAAGCT
>CAYOQB010000219.1:0-6424 GCA_964406035.1 uncultured Solibacteraceae bacterium | reverse complement strand
TCGGTGGACGCCGGCCAGAATGGCGGCATCAGCGTGAAGGGCTGGAATCAGTCCGGCGTTCTCGTACGCGCCAAGGTGGAAGCCTGGGCTGACACGGAAGGCGACGCCCGCGCCCTGGCGAATCAGGTTCGCCTGGAACTCTCCGCCGGGATGGTCCGGCCCCAGGGCCCGGAAAGCCGCAGGCGAGAGTCTTGGGGAGTCAGCTTCGAAATCTTTGTCCCACAGCGCGCCGATTTGAACCTGACCGCGCACAACGGCGGCATCAGCATCTCCGACGTGGCCGGACGCATTGAATTTGACACCACCAACGGCGGAGTCAGCCTGCGGCGGCTCGGCGGTGACGTGAAGGGCCAGACCCGCAACGGCGGCCTGGACGTCGAACTCGCGGGATCGCGCTGGGACGGCCAGCAACTGGATGTCCGGACCGCGAATGGCGGTATCAAGATGGCGGTCCCGGCCAACTACTCCGCGACACTCGAAACCGGAACGGTCAACGGCAAGCTGAATGTCGATTTCCCGGTGCAGGTGCAGGGAGACCTGAGCCGCCGCCTGACCCTAAATCTTGGCTCCGGCGGTCCGCTGGTGCGCGCGATGACTACCAATGGCGGCGTGAAGATTCAGAAGATCTAGCTGCAATCGCCGGGTGCTCACCCTGCCCGGCCCCACTTAGCAGGCGGGCTTCAACCCGCCTGCGGTTTTTTCAGGTCCAGAAAAAAGGCCCCGGGGCTCATTCCGGGGCCTGAGAGTCGGAGTACCCGGAACTCGCGCCCCGGAGACTTCGGAGGAAAACCATCCTTGTGCAACTCAAGAATACGGCTTCCTTTCTCTTTTCGAATGAACCGGCAGATTCATTTGCGGATCGGGAAAGAGCTTTAGAACCGTCGCTTGGGATGTACTAGCTCCTGGTGCAGCCGGGCCATCTCCACCGGCGTGAGGTCGCGCCATTCTCCCGGCGCGAGACCTTCCAAATTCAACTCAGCCACGCTCTTCCGGATCAGGCGGAGCGTGGGCAAGCCGACGGCGGCGGTCATGCGCCGCACCTGCCGGTTGCGGCCTTCGATCAGCTTGATCTCGAGCCAGGCGGTGGGAATCGACTTGCGCGAGCGCACCGGCGGATCTCGCGGCGGAACATCGGGGTGGATCTCTCGGACCTTGGCCGGGCGGGTGCGGTAGCGCAGGATCTCCACTCCGCTGCGCAAGCGGTCCAGCGCCGCGCGGTCCGGAACGCCTTCCACCTGGGCCCAGTAGGTCTTCTCATGCTCGAAGTTGGGGTTCGCCAGGCGATGCTGCAGCCAGCCGTTGTCCGTCAGCACCAGTAACCCTTCGCTGTCGTGATCCAGGCGACCGACGGGGTAGACGTCGGGGACGGGAATGAAATGCTTGAGCGTCGGCCGCCCGGTATTCTCCCGGTCAGAGAACTGCGAAACCACACCGTACGGCTTGTTGAACAGAAGGCAGCGCAAGAGAGAAGAGTAGCCTATTTCGAAGCATACACTTCGCGGCCGCCAACGAAGGTTCGCAGCACCTTGACGCCGAGCGTGCGATCGGGGTCGATGGTCAGCAGATCCTGGTCCAGCACGATGAGGTCAGCGAGCTTGCCGGGTTCGATGGTGCCCTTTCGTTTCTCCTCGCGGGTGAAGAAGGCGGTGTTGCGGGTGTAGGCGATGATGGCGTCCTTCATGGAGATCCGCTCTTCGGGACCGTAGACCGCGCCGCTCATGCCCTTGCGCGTTACCGCGGCATACAGGCCCACCATGGGACCGATGGGCAGGATATCGCTGGAGATGGCGAGGAAAATGCCTGCTTTCATGGGCGTCGCCACGGGGTTATTTACGGAAGCCCGGGCCGGCTCCAGGTTGTCGTTGTAGCGGCCTTCCAGCGTGTAGGTGAAGTTGGGCTGCTGCGAGATCCAGAGGTTCAGCCTGGCCATTTTGCGCAACGTTTCGCGCGGCGGCATCATGCTGAAGTGATTCAGGTAGTGGCGGTGATCGGCGCGCGGAATCTCGTTCAGCACGCGCTCGAAAGCATCCACCGTGAGTTGGATGGCGGCGTCGCCGATCGTGTGCAATCCCAACTGCCACCCCAGGCGATGGCTCTCGCGGATGCGCTGGTGGAGTTCTTCCGGGGTCATGGTCAGCTTGCCGCGGAAGTCCGGCTGGCCTTTGTAGGGCAGGATGGTGTAGGCGGCGGGTCCGGTGAAGCCGCCGTCTACCAGCATCTTGATGGCGCCCAACCGGAGCCGTTCGTCGCCATCGCCCGTTTTCCCGCCGAAGGAGCGCAGGGCTTCGACACCGGGCCAGTAGATCTGGATGGCGGCTCGCGGCAGGGTCGCGCCATGCTCGGCGTAGATCGCCTGCCATTCTTTCCAGTCCTCGAGCGACGCGCCGGCCAGGATGATGCTGGTGATCCCCAGCGAAAACAGACGCCGCAGCTTGGCGATCAGGCTGGGCCGCAGTTGCTCCCTGGAGGCGCGCGGCGCGTGGCGCAGGAACACGTCGTTGCGCTCCCGGATAACGCCGTTGGGTTCGCCCGCTGCGTCCTTTTCGATCACGCCGCGATCCGGATCGGGGCTGGACCGGGTGATGCCGGCAGCCTGCAGCGCCAGCGTGTTGCCGACCGAGCTATGCCCTCCGGCTCGCGTCAGCACAACCGGGTTGGCGGGCGCGGCGGCATCGAGATCGGCGCGCAGGGGGCGGCGCTTTTCCTCCAGTTGATCCTCGCTCCAGTTGCCCCCAGTGATCCAGGCGCCCTTGCCGAGCCTGGCGGCCATCGAGCGGACCCGCGACTGGATCTCCTGGATGCTGCGGGCGTCCTCCAGTTCGATGTAGAAGGGAGGGTCGCCGCGCAAGTGGATGTGCGTGTCGTTGAATCCAGGCAGGACGGTCCGTCCCCTTAGATCCATAATCTGAGGCGCGGTGAACCTTGCGGCGATGCCGTCATCGCCGGTAGCGATGATCTGCCCGTCCTTCACCACGACGGCGCGGACGATGCGGAACCGGTCGTCCGCGGTGACGATCTTGCCGTTCTTCAGGATCAGATCGGCCGGTTGCTGGGCGGCCAGCAGCGCGGCGGTCCCCAACAGGAACGCGAGTCTCATATCGCGCCATTTTACGTGATGAGCGGTCGCGCGGATCGCGCCGCGCCGCGTTTCATTTCTTCGCGCACGGCGTTGACGTAGGGCGCGAAATCCACCTGCATGGTGTGGCGCGGAGCGGAGCCGTAGCGGCGGCGCATCCTCTCGCGCTCCTCGCGGATGTCGCGTTCCATGCGGTCGGGGGAGGGCAGTGCGTACTCGCCCAGCAGATAGCGGGCGACCCACACGCTCTGCAACTCGGCGAGCGGCATGATCGCTCCCAGCGGCTGCAGCAAGCCAATGAAGAACAGATCCGGATACTTGGCATGAAACACCCGCCGGAACAGCGGCAGGTCGTTGTTCGGCGCGCTGATCAGTTCCGGACGGAAGAACGGGAAGCTGAGCTTATATCCGGTGCAGTACACGATGGCGTCGATCGCTTCGCGCGTGCCGTCGGTGAAAACGACGCCGTCGCCGTCGAGCCGCTCGATGTTGGGCTTTGGCTTCACCCTGCCGTGAACAATGCGGTTCAGGATGTCCGGGCTGACGGTGGGATGGGCGGACAGAATCTTGTGATCCGGCTCGGGCAGCCCGAAGTCGCGAGGGTTGCCAGTGGACAGGCGGATCAGGAAGCCGAGCACGGCTCGCTGCCAGGAGAAGGGCATCCAGGCGGGCAGCGGCTGGCGATCGAGCGGCCGCCCGAAGAGGTACTTGGGAATGATGTGGAATCCGCGCCGCACCGAGAGGAAGGTCGCCTTGGAGATTGCCGAGGTTTCCGCCGCGATGTCCATGGCGGAGTTGCCGAAGCCGACCACCAGGACGTTCTGGTCGCGGAAGGGCTCCGGCTCCAGGTATTCGTGGGAGTGCAGGACCCGGCCGCGGAACTCGCCGGGAAACGGCGGCTCGGGCCAGCGGGGGTCCCAGTGATGGCCGTTGGCGACGATCAGGGCGCGATAGCTCCTGCGCGCGCCGTCCTCGAGAGTGATTTCCCAGCCGCCCGGCACCGGCTCGGCTCGCGCCACCCTGGTGCGGAAGCGGATATGCCGCTTCAGTTGGAAATGTTCGGCGTAGTCGTCGAAGTATTGGGCGATGTGGGTGTGGTGCGGGAAGTCGGGATAGTCTTCCGGCATTGGAAAATCCGAATACTGCATGCGCAGGCGGGAGGTGTTGATATGCAGCCCGCGGTAGGCGCTGGACATGCCATTGGAGTTCTTGTAAACCCAGTTGCCGCCGACCCGGTCGCCGGCTTCGTAGCATTCGAAGGGTATGGAGCGGTCCTGAAGGGCTTTGCAGGCGGCGATCCCGCTGGAGCCGGCGCCGATGATGCAGACCTTCTGGGGAACGGACATCTAGCAGGCTAGTGTACATGGACATGCGCGGAACAGGCCTGGCAGCATGTCCGGGAGAGTGCTAGCGACTTTGCGATCGGCTATTGACAAGAAAGCGGTTTATCCGCAGAATCTCACGAAAGGTCTTCTTTGGGATGGTTCTGCGCGTTACTGGGTGAAGGAACGAACGGGGGTTCGTTCACGTCATTGGAGCAGGGCGTCAGTTTCCCGCCGGTTCTGCCGATAGGGACTGACAAGAACCGTGGAGGCGCGTGGTTATGCACATCTTTGGCGATCGTCAGTTTGTGGAGGTACCGGGCGGCAAGACGCACGAGCTGCCGCCGCTGCTGGTGAAGACCGCGCCCGGCGTGAAACGTCTGGACCGGGTGATGGGCATGGCGGAGGAGATCGTCACCGACGAGGATCTGATCCCGCCGGTGGCGCTGGATGGTCTCGCATCGGACGCCGACATCGAGCGCCGCAAGATGGACCTCGCGATCAATCTGGTGGAGCAGTACCTGACGTTCGTCACCCACTGGCAGTGGGGCGACAGCGTGCTTGAGTGGATCCGGCAGTGCGAGATGACCTTCGACACGAGGATCGACTTGCGCAACCTGATTCGGACCGACATCTGGCCGCACGCGGGCCGGGCGAGCTTCGTCACGCTGATCGAGGACAAGGCGGTGCCCCACGCGGGTGTCGCGCTCGATCGCGCGGTGGGGATGCGCCTGACGTTTCGCCAGCCGCCGCCAATCGGCTGCTTCTCGAACCAGTTTCTGCTGTACCTGAACGGATCGCTCGCCTCGACGGCGTATCAGACCTGGTCCGGAATGACCTCCGGCCCGATGTCGTCGCTGCCGCCGGAGCGGTTCCACTTCCAGGTGGTGAACCTCAGCGAGCAGTAGCCCTTTCGAGCACCTCGGGGACCTTGCGCAAGATCGCCGGTGATATACTCGGCGTCACTAAAGTCCACGAGGTGTTTCGAATGAAAAAGCGTCTCCTGCTCGCTTCCTCGGCCTGCCTGATCGGCTGCGCCAGTCTCTGGTTATCGCCCGTTTTCAGCCAGGACAAGCCTCCGGAGAAGAAGCCCGGACTGCCGCTGAAGACGGAACGCAAGCTCGACTTCACCACCAATGAAGGCACCTGGATGTCTTTGAGCGTGTCGCCCGATGGCGGCACCATTCTCTTTGACCTGCTTGGTGACCTCTACACGCTGCCGGTCGCCGGCGGGGAAGCCAAGCTCCTGATGGGCGGACTGGCGTTTGAAGGCCAGCCGGCTTACTCGCCCGACGGCAAGCGGATCGCGTTTCTGAGCGACCGGGAAGGCTCCGAGAATCTCTGGATCGCCAACGCCGACGGATCGAACGCGAAGCAGCTCTCGAAGGAGGAGCAGGCCAACTTCCTCTCGCCGTCCTGGAGCCGCGACGGCCAGTATGTGCTGGTTTCGAAGTCGACCCCCGCGTCCGGCGCGCAGGAGATCTGGATGTACAACATCGACGGCGGCGCCGGTGTTCAGTACACGAAGTCCAAGGAGCGTCCGGACACGCCTCGCGACCAGATCCGCAATCACATGGGTCCGGTGATGTCGCCGGACGGCAAGTACGTGTACTTCGCCGAGCGGCGCAACAACTTCACCTACAACGCGACGTTCCCGTTGTGGCAGGTTGTCCGGAAAAACGTCCAAAGCGGCGAGCAGGACACCATCACGAACGCCGCCGGCAGCGGCATGAAGCCGCTGGTTTCGCCCGACGGCAAAACGCTGGTCTTCGCCACGCGGCTGGATAACGAAACCGGACTCCGCATCCGCGACCTCACCACAGGCGAGGAGAGCTGGCTGAAGTACCCGGTGCAGCGCGACGAGCAGGAATCCGTTGCCTCTCGAGACACCATGCCGGCGTTCTGCTTCCTTCCCGACGGCAAGAGCCTGATCACGAACTACGGCGGCAAGCTGTGGCGGATCGGCGTGCCGGGCGGCCAGACTTCTGAGATCCCCTTCACCGCCAACGTTTCGCTTGACCTGGGG
>CAYOQB010000218.1:0-6519 GCA_964406035.1 uncultured Solibacteraceae bacterium | reverse complement strand
GGCTACGGTCCCGGCGGCGCCGCCGTGATCGTGCAGGTGGCCACCGACAACCGCAATCGCACCGTCTCGGAAATCCGCCACGTGTTTTCCAAGCACGGCGGGAACCTGGGCGAAGTTGGCAGCGTGATGTGGATGTTCGAGCGCAAGAGCCAGATCCTGATCGAGGGCGGCAAGGCCACCGAGGATCAGTTGATGAACCTGGTGCTGGACGCCGGCGCCGAGGATCTGCGCAACGACGGCGAGAATTGGGAAGTGCTGTCCGCGCCGGAAAGTCACGACCAGGTGCTCGCCGCGCTGGAGAAGGCCGGGATTGCGACCGAAGCCGCGTCCATCGCCCTGGTGCCGAAGAATCTCATCAAGCTGGAAGGCACGCAGGCGCGCGGCATGTTGAAGCTGAGCGAGGTGCTGGAAGAGCACGACGACGTGCAGAACGTCTATTCCAACTTCGACATCGACGAAAGCGAACTGGAGGCGATGGCCTGAGAAGGCCGCCGGGCCGCCTGTATGCGCATACTCGGCATCGATTGCGGCAGCGAGCGCACCGGCTTCGGCGTGATCGAAAGCGACGGACGGCGTCACCGCATGGTTTGCTGCGGCGTGATCCGCACCCGCCCTTCCGATCCCTTCGAGACGCGCCTGCTGGCGATCGCCGCGCGGCTGCGCGGCGTCATTCGCGAATTCGAGCCGCAGGCCGTGGCCGTGGAGGAAGTGTTCCATTCGCAAAATACCAAGTCCGCGCTGAAGCTGGCGCACGTCCGCGGGGTCGCCCTGCTGGCGGCGGCCGAGGCCGGACTTCCCCTGGGCGAATACTCGCCTTTGACAATCAAACAGAGCGTGGTCGGCTATGGCCGCGCGGAAAAAGGACAGGTCGCCCTGATGGTGCAGCGTCTGGTGGGAGGCGGAGCGGTGTTTGAGTCGGCGGACGCCTCGGACGCCGTCGCGGTGGCCATCTGCCATGCCTTTCACTACCGGGGGGCCGCTGCGTCATGAGACTGTCGCTGCTCGCGCTGCTGCTGCAGGTTGCGGCGTTCGCCGCCGCCCCGCGCATCCTGTATACCAAGTCGTTCCCCGGCTCGGTGCCGGCTTACGTGTCCATCGTCGTGGAGCAGGACGGCACGGTTCTTTATCGCGAGGCGGAAAACGAAGATCCCGCGCGCCTGCAACTCGAGCCCGAGGACGCCGCCGCGATCTTTGACCTCGCGCGCAAGGTGGACCGTTTCCAGAAGCCGCTGGAGGCGAATATCAAGGTCGCCAACATGGGCATGAAGACCTTCCGCTGGGAGGAAGGTCCCGACAAGTGGGAGACGAAGTTCAACTACACGCTCGACGAGAACGCCCGCGCCCTGGCCTCCTGGTTCGAACGCATCATCGAAGCGGAGCAGATCTTCATCCAACTGGAACGCTCCGTGAAGTACGACAAGCTGGGCGTCAACAAGGCCCTGCTGCTGCTGAATACCGCCTGGGACCGCAAGACGTTGCTGGCCCACGACGTCTTTCTGCCGCTGCTCGATCGCGTGGCCAAGAACGACAGCTACCTGAACATCGCCCGGGAACGCGCTTCCATGCTGGCCCAGACCTTCCGCGCCCGCAAGGTGAAGAGCACCGAATGATGCGCGGCTGGCTGTTGCTCCTCTCCGCCTGCCTGCTGCTGCCCGCGCAGGACATTCCGTTTCGGGAGCAGGAAGCGCTGAAGCGCGCTCTCGGCGAAGCCGGCAACAGCACGCCGGACCTGATCCGCGCCATCGAAGCGCACATGGAGAAGTTTCCGGATTCCGCCAAGCGGCCGGAGTTCTCCAAGGCTTTGTTTCAAGGCGCGGTGGAATTGAACGACCACCGCCGCATCGTCCTGCACGGCGAAAAGATGCTGGAACAGAATCCGCAGGACCCGGCGGTGCTGGAGGCCGTGGCCCGATCGCTGGTGAAACTGGGCGGCGCGGAGAATGCGCGCCGCGCCGCCAAGCACGGCGCCATGCTGGAGCAGGTCTGGCGGCTGACGCAAGCCGATCCCGATGATTCCCCCCGGCAGGCCATCCGCAAGCGGGAGGAGCGGGATCGCGGCGTTGCTGAGGCGCTGCTGCTGCAGGCTCGCGCCGCCGACCTTCTCACTCAGCAGGCCGACGCCATCCGCCTGGCTCGCGCGAGCTTCCTGCAGTATCCTTCCGCCGAGGCCGCGCGCTTTACCGGACATCGCTTCGCAAAAGCCGGCAATCACCAGGAAGCGGTCGCCTATCTGGCCAGCGCGTTCGTGCTGGTGGATCCCAAAGTGATCGACGAAACGCGGATTCGCGACCGGCAGGCCCTGGCCGCGTCCTACCGGGCCTGGAAGGGTTCCGAAACCGGCCTGGGCGATGCCATCCTCGCGGCGCACGACCGCATCGGCGAGCGCATGGAGGCGCGCCGCCAGGCGTTCCTGAAAGCCGACCCCAACGCGCTGCTCAGCGATCCCATGGAATTCACGCTCAGCGGCCTCGGCGGCGCGAAGCTGTCCATGCCTTCGCTGCTGGGCAACGTGATCGTGATGGACTTCTGGGCCACCTGGTGCGGTCCTTGCCGCGTGCAGCATCCCGAGTACGAGGAAGTGAAGAAGCGCTTCCGCGATCGCAAGGACGTCGCGTTCCTGTCCATCAACACCGATCAGGAGCGCGGGCTGGTGCAGCCGTTTCTCGAAGAGAATCAGTGGAGCAAGACGGTCTACTTCGAGGACGGGCTGTCTCGGCTGCTGCGCGTTTCCTCGATCCCGACCACGATTGTGATCGACAAGCAGGGGCGGATCGCCAGCCGCATGCAGGGCTTCATCCCCGGACACTTCGCCGATCAGCTCACCGGACGCATTCGCGAGCTTCTGAAAGGCGAATGATGGCCTTCCGCCGCGTGATCTGGGTGGTGCTGGACAGCGTGGGCATCGGCGAAATGCCCGACGCGGAAGCCTACGGCGACACGGGCAGCGATACGCTCGGCAACATCGCGAAGCAGCGTCCGCTGCATCTGCCGAACCTGTGTGCCTTGGGACTCGCTAATATCCGGCCGTTCGCGGGACTGGACCCCGCCGCGAGCCCCGAAGGCGCATACGGCCGTTGCGCGCTCGCCTCTCCCGGCAAGGACACCACCACCGGGCATTGGGAGATGGCCGGAATCCACTTCGCCCAGCCGCTGCCGCTGTTCCCAGACGGCTTTCCGCCGCGCATTCTGGATCGCTTCGAACAGCAGACCGGGCGCAAGGCGATCGGCAACAAGGCAGCTTCGGGAACCGAAATCATCGCCGAACTCGGCGAGGAACACGTGCGCACCGGGAGCCCGATCGTCTACACCTCGGCGGATAGCGTGTTCCAGATCGCCGCGCATGAGGATGTGATCCCGCTGCCGGAGCTGTACCGCATGTGCGAGATCGCGCGCGACATCCTGCGCGGTCCGGATGAAGTAGGGCGGGTGATCGCGCGGCCGTTCACCGGATCGCCGGGCGCGTTCCGGCGCACCGCGAATCGCCGCGACTTCGCCGTGCCCCCGCCGCCCGGCATGCTGCTCGACAGGCTGCAGGAATGCGGATGCGAGGTGTACAGCGTCGGCAAGATCTGGGATGTGTTCCTGGGTCGCGGCATCGGGCCGCATGTCAAGACCGCGGACAACGCCGAAGGCATGGCCCGCACCATGGAGGCCCTGCGCAGCTTCGATCGCGGCCTGATTTTCGTCAACCTGGTGGACTTCGACCAGTTGTTCGGGCATCGCAACGACGTGGAAGGCTACGCTCGCGCGTTGGAGCAGGCCGATGCCTGGATTCCCGAATTGAGGTCCGCTCTCCAGCCCGATGACCTGCTGATCCTCACCGCGGATCACGGGAACGACCCGACCACGCCGTCCACCGATCACAGCCGCGAGTACGTCCCACTGCTGGCCTCCGGTCCGCGAGTCCGCGCCGTGAATCTCGGCACGCGCGCGACGCTGTCTGACATCGGTCAAACGGTGGCCGAGAACTTCCAAACGAGGATCGAAAAGGGAACCAGCTTCCTCGCTGCGATACGCTGATAGCATGCGAACTCCGCTGCTGGCCGGCAACTGGAAGATGTACAAGGACGCGCAACAGACGCAGTCGTTCTTCGATGCTTTTCTTCCCGCCGTGGCCGCGGCGTCCGGGCGCGAGATCGTCATCTGCCCGCCTTTCCTGTCAATCCCCGGCGCGGTGCACGCCGCGCAGGGGACCAATGTCGCGATCGGCGCGCAGAACCTGCACCACGAGAAGGAAGGCGCATTCACCGGCGAAATTTCCGCCCCGATGATCGCCGCCTCCGGCGCGCGCTGGGTGATTATCGGGCACAGCGAGCGGCGCCAGTTCTTCGGCGAAACCGATGCTTCGGTCCTGAAGAAAACGGTTGCGGCGTTGAACGCGGGGTTGAAACCGATCGTCTGCGTGGGCGAGATGCTCGACGAGCGCGAGTCCGGCAAGACGGATGAAGTCTTGCAACGTCAATTCAGCGGAGGCATCGCGGGCTTGACTCCCGAACAATTCGCTGGAATCGTGATCGCCTATGAGCCGGTGTGGGCCATCGGCACCGGACGCACGGCGACGCCGGAAATCGCGCAGGAGGCGCATCGCCTGCTGCGTAAACTGGCCGCGGGGGAGTTCGGCGCCAAAGCCGCCGAGCAGCTTCGCATCCTCTATGGCGGCAGCGTCAAGCCCGACAACATCCAGGGCCTGATGGCCCAGCCGGACCTGGATGGCGCGCTGGTGGGCGGCGCCAGCCTGGATCCCAAGTCCTTTGCCGCGATTGTGAATTTCTGATGCGCCTACTGTCCGCTCTCTTGCTGGCCGTCGCCGTCACCGCTTGGGCGAACCCCGGCAGCCTCGAAGAGCTGATCAACCTGGCGCGCTCCGCGCCGCCGGAGATCGCCGCCGACGCGCTGCTCAAGATCGCCGCGGGCGCGCCGCGTGACACCCGAAAAGCTCTGATCGAGGAGGCTTTTCAACTCGGGTCTCTGGCATCCCAAGCGTTTCCTCTCACCGCGATCGACGGCACGGCGCCGGATACACGGCCCATTTACCGCAGTCATGCTTCGCGCCTCGGGCTGGACGCCCTGACCCTGCGAGCACGAGCGGTCGCGGCCATGCTCGAAGCGGACCGGGACCGCGCCCGCACGATGTTCCAGTCCATCCCGACGCCCGCCGCCGGCAAACCGGAATGCAAGGACTCCCTGACGCCAGGTTTCGATGCCTACTATCAGCTCGCGTCCCGGATCGCGCAGACGGCGTTCACCGCCAAGGAGCGCCGCGATCAGGAAGACTTCGCGTTTCTGCTGGCTCTGCTGCGGCCCGCCTCCTCGGAGCTCTCCTGGGCTCCGCTCGTACACGCGGCCCTGGCGATGCAGCCCCCTCCGGAACAGGCGGAACTGCTGGTGGCGACCTTCGCCTCCCGGTTGGAACAGATCGCGTCCGGCGACCGCCTGTTCTCGCAACAGGCCGGCGCCATGCGGGACGCCCTCGGCGCGCTGCTCACTTTCGCGCGTAGCCGCGGAATCGGCGTGCAGGGCCTCCTCCACTCCTTCGCCACTTACCTCCGGGCTCACCAGCGCGGCGAGCGCTGCTCCGAATCGCCCGATGCGGCGGCGCTGCTCGAGTGGTACAACAGCGAGCTGCGCGGCGATACGCCCGCCGTCGAACCGGTACGCTTGGCCGAGATCCGCAAGCCCGAAGTGGAGGCATACTTCGAATCCGCGGAATCGCGGCGCTTCGCCGTCGCCGCTCGCAAGCTGCGCTTTGACGATCAGGGCCGCGTGCTCTCCATGGACCAGCGCCACAGCGCGGATTGGACGCGCGCGTTCACCGACTTCCTGAAGGACTTCGCCGGCTGGACCGGGACCAGCGAGAAGAGTGACATCGCCTACTTCCACCAGAAGGCCATCCTGCTGGAAGCGCTTCTGGAGCTCACGCCTTCCGGACCGGAGCGCGACAAGCTGGCTGCGGCCGCCGTGCAGCACCTGCGCAACGCCGGCATCCAGCGGCGGATCGCCGGCGAATGGATGTGGCACGCGCGCGCCTTCCTGCAAGCCGCCCGCACCGGGCCCGAGGTTCGCGCACTGCTGGCCGCTTACCGCGAATCGGGCGACATCGCCCTGTACCTGATCGCCGTCCTCGAGCCCGCGGCCAACTAACTTTTCCCCCGCGGCTCCTTGCCCGGCAGGTTCTCCGGATTCTCGTGCACGCGCTCGTGATAGTCGGACTGCAGGCTGCGCGCCAGCGAAACGCTCGATTCGCCAAAACGGTCGCGAATGCGGTCCACCGCCGACATCGCATCCCGCCAGCGCCGGGTCTTTTCTTCCTCCAGCAGGCTCATTTGGCCTTCGCTGTGCTCCAGACCCTGCGCATACACGCCGACCAGGCGCACCGGCTGCCCGGTCCAGTTCGCCCCAAACAGCTCCTTGGCCGCCGCCGCGATCTCAGTGTCGAGCTGTGTGGCGTGATCCAGGGTCCGCGCGCGCGTGAACGTCGAGAAGTCGGAGTAGCGGATCTTGATCTGCACCGTGCGCGTG
>CAYOQB010000217.1:0-6604 GCA_964406035.1 uncultured Solibacteraceae bacterium | reverse complement strand
TGGCAGCGGGCGGGCCGCGCCGGCAGAAGGCAGTCGACATCGCTCACGGTACTGGTGGCTTCTTCCGCGCCTCTCGATCAATACATCATTGAGCATCCGGAGTATTTCTTTGAACGCCCGCCGGAACATGCGTTCGTCAATCCGGACAACCTGGAAATCCTGCTGAACCATCTGCGCTGCGCGGCGTTTGAGCTGCCGGTACGCGAGGGCGAGAAGTTCGGCACGCACGACACCGGGGAGCTGTGCCGCTTCCTGGCGGACCAGGGCACGCTGCACTATTCCGCCGGGGCTTGGCACTGGACCAGCGACACCTATCCTGCCGACGCTGTCGGGCTGCGCGCGGTGTCGAGCGACAACTTCGTGGTAATCGACATCACCGGCGACCACAAGGTGATCGGCGAGGTTGCGTTCACCGCCGCGATGACCACGCTGCACGAGAAAGCGATCTACCTGCATGAAGCGCGCCAATACCAGGTGGAGAAGTTCGATTACGACGGGCGCAAGGCCTATGTCCGCAAAGTGGATTGCGACTACTTCACCGACGCGATCGACTACACGCAGGTAAAGGAGCTGGAGGAATTCGAGGCCGCGCCGCTGGGCGGCGGCGCCGCGTCCGCGCACGGGGATGTCCGCCTGAACTGGCAGGTGGTGGGGTTCAAGAAGATCAAGTTTTACACGCTGGAGAACGTCGGCGCCGGACAACTGTCCATGCCGGAGCAGGAGATGCACACCACCGCGTTCTGGCTGCGTTTTCCAGTGGCGTTCCTGGGAATGCTGCAGGATCTGTCGCCGGCGGAGCGCCAGAACGGGCTGGTGGGTCTGGGGAATGTGCTGCGCACGGTGGCGAGCCTGCTGTTGATGTGCGATCCGCGCGACCTGGGCGTCACCATCACCGAGGACATCGCCGACGGCCTGCAAGCCTTCGAGCCGAACCTGTTTCTGTTCGACAACTATCCCGGCGGCATCGGCCTATCCGCGCCGCTCTTTCGCCTGACGCCCCGCCTGCTGCAGGGCGCGGCGGCGCTGCTCGGGTCCTGTCCGTGCGATTCCGGATGCCCGTCCTGCGTGGGTCCGGTGGGCGAAGTGGGCGAGCGCGGCAAGGAAGTGGCGGGCCGGATCGTGGCGATGCTATCGGGACCCGCGAGCTCCGCGATGGAAGCAGCCTCGGGAACTTTGTAGTCGAGCCGGTGTCTAGACAGACACCATGTTCGAGCATTCGATCCTCACTTCCGATGATCGCGGCAAGCCGTGGCCGCTGCTGGCATCCGCGACGGCGCAAACCGCGCTGGTAGGGCTCGCGCTGCTGCTGCCGCTGGTGTACACGGAGCATCTTCCCGACTTTGTTTTTGATGCGCCTCCGATTCCGCTGCCGAGGTTGCCCGCGCCCGAAGCCGTTGCGGCGACGGCCAGCACGCAGCCGCGGAGCAACGCGCGCGCGGCGGCGGCGGTGTACCGCCCCTTCGTGCAGCCGGCGGTGATTCCCAAAGGCGTTCCCGACTTCAGCCGCATGGAAGCGGCGCCCGAACTTCCGCCGGGCGACTCGCGAATCGGTATCGCGAACTCGGGCCTCCCGCCGGGCGTTTGGATCGGCGAGCGGACGCCGCGGCTCGCGCCGCCGCCGGAACCGGTGGTGAAGGCGGCGCCGGTCAGCACCGCGCCAGTTCGCGTGTCGAGCGGCGTGCAGGAAGCGAAGCTGCTGCGCCGGGTGATGCCCATTTACCCGGCGCTCGCCAAGGCGGCGCGCATTCAAGGCACGGTACGGATGGCGGCGACGATCGCGCGCGACGGCTCCATTCAGGAGCTGCAGATCCTGGAAGGACACGCGCTGCTGCGCGGGGCCGCGATCGACGCGGTTCGCCAGTGGCTCTATCAACCCACGCTGTTGAACGGGCAGCCGGTGGAGGTGATTACCACCATCGATGTCCGTTTCACGCTATCGAACTGAGCGTCAGCGGGTTTCGACGATGCGGATGCGGCGTTCGCGATCGGCGAACTTGACCATCAGGTAGAGGAACCAGAACAGGAACACGGAGAATCCGGCCAAGTGCCATTTGTGCTCGTTCAGCCACCCAGGTGCATCCGAACCCAATTGCGAGCCGAGGTACGCGAGGCCGGAGTAGCGCAGCGTGCGCGCCGCCGCCATCACTCCGAAGAAAGCAAGCGGCCGGATCTGCAGCGCTCCGGCGCAAAGCACGAACACCTTCAACGGGAGAAAGGGAATGGGCAGCACCGCGGGGATGAACACGGTTACCAGACCGTAGCGATGAAACCAGCGGCGGAAGCGCATCGCGCGCGGACCGGACGCGCGCTTCTCCAGGTACGCTTCGCCGCCCTTGCGCGCGGCCCAGAAGAAGATCATGCTGCCGATCAGCGATCCCGCCACCGCGCAGGCGGTGAGCAGCACCAGCCGGTTCGGCTGCGCGATGGACAGCGCAAGCAGCGCGATGTCGGTCCCGCCGGGGTTGGGGATGCCCAGCCCGTCGACGAGGGCGATCCCGAAGAGGCCCAGCGGGCCGAGGGTCTTCAGCCAGTCGAAGAAGCGTTTCACCCGAGCATCTCCAGCAGCTTCGCCTCGTCGATTACTTCGATCCCGAGTTCCCGGGCTTTGTCGAGCTTTGATCCGGCGTCCTCGCCGGCGACCACGAAGTTCGTTTTCTTGCTCACCGAGCCGGTGACCTTGCCGCCTGCCTCTTCGATGCGCGCCTTGGCTTCCTCCCGGCTCAGGCCCGGCAGCGTGCCGGTGAGCACGAAGACGCGTCCCTGCAGAGCGCCGCCTTCCCGCTGCTTGCGCTGATGTGTGAAGGTGAGCCCCGCCGCGCGCAGCCGCTCCACGAGGTCGCGATTCCGCTCCTCACGGAAGAAGCTGGCGATGGAGTGCGAAACCTTAGGTCCCACTTCCTCCGCGGTCTGCAGCGTGGCTTCGTCGGCTTTCAGGATCTCGTCCATGTCGCCGAAGGTATCGGCGAGAATCTGCGCCGTGCGTTCGCCGACAAACGGGATGCCCAGCCCATTCAGCACGCGCGGCAAGGGCCGCGAGCGGGAGCGGTCGATGCCGGCAATGATCTTCGCCGCCGACTTCTCGCCCATTCGCTCCAGGGTCATCAGCTTCGCGGCATCCAACAGATACAGGTCCGCGATGTTCTTCACCATTCCCTGATTCACCAGTTGGTCCACCAGGGAATCGCCCATGCCGTCGATGTCCATCACGCCGCGCGCGGCGAAATGCAGCAGGGATTCCTTCAACCTTGCCGGACAATTGGTGTTGATGCAGCGGCTGGCGGATTCGCCTTCTTCGCGCACCACGTCGCCGCCGCAAACGGGGCACTGCCGGGGCATGACGAACGGCTTGCGATCCGCGCCCTCCTGCACCACGCGCACTACCTTGGGGATCACGTCGCCGGAACGCTCGATCAGCACCGTATCGCCGATCCGCACTCCCAGGCGCTCGATCTCATCCTCGTTGTGCAGCGTCGCGCGGGAGACGGTAACGCCGCCCACCACTACCGGCTTCAGATGGGCCACCGGAGTCAGCGCGCCGGTGCGTCCCACCTGTACCTCGATCGCCTCCACCACGGTTTCCTGCTGTTGCGCGGGGAACTTGAAAGCGATGGCCCAGCGCGGCGCCTTGGCGGTCCAACCCAGGCGCTTCTGTTGCGCGACCGAATCCACCTTGGCGACCACTCCGTCGATCTCGTAAGCGAGCGTACCGCGGCGCTCGCCCCAATCGCGGCAAAACTCCATCAGCTCCTCGAGCCCGTCGCAGCGGCGGCGATTCGGATTCACGTGAAAGCCGGATTTCTCCAGCAGGTCCAGCGAGGCGGAGTGGCTGTCGAGCGCGGGCTGCCCGTCCACCAGCAGAAAATAGGCAAAAAAGTCGAGCCGCCGCGACGCGGTGATCTTCGGATCCAGGTTGCGCAGCGCGCCGGCGGCGGCGTTGCGGGGGTTGGCGTAACGCTGCTGCCCCTTGGCCTCCTGCTCCGCGTTCAGCCGCTCGAAGGAGCGGCGATTCATCACCACCTCGCCCCGGACCTCGAATCGCGAGTATGGCGATGCCACCGAAAGCGGCAGACTGCGAATGGTCCTCGCATTCTCGGTGACGTCTTCGCCGGTGACGCCGTCGCCGCGGGTGATCGCCCGCACCAGAACGCCGTCCTCGAAATGCGCCGCCATGGATAAGCCGTCCAGCTTTAGCTCCGCGGCATAGGCATACTCCTGCGAACCCAGCAGATCCCGCACGCGGCGATCGAAATCGCGGAGCTCGGCTTCGTTCAGTGCGTTGTCCAGGCTGAGCATGGGGGAGCTGTGCGCGACCTTGACGAACCCCTCCCGCGGCTTGCCTCCCACTCGCTGCGTGGGCGAATCCGGCGTGATCAGCTCCGGGTGTTCCTGCTCCAGCGCCTGCAGTTCGCGCACCAGCGAATCGTATTCGGCGTCGCTGATCTCGGGCTGGTCCAGCACGTAATAGAGGTGCTCATGACGCCGGATCTCGTCGCGTAGCGCAGCCAGTTTCTTCTCAATACGGGAACTCATGGGTCAAGGGGTGGAGGGTATACTTAGGATTATCGCAAGTTACCGGAACGCAGTCCTTATCTACAATCCCTTCGCGGGCAAACTCAGCGGCCGCCACCACTGGCTGGTGGACAAGATCCTGGAGTCGTTGCGCGCCGAGGGGATTCCCGCGACCGCGCGCGCGACCACCGGTCCGAACACGGCCGGAAGCCTGGCCGCCGCGGCGATCGCCGAGGGCGCGGACCTGATTCTGGCCGCGGGCGGCGATGGCACGATTAATGAGGTCGCCAACGGCATGATCGGCACGAACGTGCCGCTGGCAATCCTTCCCGCGGGCACGGCCAACGTTCTGGCGATGGAGCTCGGCTTTGGCGGAGGCATCCGCAAGACGATTCGCCGCCTACGGGAATGCGTTCCGGAGCGGATCGCCGTCGGGCGGTTCCAATCCTCGGCCGGACCTTCACGGCATTTCCTGCTGATGGCCGGCGCCGGACTGGACGCCTACATCGTGGCCGCCGTTTCCAGCCGGGTGAAGGCCGCCCTTGGCAAGGTTGCGTACTGGATCGCCGGTTTCTCGCAACTGGGCAAGCGCTTCCAGGAATTCGAGGTCCGCGTCAATGGAAAGGCGCATCGCTGTTCCTTCGCACTGATCAGCCGCGTGCGCAATTACGGCGGGGACCTTGAGATCGCGCGCGGGGCATCGCTGCTGGAGCCGCGCTTCGAGGTGGTTCTGTTCAGCGGATCCAATTCGTTCCGCTACCTGCCGTACCTGTTCGGCGTGGTCACGGGAAGGCTGAAGAATCGCAACGGCGTGACCATCGTGTCCGCCGAGGAACTGGAACTCGCCGACGCGGGCGCGCGGTCCGTGCTGGCGCAGATCGACGGCGAGACCGCGGGTCGCGTGCCGGCGCGGGTGAACATCGTGCCGGACGCGCTCACCATCCTGACTCCGCCCGATTTCCGCCGCCGCATGGGCGCGGAGCCGCGCCGCGTCCGGGAAAGCTTTCCCGCGCTGCAGGCCGAATAGCGCCCGCCGCATGGACAACATCACGCACACGCTCACCGGTTTGATGATGAGCCGCGCGGGCGGCGATCGCCTTCCCCGCTACGCCGCGCCCGTGATGATGCTCGCCGCCAACGTTCCGGACGTGGACGTGATCTCCGGCGCGTTCGGGACGCTGACTTATCTCGACATCCATCGCGGTCACACCCACGCCATCGCGTTCCTGCCTCTGATGGCGCTGCCCCCGCTGCTAATCGTGAAGCCGTTCGCCAAGGAGTCCTTCCGTTGGCTGCCGCTCTACGTGTTGTCGCTGCTGGCGGTGGCGAGCCACCTGGCGCTGGACTGGACCAACGTGTATGCCATCCGCCTGCTGCTGCCGTTTTCGGATCGCTGGCTGCGCGCCGACATCACTCACGTGGTGGACGCGTGGATCCTGCTGGCGCTCGGCCTGGCGATTGCCGCGCCGTGGCTTTCCCGGCTGGTGAGCTCCGAGATCGGCGCGCCGAAGACGCGCGGGCGCGGGTCCGCGATCGTCGCGCTCCTGTTCCTTCTCGCTTACGACGCGGTCCGCTGGGTGTCGCATGACCGGGCCATCGAAATGCTGAACTCGCGCATGTACGAAGGCCAGGCGCCGCTCCGCGTGGCTGCGTTCCCGAACGCGTTCTGGCCCTTCACCTGGACCGGTTACACGGAAACCGCGCAGGCGGTAGGACTGCATCGCGTGGATGTTCTCGGTTCCTTCGACCCCACGTTGGGCGATTTCCACTTCAAGCCGGAGGCGTCCCCGGTGATCGAAGCGGCGCGCCGCGATCGCGAGTTCCAGCGGTACTTGAACTTCGCGCAGTTCCCCTTCTGGCGGCTGACTCCGCTGCCCGAGGAGGCGGGGTCGGTTCAGGTCGAGGTAATGGACTTGCGTTTCGCGCCGCCGGAGTCGCCCGCGTTCGTGATCCGCGCGGTTGTCGACGGGCAGGGGCGTGTTCGCGACCCGAAATTCAGCATGTCCTCGGCGACCTCCATTTTCGGTGGCGGCCGCTGAAATGCGATCATGATCGGGATGCTGCCGCTCGAAACCACGCCGTCGGAAGTGAAGCA
>CAYOQB010000216.1:0-6711 GCA_964406035.1 uncultured Solibacteraceae bacterium | reverse complement strand
GTAGCGCTAAGGGGAATCGAACCCCTATTTGAGCCTTGAGAGGGCTCCGTCCTAACCGTTAGACGATAGCGCCGTTCCTTCAGTATATCAATAGCTGCCTTGCAGGCGTAACCCGACCGGGAAGCGTCCCGATTCTGTCACCTCCACGATCCCGCCGCCACAGGCGGCAACCGCGGCGGGATCGAAGAAGTCGCACGGCGCTTCGTCGGACCAGGCGATCGCCCGGTAGCGCCCAGGCGCGATGCCGGTGATCTCGAACCAGCCGTACTCGTTCGTGAACGTCTCGCGATACTGCGCGGCGCGGCCCTCCATCGGCTCCGGGATCAGCGTCACGTTCACCCCGCTGGCCACACGCCAGCCGTCCACCATGACCTGTCCGATCACCGCGCTATTAGACTTGGCCACGGTCACCAGCACAACACCCGGCGGCTCGCCGCGCCCGGTCGACAGCGACCTCACTTCCCTGCCCTCCAGCGTCGTCTCCTTCTGGTACATGTCGCCGGGCAGGTTATCGATATACACGTCGTAGCTCTGATCCGGTTGCAACGTCGCCCGGAACAGGCCCTCGTCCGTGAGCCTCGCCTCCACCTCCGGGGCGGTTGCATCCGCTGGAACGAAGAGGACGCGCAGTTGCTTTGCGTTCAACCCGGCATCACCGGAGCGAATGCGCACGGTCCAGGTCTGCTCCGGCGCGAGCACCAACTCGATCCCCTCGATTGACGCCTCTCCCACGGTCATCGGCCGCCGAGCCACCAGGCGGCGCCCGCCCTCGTCCGTATCGGCAACAATCAGGTAGCGACCGGGCAAGACGTCCCGCATCTCGAACTCGCCGTTGCGGTTGAACGTGACCTTGACCGGCTCCCGCAGCGCGCCCGAATTTTCGCGATCCATTTGTTCCAGGCCCAGGTTCACGCCGGTCAGGCGACGGCCGGTGAGCCCGCTGGTCAGAATTCCGCCGATGGTCCGCTTCCGAACGCGCTTCAGGTACACGTCCACGCCCAGCAGTTCCTGGCCGACGCCCACCTCAATCGGCATCGCCTCGCCGATCAGGGAGGCCGAGGGATAGAACGTCACTCCGTAGCTTTCCGTGCCAGCCGCCGAACCTACCAGCCGCTCGAACGCGCCTTCGCGATCGTAGCGGGCGGCCATCAGGTAGGCGCCCGGCGCGAGCCCGTAGACGCGATACTCGCCCCGATCGTTCGTCCGGGTCGTGGCGGCCACGCGATAGGCGGGGCGGCCACGCCGCCGGATCTGCTGGTACAGCAGCACGGAGGTAGCCACGGCAGGCTCCGCATCGTCATGACGCACGCGCCCCGCCACTACCGACCAGGGTCGAAGGCGCACCCGAACATCCTCCAGGCGGTCTCCTCCGTTCAGCCGGAAGTAAGGGGGCAGACGATATCCATCCTGCCGCGCCAGGGAGGACGCCAGGAAGCCGTCGCGCTCCACCACCAGCGAGTAGCTTCCCGCGGGGATGTCCGCGACTTCGAAGCGCCCGCCGTCGTCGGTCAGCGCGCCGGTAGCCGCTTCACCGGCTCGCGCCGGGCGCAGCGTGATCTGGACCCGCCGCAGCGGTTGCCCGGTAAGTTCATGCAAAACAAAGCCGCTGATTGAGGCTCGCTCGGCCGCGTCCAGCCAGCCGCAAACCATCACCAGTGCCGCGAGGGAGCGCATGCTGTCCGATTAGACGCGCGGCGGCCGCCGATCGTTGAGAACGATCTCACCTCAGCCAAGAGCCCCGATGGTACCCAGCAGTTCCATGTGGAACTGCACGGCGTTTTCGATCCCCGCCCGGCTGATGCGGTCCAGTGTGTCCAGGTTCGTGTGATAGAACGGCGGGCTTTGAATCAGAGAAAATGACGGCTTCTGGCCGCAGTTGACGAACAGATCCGCGATGCACGCCTTCTCGATCCGTGCATCGGCGGTCATCAGCTTGCTGTCCCGAACCAGCCGCGGCAGGTCGCGCTCCACCTCCGGCCAGCCCTGCGGCCCTACGTACGCAACCCGGCGGTTGTTCAACGGCGCGGGCCACCCCCATCGCTTGCCCTCCTCGGAATCGAGCGCGTCCACGTGCTCGATCAGGATCAGGTCCGTCAGCGCCGAGTAGCGCGAGCGGTCCGCGTAGAAGGCGCGGATGCCGGCGCCGGAATCGTGGTGCGCGGCTTCGCCCAGGAACCAGAACGTCGCCTTGCGGGAGGCCGCCGGCGTGCGCGCCAGGCGATGCGCCAGTCCCACCAGGGTCGCCAGCCCGGAAGCGTTGTCGCAGGCGCCGGAGAAGAACCCGTCCAAATGGGCGAACAGGAGCACATTCCGCTCCGGCCGTCCGGGCAGCCGGGCGACCGTGTTCAGCCCGGATTGCTCGGATCGCGGCTGGTACTCGATGGCGGAACGCAGCTTCGGGGCCGCAGTCAGTCGGGAGGCATCCGCGGTGTCGATCGCGAAGCATGGGATCGGCCGGCGGCCGTCGGGATATCGTTCATCGAGCAGGGTGTAAGGCTTATCCACCGGGACGATAGACTGCAGGCGGATTTCCATCGGGGAGGGCACCGGGAAAATAAATCCCGCCGCCCCCGCGGCCACCGCTTTCTGGTACAGCAGCTCCTCGCGCACGGGCAGCATCGCGGTGGTTCCGCCGCCTCCCCTCAGCAGGATCCATTTGCCGCGGCCGCTCTCCCAGGACTCGTCGGCGCTCAGGCTCACCACCGGAGCCTCGGTGTTCAAGGGGAAACGAGCGTCGAACGGGGCAGGCATTGCGCTCTCCAGCACGGTCTTGCCCGCCGTTACGCTCCAATCGCGAAAGCGATGCGCCTGGAACACGAACGGCTCCGTGCGGACCTCGCGCAAGCCGGCGGATTTCAGTTGCCGGCCGAGCAGCTTCGCGGAGGCGAGTTCCGCTTCGTTCCCGCCGATCCGGCCCCACAGCTTTTCCTTCCCGCGGCTCCGCTCCGCCAGCTTCACGTGATCCCCGGCCACTGCCCACAGATCCAGGGCGGGGGCAGCGATCGCCCTCCGTGGAAGTGCCGCGGCAGCGGCCGGAAGGGACAGCACACGACGCCTGCTCCAGGACATCTGCTTATCGTAATCGAGCACGGGATCGCGTGCTATTCTGAGGCTTCGTTCCCTTGCGCTCCGTCTGAATTCCCATGCGCAATCCTGCCGGCAAGCTGGTTGTCCTGTTATTCGTGGCCGCCATCGCGGCATCGTTCGGCATGGTGATCTATATGAAGGGCGCGCGCGAGCGTGAACTCCGCCGCTCCACGGAAGCGCTGGGAGGACGATTTTCGCCGGCGGCCGACGCCGGGTTGAAGGACCGGATTGCACGGCTTGTGGATGGCGAGCCATTCAAGCTCGAACTGGTGCGAGAGTTCCCCGGCGAGAGGCGCCGCACGCTGATTTTCGACTTCGGCATCCGGAGGAACAAGGATTCGGTGGAAGGCAACGTGGAGCGGTTCACCGGCGTCCTGGTTCCCGAGGCATCGCGCGCCATTCCCGCCGTGCACATTCGGTTCGCGCCGCGCGAAGGATCGCGAAACCCGCTGGAGCGGGAGTATCAGGTGGTTTCCCCGCCCCGGTTCCATCCTTCACCCGCACTCGAAAAAGAGCTTCGCGACTTGAGCGGCAAGCCCGAGATGGTGGAGATTCGCAGCGCGCCGGGACGTCTGCTGCTGATCCTGCGCTGGGGGGCAGGCGGAGATGCCGCGTCCTGGATCCGCATGGCCGAGCAGGTGGAATCGGGCTTGTCTCAAGTAGTGATGGACACCCAGGCGCCCGATCCCAGGCGATAAACTGTTCGGATGCGTTTTATCCTCGCGCCGCTATTTGCGGCCGTTCTCTCCGCACAGACGGGCATCACCGCCGACGATTACTTCCGCTTCGCCACGCCCGGCGATCCCCAGATCTCGCCGGACGGCAAGCGCGTCGCTTACACCGTAACGCGGGTCGATGCCGAGAAGAACCGCCGCCAGACTTCCCTTTGGGTCACCGCGGCCGATGGCCGAGGCACGCCGGAGCTGCTGGCATCCGCTCCCGCGAGTTCGCCGCGTTGGAGCCCGGACGGCCGCTTCGTTTCGTTCCTGGCAGCTAGGGAAGGCGGGCGAACGCAACTGTGGCTGCTGCCGCTCTCGGGCGGCGAGGCTCGGCGCTTGACCGACCTTGCCGAAGGCGTGTCGGGCTGCCAGTGGTCGCCCGATTCCACGCGCTTCGTGTGTGTCAGCCGGACCGGGCGCAAGAAGTCGAGCAGCGATGTCCGCCACTACACACGGACGCGCTACAAATTTAACGACAGCGGCTGGTTCGACACCACGCGCGCGCACCTCTTCGTTATCGACGCCCGCACCGGCGCAGCGCGGCAGATCACCGACGGGGACGAATGGAACGACGCCGATCCGCAGTGGTCGCCGGATTCGAAAAGCATCGCTTTCGTGAGCGATCGCACCGGAAAAGAATACGACCTTAGCCGCAACAGCGACGTGTGGGTGATCCCCGCCGCGGGCGGATCGCTGACGAAGATCTCCACGAGCGCGGAACCGGACTCCAGCCCTCGCTGGTCGCCGAGTGGGGCGGAAATCGCTTTCCTCGGCCGCGAATGCGAGGAGTGTCCGACGAAGATCTATCGTGCTCCGGCGCAGGGCGGCGCGGCGCGCGAAGCAGCGTCAAATCTGGACCAGACCATCAGCGATCTGACTTGGGCGGAAGGAGGGAAAGCGCTGTATTTCAGCTCGGGCGTGAAAGGCGAAACGCATTTATACCGCGTTGACATCGCAACGGGGGCCGTGCGGCCCGTGACCTCCGGACCTCGCTCCGTCCGTCAGTACGACCTGCACGAATCCGGACGGCTGGTTTTTCTCTCGAACGATTTCGAGCACCCGGATGAGCTGCACGCCCGTACGCTCGGCGACCCCCAGGAAACGCCGCTGACCCGCTTGAACGCGGACCTTTGGAAGCAGCGGTCCAGCGCCAAGGTGGAGCGCGTCCCCTACAAGGCCGCGGACGGGTGGGACATCGACGGATTTCTGGTAAAGCCGCTTGGGTGGCAGCCCGGGAAGAATTACCCCATGATCCTCAGCATCCACGGCGGGCCCGCTGGCATGTACGGAGTCGACTGGTATCACGAGTTCCAGGTGTATGCCGCGAAAGGCTGGGCGGTCTTCTTCACCAACCCGCGCGGCTCCACCGGTTACGGCCACAAGTTCGAGCGCGGGGTGAAGCTCGAATGGGGCGGCAAGGCGTACACAGACATCATGAGCGGTGTGGAGGAGGTCCTGAAGCGCAATCCGTGGATCGATCGCGACCGCCTAGGCGTCACCGGTGGCAGCTACGGCGGGTTCATGACCAACTGGATCACCACCCAGACGCAGATGTTCAAGGCGGCGGTGACGCTGCGCTGCATTTCAAACTTCATCAGCGATGAAGGCACGCGCGACGGCGCCTTCGGCCACGATCGCGACTTCGGGGGAACGTTGTTCCAGAACTTCGACCTGTACTGGCATTACTCGCCCCTGAAGCATTCGGCAAAGGTGAAGACTCCTACGCTGGTTCTGCACTCCGAGAACGACTTCCGCACCCCGCTCGAACAAGGCGAGCAATGGTTCCGGGCGCTGCAACACCACGGCGTACCCAGCGAGTTCGTGGTGTTCCCGCGCGAGAATCACAACCTGACCCGTACCGGCGAACCGAAGCACCTGGTGGAGAGCCTGCTGTGGCAGACCTACTGGTTCGAGCGCTACCTGGACGGCAATCAGAACGCAAAGCGGCCGAACGAATAAGGAACTGCCGAACTAGACGGCGGGAGTGGACGCGCGGGATACTATCAGTACAGTACCCGCCAAATCGCCATGTACCTGAAAATTCTTGCGCACCCGATTTTTGTCAACCTGAACTACCACATGCCCATGATCGTGGATCTGTCGCATCCGCTGGTGCTTTTGAAAGGCGAGAACGGGTCCGGCAAGTCCACTCTGTTGCACTCGATTCACCTCGCCCTGCAGGGTCAGCAGGTGGACGGATTTGTTTACCGCCTGGACAAGGGCAAGGTGGAGACTGCAGGCTCCTACATGTTCGACGCGGAGCAGCATAACCCGCGCATGCACCGCGACATGTTCCAGGACAACCCGGCGATGTACGAGTTCCTATCTTCGGCCAGCCACGGTCAGGTGATGCTCAGCCTCTTCACTCAAACCTTCCCTCAGCTTCCAAAGGGAACCGTATTGCTGTTGGATGAGCCGGAGATGGCATTGTCGCCATCGAACCAGCGCCGCATTCTGAAGATGATGATGGAACTGGTGGATCAGAAAGAGCTACGCATCATCGCCGCCACCCATTCTGAGATCCTCACCGAGGCCAAGGAAACGTACGTGATCAACCTCGACAATCACATCAACAAGAACGTGGTTGACAGCTCGCTGGGCGTTCCGGGCGCGAGCACGCTTCAGTAGCCTTCGGCTCGTCCGCCCCGCCGCCCGTCGGACCAGCCGATCCGCATTCCGGTCTTCTCCTCGATCATCACCGCATGCACGTCCCCCTGCGTCCGCAGCCGCGGCGCGATTCGGTGGCCCATCTTCTCCAGCCGCGCCGCCACATCGTGGACCAGCGCCGCCGGTTCGGCTTCGATTCGATCCGGCTCGAAGCCGTGATGGATGCGGGGATACTCGATCGCATCGCGCAGCGACATCCGGTAATCGATCAGATTCACCACCACCTGCACCAGCGTGT
>CAYOQB010000215.1:0-6717 GCA_964406035.1 uncultured Solibacteraceae bacterium | reverse complement strand
ACCTTGGCGCGCTGCCCCAATTGCAGCTTGCCGCGATCCACTTCGTCCAGCTTCAGCTCAATGCGCATCTGCGTCAGGTCGGGAATTTCCGCGATCTGCGCACCGGTCCAGGCGCGATCGCCTTCCTTGAACGGCGGGGGCGCGGATCCGAAGGAGCCGGAGGCGCGCGCGTTCGGCAGGACATTCACCACGCCGTCGATGGGCGCCCGGATCACCATGTTGCTCAGGTAGCCCCGCGTTCTCTCCACGTCGCGCTCGGCCTTGTCGCGGCGCTGCTGGATGCGCGCCAGATCGGCGTTCTGCGTGGTGTCATGGGCCTTCACCGTGGTCTTCACCTGGCCCAGCTCGCCTTCCGAGATGCCCACGTCGATGCGGTTCTTGGCGCCTTCGATCTCGCTGAGCACCTCCGCCTTCGAAGCTTCCAGCTTGGCCCGCTCCAGGTTGTAACCCGCGGTCATCAGGTTCATGTTGTCGGCTTCGTCGACGATGCGGTGCGAGGCCTTCACCTGCACGGCTTCACTGTCGACCGTGCGCACCGCGGTGGTGCGCTCAAGCAGGGTCTGCTCCTGCTGCGCGGCGTCGAACTCCACCACCACCTCGCCCTTGCGGATCGGCTTGCCCGATTCCGCCAGCCGCACGATGCGCAGCTCGGGAACCTGCGGCGCGGTCAGGATGGAACTGCGGGTGGAGCGGATCTCGCCTCGCGTCCGGACGCTGATGGTGAACTCCGCCTTGCGGACCTTGGCCACCGGCACTTCCACCTTGGTGGGCATCGCCTGCTGGTAGGCGTAGTAGCCGCCTCCGCCGAGCACGGCCAGCCCCACCAGCCACAGCATCGCCTTCTGCCACGCGGGACGCTGCTTCTGGCCGATCCTCTGCTTCGGTTTTACTTCTTTAGACATAAGAATTCCATCGGTCCGATCCGTTCGATTGAAAAATCACGCGCGCGGCGCGGTGCGCGACAGCGCTCCCGCTACCGGCTAGCCCGCTCCACCCCGTTGCCTGCCCCGGAGGCGGCGCCCGGCCGATCCAGCGCGACCTTCTCGCCCGGCTTCAACCCTCGCACCGCTACCTGCGTGAAGCTCGATCCTCCCAGTTCCACGTCCCGGCGGGTCCAGCCCTGGGGACCCTCCACCCAGACGAACGGTTTCGCGTCCTGGTCGCGGAACACAGCCGCGCGCGAGATCATCGTCGCGCCGTCTTCCTCATCCACGATCACGTCCACGGAAACCGAAAGATCGGGGATCACTCGCGGATCCATCTTTTCGAGCTTCAGACGCACCGGCAGTTCCTTCACGTAGGACGCCCTGGCGCCGCCGCCCTTGGTGATTCCGGCTACCGAGTACACGCGCGCCGGCAGTTCCAGCCCCGGATAAGCATCGAAACGAACCCGCGCCTTGGCGCCGATCCGCAGCCGCTCCGCGTCCACCTGGTTCACGCTGGCGTTCACCACCATCGAACTCGGGTCCACGATCTGCATGAAGAACTGGCCCGGCATCAGTGTGTCGCCCTGCTGGATCTGAGAGAATTCGCCCCCTCGGAACGTGCTCTGCATCACCGTGAGCCCGTCGATCGCGGCCCGCAGCAGCATCCGGTCCGCGTTCTGCTCGGCCCGCTTCAACTCGTTGCGGGTCTGCTCCAGGTCGATCTCGGCGTTGCGGATTTGCGCCCGCTCGCTCTGCCGCACCCAGCGTTCCTCGCTCAGGTACTGCTCGTAGCGCGCTTTCGCCAGTTCCGCGTTCAGCTTCAGGCGCTCGGCGTCAATCTGGCCCAGCACCGGAATCGTTTTGAGGTCGACATTGGCCTTGTCGAGGTCCGCCTTGGCCTGCGCGATCTTGAGTTTCTGCGCGTTCAGCCGGACTTCGAGGTCGGCCATCTGGCGCTTGAACGAAGACTCGGCCTGAACCAGCGAGGCGCGGTAATCGTCCAGCCGGTTCAGCATGTTGGTGCGGTCGAACTCGGCCACGACGTCGTTCTTCCTGACCATCGAACCCGGCTTCACCAGCTCCTGCAGCACCAGCCCGAAGTCGCCTCCAGGTCCGCCGCCGCCGGGTCCGCCCATCATGGCCGCGATCTGCGCCCCGGACATGCCCATTCCGTTCTGCTGCGCGGTGGAGCCCAGACCCGTCGATCCCATGGAATTGCCCACGCCGACGCTGCGCAGCCCGCCCGAGGTCTGCGTGCTGGCCGAGCCCCGGCCCGTGGCCGAACGCATGGAACTGGACATCGAACCGCGGGTGGAGCCGCCCGGCGTAATCTGCGTGAATTTCGGCTGAATGGAGCTGGAAGGCTGCTGCGGAACCACCGCCCGGTCTCCGCGGCCAAAACCGCCCCGGCTGCCGCGAAGCTGCGGCGCGATCAGCGAAACGAATCGCTCGGCTGCCGTCGAACCCGTCAGCCGGATGCTCGATTCGAGGCGGCCCTGCGTCGCCACAGCCGTCCGGATGGCGGTTGCCGCGCCCTTGCTCGAACCCGCGGAATCAGCCTGCCGCCAGTAGTACAACCCGCCAGCTATCAAAGAGATAAGTACGATGAGTGCGATCCACTTCCCGCGGCCCGTTCCGGGCTTTTGCGGGCTGTGCACCGGTGGCGCCGGCTTGGGCGGCGCGGGAGGCGGCGCGAGTGTTACGTTCGATACGTTCGATGCCTGCATGAGTCGCTCGTTTGCGCCCGGGCGCCGGCCGTAACAGCCCGGAACCCTGCTATTGGAAGGACGAACAATCCCCCACCGAAGTTATGGCAGGGGCAAGACTTTCTTTTCATCCCGCCCGCGCCGCACCGCCACCGTTGGATTCCGCCTAAGCGCTCATGGACGCAAGGAATTCCGCGTTGGTCCGCGTCTTGCCCAGCTTGTCGAGCAGCAGTTCCATGCTCTCCACCGGAGACAACGGATTGAGAACCCGCCGCAGCACGAAGATCCGGTTCAGATCCTCGCGCGCCAGCAGCAGCTCTTCCTTGCGGGTACCGGACTTGGTGATGTCGATCGCGGGGAACACCCGCTTATCCATCAACTTACGGTCAAGATGGATTTCCATGTTGCCGGTGCCCTTGAACTCTTCGAAGATCACGTCATCCATCCGCGATCCGGTGTCGATCAGGGCGCTGGCGATGATGGTCAGCGATCCGCCTTCCTCGATGTTGCGCGCCGCGCCGAAGAACCGCTTGGGACGCTGCAGCGCATTGGAATCGACGCCGCCCGAGAGCACCTTGCCGGAGGGGGGAACCACGGTGTTGTAGGCGCGCGCCAGGCGGGTGATCGAGTCCAGCAGAATCACCACGTCGCGCTTATGTTCCACCAGGCGTTTGGCCTTTTCGATGACCATTTCGGCCACCTGTACGTGGCGCGACGCCGGCTCGTCGAAGGTCGAGGAGATCACTTCGCCCTTGACGCTGCGCTGCATGTCGGTGACTTCTTCCGGACGCTCATCGATGAGCAGGACGATCAGGGAGACTTCCGGGTGGTTGGTGGAGATGGAGTTGGCGATCGCCTGCAGCAGCATGGTCTTGCCGGTGCGCGGCGCGGCGACGATCAGCCCGCGCTGGCCCTTGCCGATGGGGGTCAGCAGGTCGATGACGCGGCCCGAGTAGTGGTCGCGCGCGGTCTCCATCTTCAACCGGCCGTTGGGATAGAGCGGCGTGAGGTTGTCGAAGAAGATCTTGTTGCGCGCCTCCTCGGGCGGCTCGAAGTTGATGGCGTCGACCTTGATGAGAGCGAAGTAACGCTCGCCTTCCTTGGGCGGGCGGATCTGGCCGGAGATGGTGTCGCCGGTGCGCAGATCGAAACGGCGGATCTGCGACGGGGAGACGTACACGTCGTCCGGACCGGGCAGATAGTTGTACTCGGGAGCGCGCAGGAAGCCGAAGCCGTCGGGCAGGCACTCGAGCACGCCTTCGGAGAAGATCAGGCCGCTTTTCTCCGCCTGCGACTGCAGGATCTTGAAGATCAGCTCCTGCTTGCGCAATCCGGCGGCTCCGGCGACGCCCATATCCTTGGCCACCTGGTTCAGATTCTGGATGCTCATGTCCTTGAGCTCCACCAGGTCCAGGGTGTTGCCGCCGTTGCGGCTGGGACGTTCGTGCCCGTGGCCGTGGCCATGGCCTCCCGCGGGCGGGGGTGGAGCGGCGGGCTTTTCGACCGGAGGGGCCGAGGCCGCGGGCGGTGGTTCCGCGGCAGGCGCGGCAGGCGGCGTGGGCGGAGCAGCGGGCGGCGTGGCGGCCGGCTGCGCCGCGCTGCTCTTGCGGCGCGGCGCTTCAGCCCGTTCCGGCTTCTCCGCCTTCTCGGCCCGTTCCTTGACGGGCGCGGCCTCCTTGGTTTCCTTCGCCGCTTCCTTCGCGACAGGCTCCTTTGCCGGAGTTTCGGCCGCCTTATCCTCCGCGCCGTTTCCGGTCAATGGTCCTTGGTTTTCGAGATCGCTTGCCAAATTTCCCTCGCTCCCCGGCCGGTTACGGCCGAGAACAGCAACGGCTCGGCATCCGGGTAATGGGCCCGGATGGCGGCGAGTCCGTGATGCCGCTCCTTCTGTGACTTAAGCTTGTCAAATTTCGTTGCCACGACCCGGTAGGGCCGTCCCTGCGCTTCGAGCCAGTCCTTCAGCTCGAGATCCATGTCCATCCAGCCGCGCCGCGCATCGAGCAACAGCAGGCACAACTTCAAATCGTTTCGCGCACCCAGGTACTGCTCGATCAATTCCCGCCACTTCCGCTTTTCCTCCAGCGGAACCTCGGCATATCCGTATCCGGGAAGGTCCACGAACCGGTACCCGCCGTCCACGTGATAGAAATTGATGGCCTGTGTACGCCCCGGCCGGGAACTGGTAAAAGCCAGCTTCCCTTCTCCCACCAGCCGGTTCAGCAGGCTCGACTTGCCCACGTTGCTCCGGCCCAAAAAGGCGATTTCCGGCAGACCGTCATTCTCCGGCGGGAACTGCTCCGGTCTGACTGCACTTATTATAAACCTCGCTTCCAGAGGATTGAACCTTCCGCGGTGTCCGGAGCGCTAGTGCGTGATCTTGTCCTGGCGAGCCTGCTCCACGATGTCGGCCACCGTAAGGGCCGGGTTCACCGGAAGAGCTTCGATCTCCCGCTCCAGTGCGATCTTCAAAACCTCATCCATGGAGTTGACGAAATGAAGCTTCATTTCGCTGCGGATGTTCTCCGGAATGTCCGGCAGGTCCTTCTCGTTGTCCTTGGGGACGACCGCTTCCCGGATGCCCTGGCGGTGCGCCGCCAGCAGCTTCTCCTTCAATCCGCCGATGGGCAGCACCTTGCCCCGGACGGTGATTTCCCCGGTCATGGCCAGATCGCCGCGGACCGGTATGTTGGTGAGCGCCGAGGTGATGGAAGTGGCGATGGTGATGCCCGCCGACGGCCCATCCTTGGGGATCGCCCCTTCGGGCACGTGCAAGTGAATATCGATGTGCCGGTAGAAGTCCCGCGGCAGCCCGATCAGATGCGCGCGGCTGCGGATGTAGCTCATGGCCGCGTGCGCCGATTCCTGCATCACGTCGCCGAGCTTGCCGGTGGTGGAGAGCTTGCCCCGGCCTTCCATGATCGCCGCCTCGGTGGTTAGAATCTGGCCCCCGACTTCGGTCCAGGCCAGGCCCACGGTGGCGCCCACCTCGTTCTTGCGCTCCGCGGTGAGATCGCGGAACCGCTGCGGACCGAGCAGTTCGTTCACCTTCTGCCCGGTGATCACGAACTTGTCGAGCGTCGCCGCGGCCGTCTTCTTCCTGGTTTTGGCGGATTCGTCGCCCTTGGCGGCCACCATCTTGCGCGCGACCTTGCGGCACACGTTGCCCACTTCGCGTTCCAGGTTGCGGACGCCCGCCTCGCGCGTGTAGTAGTGGATCAGCTCCCGCAGACCCTCGTCGGGAAACTCGATCTGCTCGGCGCCGACGCCGGTATCCTTCATCTGCTTGCGCACCAGGAAACGCTTGGCGATTTCCATCTTCTCGAGCTCGGTGTAGCCCGACAGCCGGATCACTTCCATGCGGTCCTGCAGCGCCGGCGGAATGGTGTGCAGCACGTTCGCCGTGGCGATGAAGAACACCTGGCTCAGGTCGTACTCGACATCGAGGTAATGATCCTGGAACATCCAGTTCTGCTCGGGGTCGAGCACTTCGAGCAGCGCCGCCGACGGGTCCCCGCGGAAGTCCGTCGACATCTTGTCAATCTCGTCCAGCATGAAGACCGGGTTCTTGGTGCCGGCCTTCTTCATCATCTGAATCACCTGCCCCGGCAGAGCGCCGATGTAGGTGCGCCGGTGGCCGCGAACTTCGGCTTCATCGCGCACCCCGCCAAGCGACAGGCGGATGAACTTGCGACCCGTGGCCTTCGCGATGGACATTCCAAGCGAGGTCTTGCCCACGCCGGGAGGTCCGACAAAGCACAGGATGGAGCCCTTGGGATTCTCCACCAGGCGGCGCACGGCGAGAAATTCGAGAATCCGCTCCTTGATCTTGTCCAGGCCGTAGTGGTCCGACTCGAGCACGTCCTGCGCGAACTTGAGATCCTTGATCTCCTTGGATTTTTTCTTCCACGGCACGGCCAGCAGCCAGTCCAGGTAGTTGCGCGACACGGTGGATTCGGCCGACATGGGCGGCATCTGCTCCAGGCGGCGCAATTCGGCCATGGCCTTCTCGTGCGCGTCCTTGGTCATGCCCGCGGTTTCGATCTTCTTCTTCAGCTCGTCGAACTCGCTCTTTTCGCCGCGGCCGA
>CAYOQB010000214.1:0-6727 GCA_964406035.1 uncultured Solibacteraceae bacterium | reverse complement strand
TTTGGCCGCCTCCCTAAGAGCTTCTTGCGCCTTTCGGTATGACTTCACGTTTGTCAGGTTGTCAACGGCGCCAACAACAAGGGCCGGGGATCGCTCCCCGGCCCGTTGTTAGTTCGCTGGTCGCGTGTTACTTGGGACAGCCAAGGGCCTTCACTTCGCCTTCGGGCACTTCCTTCGGCGCCTTGACCGAAGCCGGCATCCTGGTTCCCTTCGGAACCAGCCAGACTTCGACGCGGCGGTTCTGGTCGGCCGCCGTGGCTTCCTGACCCTTGCGCTCCTTGGCTTCCGCTCGCGTGGAAGAGCCGCAGAGGCCGGGCTGGAAGTCGGCGGTCTGATCGGTGCCCACCCAGTCGACCTTGATGCGGGTGCGATCGACGCGGCCGCAGGTGCCGGTGCCGCCCGAAAGCACCGCTGCCGTGTTCAGGACGCGGCGGCGATCCAGACCGCGCATGGCGCGCTCATCGTTGTCGATGTGGCCCACCAGCACGATTTCGTAATCCAGGTCGGCGGCGCGCTGCTGCAGTTCTTCGAGCAGGATACGCTTGCCGCAGTTGTTCACGCGGGCGGAGCCCTTGGGGAACACGACATCGCCGAAGCGAATCGCCTGCGGCGTGTAGTTCACGCGGACATCGCCGCGGCTGGAGACCGAGCGATTCAGAGCGTCAGTGGCGGTCACGGTGACCGTCACGGTCTTGGTTTGGGGCCTGGCGCCCGGATCGAAACGAACCGTGCGGGAATCGAAACGCGCCGTGCTGTCGGTTCCGGTGAGGGAGCCTTCGGTGGCGGACCAGCGGTAGGTGAGACGTCCCGCGCAGGCCTGCGCGTTGGCCTGAACGCTGGCGTTCGCAGTGTCACCCTGGTTGATCGAATTCGGGGTGACGGTCACACCGCTCAGCGTCACCGCCGGGCAGGGGGGCGGCTTGGGAGCTTCCACCGGCTTCGGCGCTTCGACGGGCTTGGGGGTTTCCACGGGCTTGGGAGTCTCGACGGGCTTGGGCGTTTCCACCGGCTTCGGAGTCTCCACCGGTTTGGGAGCGGGGGTCGCGGTGCGCGGCGCGGGCGCCGGCGCCGAGTCCCCTCCGCCGAGGTAGAACGTGACGCCCGCGGTCACTTGCACGCCGTGCAGGGAGTCGCCGGCGGGAATGAAGACGCCGCCGCCCGGATTCTGAGGCAGAGAATAACCCGGCCGCTTCGACCATTGGCCGCGGGCGTCAAAACGCAAGCCCATCCAGCGCCACAGGTGCATCTTCAAGCCGCCGCCGTAATTCAAGCCGGCTTTCAGGCTGGAATCGAGCGCCTGCGCGCCGAAGGGACGCTGCACCGCCGAGCCAGTCAGATCCTTCGCCTCATCGGTGGGCGTGAAGTTCAGCGCGCTGATGCCCGCGGTCAGGTACGGGCGGAACGTCGATCCGCGCGGCGAGAAATGAACCACCGGGTTGAAGTTGAAGGCGTGGACGCGGCTCCCGAATGCGTAGGCGGGCTGTCCGGGACGCAGCGGATCCAGGAACCGGACATTCGCGGTGCTCCACTGGTATCCCTGCTCGAAGCCAACGTACCTCCAGAAGTTCTCCGTCACCCGGACGCCGAAGACGCCGCCGGGGACGTGTCTCACGCCCAGGCCGCTTGAAATGTCGCGATAGAAGCTGCCGCCGGCGAAGGGGCTGATTTCAACATTATCGGGCCGGTCCTGCGCCCGCAAAGGCATCAGAACCGCCGCGCCCGCGACCATCAGGGCAAGGCCGGTTCTGGACTTTGCAATGGAACTTCCAGACATAGATTGGTCCTCCTAACCAAAACTACTGAGGTTGCAACACTTATTCTACTTCAAGCAAGTTCAACAAATACAGTCCTGTGTCATCCGTTACAGCCATCAGGCGGTCCGGCGTACCGGGAGGAAACCACAAATCGCGGATGGTCTTGTCTTCCAGATCCGCGCCGGCGACCGCGGACCAGGTCGCCCCGGAGTCGCTGGAGGCAAACAGTTGCCCGTACTGTACGGCGTAGGCAGCACCCGCGCGGCTGGGGTGAAATCGCACCGCGCGGACCGTGCCGTGCGGCAATCCGGCGGGCAAGCCTGCCCAGCTTGTGCCCCCGTCGGTGGACCGCATCAGGCCGTTCGCTGTTGCGATCAGCAGCGCCGCCGGTTCGCCCGCGGAGATCGCCACATCGTAAATCATGTTCGCGGGCAGCGGCAGCAGCGCGTTGCGATACGTGCCGCCGCCATCGCGGGAAATCAGCAGTCCGTTGGCCGTGCGCACGGCGACGTTCGCGCCGGAATCGTGAATGGAGGACACGTGAGCCGAGGTCACCACTTCCTTCCACGCGCCGCCGAGCGCCGTGCCCCGGAACAGACCTTGATCGGTACCCACCAGGATCGCCACCCCGCGATCGGAGCGAATGGCACGCAGCGCCTGAATCCGGCGCCGCCGCGGCGCGCGGGCGCGCGGAGCCGCTTTCTTAGCCGCGGGCTTCGCTGTCCTCGCGGCCGGCGCGGAGGTCGCGAACCACACCGCTTTCCACGTTCTGCCCGAGTCCGCGGAACGATACAGCCGCGATTCGCTGGCCGCGAATACCACGCCGCTTTGGTCCGGAACTCCCGCCACCAGCAGCAGGGACTCGCCTTGCAGGCTCGCTGACGACAGCTTCCAGGTGCCGCCCTGATCCGGGCTCGAGAACACGCCTCCGAACGGCCCGTCCTGCACCGTGTTCAGATACAGTTGCTCGCCGGATGAGGTCACCGCGTTCACGCGGCGGCTGACGAAGCCGCGATTCAGGGGCTGGAATGTCTCTCCCGAGTCCGCGCTCTTCCAGATGCCTCCGTGCTCGGAAGCGAGATAGAGCACCTTCGCATCGGTGGGATCGAAGGCCAGCGAATTCACCGGCAGATCGTTCTTCTGCTGCCAGGTGACGCCGCCATCGGTCGATCGCAGCAGGCCCACCGTGGTGCCCGCGAATAGTGTCTCCGCGTTCGCCGGGTCCTGCCGGATTACATGCGTGCGGCGGTGCGTTCCCGGAATGCCCAGAAACTTGCGCCAGCTCGCGCCGCCGTTCAGGCTGCGATAAATGCCGCTGCACGCGCTGGCGAAGACGCGCGAGGGGCGGCGCGGATCGACGTAGATCGAGAATACGTCGGAGTCGTCCAGCATCCCGGTTTTGATCGACCTCCAGGTCGCGCCTTCATCGGTGGTCTTCCACGGCAGATGGGTGGTGCCGGCGAAGATGGTGCGCGGATCCTCGGGATCGAAGCTGACCGCGGTAATCGCCTGCAGCTCCAGATCGCCTTCGGGCGAAATGCGTTTCCAGGCGCGCCCGCCGTCGCTGCTCAGGAACACGCCCTTGCGTGTCGCCGCCAGCATGCGATCGCTGTCGCCGGGAAAGCTCGCCAGCGCTTCGATGGAGATGCCCTCCAGGTCGGGGATGTGCTTCCAGGTCGCCCCGCCGTCCAGGGATTCATGCAGTCCGGCGTCCGCGGACCCGGTGAGATGCACTCCCGCCAGATACCGGTTGGAGTCCTTGGGATCGATCCAAAGCGCGTGGATACTACCCCGAAAATGGCGCGGAAAGCCCAATAGGCGCCAGTTTTCGCCGCCGTCGTCGGAGCGATACAGCAGCGAGTTCCGGGCGCCCGCGACCAGCGTCTTCGGTGATCTTGGATCCACGGCGATGGCCGTGGCGCTGCCGCCGTAGGGCCCCAGACGCTGCCATCCGCCCGCCAGGCAGGGCAGTGCGAGCAGCGCGAGAAGGAACGTGTAATAAGGAAGACGCAACATTTCAGAACGGGATTGTTCCACTATACTCCGATTTTTCCAGTCACCATGGGTTCTTGGATCTATCTCCCCTGATTGCATCAGGTTCACGCGCCGCGGCCGCGCGCGGGCGGCAGGCTCGGGTTCTGATGAGGCCGTCATGCGATGTCATCGCGATCCGGCCCTTACGTACCTGAACGGCTTCGGCTACAACGTCGTCGCGTTTCCGCGCGCCGGCATACAACCGCTCGATCTGCTTTCCTGGAAGGGCCGCGTCACCGGCGCGGGACGGCTCACCGACTGGTGGGACGCCGCTCCTGTTCCGGAGATCACCCCGCCGCTGCCCTGTCCCGACCTGGAAGGCGTCACCACCGCGCGCATGGAGCTCGCCACCGGCGCCCGGCTGCTCAGCGGTTTCCTTGGCGGCCTGGGAGCGGCGATCCCGTCCGTCAGCATTCGCGGTGCTTTCCAGCAGGCGGGATCGCTGCGCTTCTCGCTGCGCGATGTGGAAACGCGCACGGCCAGCGCCGTGGCTATCGGCGCGTACCTGGCGCGCGCATCGCGGCGCGCCCCCGCCCTGGAGGGCAGGCTGCTGGTGATCACGGAGATTCTGCAAACTTGCAAGCTGGCGATCTCGGCGCGCACCAGCGCCGGCAGCGCCCTGGAAGTCCGGCTGCCGCCGTTCCAGGTGCAGCTCGAAGGCAAACTCGGCATCGAGCGGGTGTCCGAAGGCGAGATCACCTTCACCGGGCGCGAGCCGGTGGTCTTCGGCTTCCGCGCCTTCGAAATCCGCGACGAAAATAACCGGCTGCGCCTGCGCGGGGTGCAGCCTTCCGGCGGCACCGCTCTCGCCGGTTCTTCCGAGGACCCGGTGCTGATTGACGCCGGTCAGCTCTTGAGAATGCGGTAGCCCAGGACCTTCGGCTCGCCCGCGATTCCCTCGATCGTGGTGGTCTGAATCAATACTTCAAAATGCGGCAGCAGGTCCCCGCCGGCGGCCTTGCGCAGCTTGTCGGCGAACGGAGCGAACAGCCGGTCCGTGGTGACGAACTCCGCCGCGCTTTCCTGCGATCCGGTGGATACGCCGCCGATGAACAGCGCGTGCCCCGCGCCGTTCAGGTTCGGCAGGAACGCCACGGCCGCGTAGACGGTCCGGATGCCGCTGCTCTCGCTGGCCGTGTACTCGTTCAGCTCGCCCGGCTGCGGCGAAAGATTGCGAACCATCACGCGGTGATTGGCCAGGTCCGACTCGAACCGGAAGTTCAGCCGGCTTTCGTACAACTCTACCCATGGATTGGTGCTCTTGCGCCCCACCAGGATTACGTTGCCCGGCGTCAGGTCGCGCTGCGTCAGGTCCCGCGCGTAGCGGATCGCGACCTTGCCCGGATACTGCCGCGACAAATCCAGGATACGCACGGCGCTCGAGACGCTGTCGAAAGTCGTGTACCGGCGGATTTTGAAGCGGGGCAGCAGGTCCTCCAGCAGCTTGCCCCGCGGAGAAGCTGGTTCCGGTGGGTACGCCCGCGTCACGTAGCCGGACAACGGCATGTTGCGCTGCTCGATTTCCTGCAGCAGCGCGTAGGTATGATCCGGGATTACCAGCAGCGTCGGCTGGCCGGCGGGGAACATTCGCGACCACAGCAGACCGGTAGCGCCCCCGCCCGCCGCCGTCATTCCTGGGCGGGTTGCGACCCAAAGCGCCGCCAGCGCCGTTGCGAGGACCATGCAGAGGACGCCCAGAACCCACACCAGGCGCGAGGTGCGGACCGGCGGCGGGGCAGGATCGGCCGGCGCCGGCGCTTCCTCCCGCGCCACGAACTCCGGAACGTACGCCCCCTTGGGGATCAGCAGAACCAGGGGCTCGTCCTTGCCCTCCGAACTGAAGTAGCTTTCCAGCTTCATCCGCAGCAGGCGCGCCTGGGAGCGGACAATGTTGTCCTCGCTGGCGTTGTAATCCGCCGGCCGTCCGAACACCCGCACCCCGATCTGCTGTTCGGAAATCTCGTCCCGGTGATCGGTGAGGGCGGTACGGCAAATATACAGAAGGAAGTCGCGGAGGCGGGCGGATCGGAGGAACTGGCTGCTTTTGGAGATACGCAGGGCCAGACGCCAGCGGGGATCCTGCTCCAGCTCCGGCGGAATCGCTAAGTCCTTGCCGGAGTTAGGTGTAGGCTCACCTTTTGACCGTGTATGCACCGTGAATTCCGTATTTCCAGGCGGCCGACTGGCGCTAGACTATCACAGGATTGGGACAGGCGCACCCCTGGCGTCCATCTTTCCCTGGGAGACTTCCATGCAGACTCGGCTGGTCCTGTGTACCTCTATATGCGCGGCTCTCGCCCTGGCGGGCGATGTCCGCAAACTCAAATCCGGCAGCGGACCCGAAGCGTGGACCGGCGATCTGGCTCCGATCGCGGCGTCCGACTGGAACTATGAGCGCGCGGCTCATCTGTTGGAGCGCGCGGGTTTTGGCGGTTCGCCCCAGGAGATCGAGAAGCTGGTGAAGATGGGTCCCAGGGCCGCAGTCGACTACCTGGTGGATTACGAGAAGATCGACAACCCGCTGCCGCCATTCACGGAGTCCGGGATCTTCTCTCCGGAAATGATGCCCGACATCGACCGCCACTACTCGGATTTCTCCGAGGGCCTGCGGGCGAGCTACCGCCTGGGCTCGGTCTACGGCGCCAAACCCGACGCACCCGGAGTCACCCGGCGCTTCCAGCCGGTGATCAATATGTTGTATTACCGCAACTTCTCTACGCGCAACGAGTGGCTGCGGGCGGCGCAGTGGTGGGCGGATCGGATGCTGAACACCCGCCGGCCCCTGGAAGAGAAGATGACCCTGTTCTGGCACGGCCACTTCGCAACGGAGCATGAGAAGGTGAACGACTACCGGCTGATGCTGCAGCAGCAGGCGATGCTGCGGGCCAATGCCACCGGCAATTTCAAGACTCTGCTCAACGGCATCGCCAAAGATCCCG
>CAYOQB010000213.1:0-6738 GCA_964406035.1 uncultured Solibacteraceae bacterium | reverse complement strand
GTGTAGCTGAGGTTCAACTGATAGCCAGCCGAGTACCTCTTCTTGATCTCCACGAACATCGCGTTGTACCAGGACTCGCCCAGGGAACGGTTCACCAGGATCGCGCCCTGACTCGGGTTGGGGCGCGAGGCGTTGATGTTGGTCGTCTGGCCACCGGCCGTGCGGGTGATTCCGGCGGAGAACGGCGTTGTGAAGGTGCTCCCGTCCGGCAGCGCATAGGAGCGGTTGAACGAAGGCGCCGGCAGATTCTCGTCCCTGGTCACCGGGAAGTTGGCCCCCTGCGTCCGGGCGTACGACACTGCGATCGTGAGATTGCGGAAGAGCTCGCGCTCCAGGCCGATCGTCACATCGAAGATGCGCGGGCGCTGAAAGTCCGAATCCAGGCGCGTGACGGAAACGGCGCCGCGAGCCTCGGGCGGAAGCGACGGCAGGATCGCCGGGTATTGCGGAGCGCCGGGATCTCCCGGACGCAGCGTGATGCCGATCGTCGCGCCGTCGGGATTGGTCAAGCCCGTGCGCGTGAGCACGTCTAACAGGATTCCGTTCGGGGTGCGGGCGAAGTATAGGCCCGCGCCGGCGCGCAGGACCGTCTTGCCCTTGCCGCCGATATCCCAGGCCACACCCGCGCGGGGACCGAAGTTGTTCCGGTCCGCGTTCAGCCTCCCGGTTTCCGGGATCGCCGGGTTGGGGAATTGGGGATTGGGTAAGCGCTGGTAGTCGTATCGTAAGCCCAGATTCAGCGTCAGCGACTTGGTGATGCGCCACTGATCCTGAATGAACGCGGCGTAATCGATGGTGCTGAACTCAGTCCCTGGCAAACCGAAGCTCTGGGTATAGGTGGTGTAGGCGCGTCCCGCCGGGTTCAACAGATCCCTGCCAAACAGCAGCGCGTTGGCATAGGAGTAGCTCGCGCCGAAGTTGGCCGGATTGTCGATGATGTCGAAGGCCCGGTTGATCTCACCCCCGAACTTGATGGTGTGCCGCCCCCGCGTCAGCGAAACGTTGTCGATGAATTGCAGGCGGCGTTCGTCGGGCAGGGCGGGGCGCTCCAGGAAGCTCGCGCGGCCAAACGAAAACCCTCCCACAAAGACCTGCGGCGGCGGCTGATTGGCGAATTGGAACTCGTGATTGCGTCCCCATTGGAAGCGGAACTCGTTGACCGTCGACGGCGTGAGCACTGAAGTGAGCCGGGTGTTGAAGCTCCAGATGCGGACATCGTCGGTCCCATTGCGGCCGACGTTGCCGAGCACCAGCGGCGTCTGAATCGCGTTCAGGCCGGAGGCGTGCAGTTGGTTATAAAACACCGACAGCGTATGCCGGCTGCTGATCGTGTAATCCACCTTGGCCAGCCCCAGCCATTGATCCGCGCTGCGCGGTAGCGCGTTGCCCGGCGCTCCATTGGGAAACTGACCGCGAAGAAATGCGGTTCCGGCCGCGAAAGCAGCGCGGTCCGCCGCGGAGCCGCCGGGACCCGGATCGGCCACGGTCAGCACCCGCGACAGGTCCTCTGTCACCAGGGGGAAGTCGCGCAACTGCTGGTCATAGTTCACGAAGAAGAACGCCTTGTCGCGGCGGATGGGTCCGGAAAACGACCCGCCGAACTGATCGCGGCGTTCGTCCGGGCGGAATGTCGCCAGCGGGTCGCGGGCCGTTAACTGCTTGTTGCGGAAGTACCAGAACAGGTCGCCATGGTAGTCGTTGGTTCCGGACCGGACCACGGCATTGATGGTGCCGCCGGCCGCCTTTCCGAACTCCGCCAGGAAGGCGCCGCGGCCTACCTGAAACTCCGCGATCGCGTTGGCGCTGATGTTGCTCGCGATTCGCGTGCGCCCGCGGGCTTCCGAAAAATACGCCTGGTTATCGTCGTTGCCTTCCACCATGAAGTTGTTGAAAACACCCGACTGGCCCCGATAACTCAGAAGTCCGAAACGTCCGTCGCGGGTGACGCCGGGCGACAGCAGCGCAAACTGGTCGAACCGCCGCCCGTTGATGGGCAGTTCGTTGATTTCCCTGCGGCCGATCAAGCTGGCGTCGGAGGTGTTGGTGGTGTCCACCGGGGGGATCTCCGCGGTAACTGTAATCGTGTCGGACAGCGATCCTACCTTGAGCTGCACGTTGACATTCGACGTTGCTCCCACGGAGACAACCACGCCATCCTGCTGCAGCGCGGCGAATCCCTCCTTGCTGATGCGCACCTGGTACCGGCCGGGAGGGAGAACCGGAATCAGAAAGGCGCCGGAACTTCCGGTCACGGTTTCCCGCGAGAGCCCGGTGTCGGCGCCGGTGACCATCACCCTGGCGCCGGGCACCAACTGTGCCGTGGCATCCTGCACGACGCCGGAGATCGCGCCGGTCCCCAACTGGCTTTGAGCAACCAGTGTGGGTACGGTATTCAGCAGCCAGGCGGCCGCAAGCAAACGAATGGCGTTGGAGTTCATAAAATTGCGTTGGCCCGGGGGCGGGAAATGTGAGGCCAAACGCGAAATTAGCAGACGGCCGTTATGAACCCGTGTCCGTTGCATTGCGCATCGGTGAAATCTGTTATGGCTGGATGTTGATTTGCGCACATCACGCCGGCAGAATCTCAGCCCGCTCATCGGTTTTTCCTGGCTCCCCTAAACGGGCGAATTTAGACTGTTAGCGGGAACAGATCCGCCGTCAAACGGGTCTTTTCGAAGAGAGGGCATCATCCATGGGACATCCAGTTCACGATTCACACACGCATCGGCATGGGGAAGGCTGCGGGCACACCGCGGTACGGCATGAAGAGCACATTGACTACCTGCACGACGGGCACCTGCACCATCCGCACGATGGCCATTACGATGAGCATTCGCTGGCGGTGAACGCGACCAACCCGGGCAGTTGCACGCCTCAGCACACGTGTGCCGGGCACGAGGCCGGTCACCAGCATGGTCCGGGATGCGGCCACGAAGCCGTACCCCATGGCGACCATGTCGATTACCTGGTGGACGGACATTTGCATCACCCCTGCCAGGGGCATTGCGACGACCACGGCAACCTTGTGCTTGCTTGAATCAGCTTGCGGCGGGGGTGCGGAGAATCAGCGATTTCGCTGACCGCACCCAGCCGCGAAATCGCGCCAGAAGGTCCGGACCCGCCACCACTACACCGGTCCAGAAGCATGCCTTGCCGGTCAGCAACGCGCCCGCGAACAAACCCGCGCGCTCCGCGGCGGATACCGGCACGAACGGCGCCACCAGGCTCAACGTGTAGAAGAAAATGGAGATAGTGAGAATTCCGTAGCCCACCACCGTACGCCAGCGCGCCATCTGCTTCCGGGAAGCGGCCACTCCGGCCGGCGATGAAGAAACGTTCATGACTTCCGCTGCTTCCAGCATAACCCTCTCTTCGCCCATTTGGGAACCGTTATAAAGTCAAGCTATGAGGATTTTCGCGATCGCCCTCACTGCCTGCCTGTCTCTACATGCGCAGGAAGTTTCCCAAAGTGGACTCCGGCTGCAAGCCGAACGGCCGATGATCAACCAGCCGGAGCGCGCCCGGCACGGCATGGTGACCAGCGTTCATGAGCTGGCGTCGCAAGCCGGCATTGAAATCATGAAAAAAGGCGGCAACGCCGTGGATGCCGCGGTGGCCGTGGGGATCGCTCTCGCCGTGGTTCACCCCGAGGCAGGGAACCTGGGCGGCGGCGGCTACATGCTGATCCGCATGGCGGACGGGCGTTCGCTGGCCGTCGATTACAAGGAAGTCGCGCCCGGCGTCTCCAAGATTGGCATGTTCGCCAAACGCGAGGAAGCCGACATCGGCTACAAAGCTTCCGCGGTACCCGGCACGCCCGCCGGGCTCGCGATGGCGCACGAGAAGTTCGGCAAGCTGCCCTGGAAGGACGTGGTGGAACCCGCGCGCCGCTTGGCTGCCGATGGCTTTCCCGCATCGCAGCGCATGGAGATCATCCTGAAGCTGCAGGTCCCCGTGATGAAGCAGTTCCCGGAGACCGCGAAGATCTTCCTGAAAGGTTCCGACCAGCCTTTGCTGCAAGGTGAGCTGGTGAAACAGCCCGACCTCGCCAAAACGCTGGAGCGGATGCAGAAGCTCGGCGCGCGCGAGTTTTACGAAGGCGAGACCGCCCGCCTCATCGCCGCCGACATGAAAGCCAACGGCGGCACCATCAGCTATGAGGATCTGAAGAACTACAAGGCGATCGCCCGTACGCCGCTCGAGAGCACGTATCGCGGCCATCCCGTGCTGGCGATGCCGCCGTCCTCCGGGGGTGGCATCACGCTGATGATGATGCTCAACATCCTGGAGCAGTTCACCATTCCGGTCGGCGCGGAGGGAAGCTCGCTTTCGCGCCATCTGCAGGCCGAAGCGATGCGCCGCGCCTTCCGCGAGCGCGGGCTCCACCTGGCTGACCCCGCCTTCGTCCCCGTCGACATCCCCAAGCTGCTGAGCAAGGATTTCGCGAAATCGCTGGCTTCCACCATCCGCCTGGATCGCGCGACACCGAGCGCGGAAATCGGCAAGGGCGAATCTTCAGGCGGGAACGAAAGCCGGGAAACGACCCATTTCAGCGTCATCGACAAGGACGGCAACATCGTCTCGAACACCTACACGCTGAACGGGTTTTTTGGCTCGCAGGTGATCGCCAAGGGCACCGGCGTGCTGCTGAACGACATCATGAGCGCCTTCAGCCATGATCCGAAGTCGAAGAACGTGATCGCGCCGGGCAAGCGGCCGCTGTCGTCGATGAATCCGACCATCGTGTGCCGCAAGGATGGAACGCCGTGGTTTGCCCTAGGGTCGCCCGGTTCGCAGACGATTCCGAACTCGATTCTGAACGTGATCCAGAACATTATCGACTTCAAGATGTCGCTGCGCGACGCAGTCGAATACCCTCGCATCCACCAGCAGTTCGAACCCGACCGCATCGACGCCGAGCCCGCCGCTCTGGTGCTGGATGTCGCCGAGAAGCTCAAGGCCATGGGGCACAAGCTGAACCCGCGTTTCCGCTCGCAGGGGGACGTCCACGCGGTGATGGTCGAGGACGGCACCGGAATGCGCCTGGGCTGGTCCGACGGCCGGCGCGGTGGAAAAGCGTTCGGCTACTAAATCGGTCCGCGATACAATTTGGAGAACCTATGAGCAACCGCCAGCCGA
Organism: uncultured Solibacteraceae bacterium; assembly: GCA_964406035.1. Lineage (GTDB taxonomy): Bacteria > Acidobacteriota > Terriglobia > Bryobacterales > Bryobacteraceae > JAIEPW01. Next base: position 1,599 of record CAYOQB010000213.1, on the reverse strand, counting down.
TCCCCTACAAATCGCCGTGGATGAACGAAGAACTGGAGATGTTCCGCAAACAGGTGCGTCGTTTCGTGCAGGAGGAGTTCGTCCCGCATGAGGCGCGCTGGCGGCAGCAGCATCGCGTGGATGCCGACGCCTGGACCAAGGCCGGAGCCACCGGCATCCTGTTGACCGACGTCCCGGAGGAGTACGGCGGCGGAGGCGGCACCTTCGCCCACGAATGCGTTGTGATGGAGGAGTTATCCCGCGGCGGAGTGCACTTCGGCCAGGGCGTTCACTCCATCGTGGCCCACTACATCCTGGACTACGGCAGCGAAGAACAGAAGAAAAGCTGGCTGCCCCGAATGGCTAAGGGCGAGCTGGTAGGCGCAATCGCGATGTCCGAACCCATTGCCGGCTCCGACCTGCAGAACATCAAAACCACGGCGCGCCGCGACGGCGACCACTACATCATCAGCGGGTCCAAGACCTTCATTACCAATGGCTGGCATGCTTCGTTGGTCTGCCTGGCGGTAAAGACCGACGTCTCGGCGGGCGGCAAGGGCATTTCGCTGGTATGCGTCGAGACCAAGGACCTGAAGGGCTATCGCGTCGGCCGCACGCTCGAGAAGGTCGGCATGCACGGGCAGGACACCTGCGAGCTCTTCTTCGACGACATCCGAGTTCCAGCCTCGAACCTGCTCGGTCCCGCCGAAGGCAAGGGCTTCTACCAGATGATGGAGCAGCTTCCCTATGAGCGCCTGACCGTCGGCGTGGGAGCGGTCGCCGTAACCGAGCAGGCGGTGGCCATCACCACCAAATACTGCAAGGAGCGCATGGCCTTCGGCAAGCCCCTGCTCGATTTCCAGAACACCCGCTTCAAGCTGGCCGAATGCAAGACCGAGGCGCACATCATGCGCGTGTTCCTGGACAACTGCATCGAGCGGCTGATGACCGGCGACCTGGACACCACCACCGCCGCGATGTCCAAGTACTGGCTGACGGACCGCCAGTGCGCCATCATCGACGAGTGCGTGCAACTCCACGGCGGATACGGCTACATGGCCGAGTACCCGATCGCCAGGATGTGGACCGACTCGCGGGTGCAGCGGATCTACGCCGGCACTAACGAAATCATGAAGGAACTGATCGCCCGCTCGCTGTGATCGGATTTTCCCCCCGATTGCACATTCCTTATCGAGGGGGAACAAATCAGTGGCAACCACTTGCGGATACTGCAAGGCTCCCGCGAGCCTGTGCGGGTCCTACGCGAACATGAAGGAGCCCGCGACCTGGAAGGCGCGGCTGTCCGGGAATTCCTGGCTGGGCCCGGTTGGCGGCCACCGCCTGAACGTCGGCGACCTGCCGGGCGCAAACTGGTCCAAGATCGCAGCCGAAGACGGCTGGAGGGCCTGGGATCTCATTTACTACAACTTCGGAACCCGCGATCCCAGGGAAGTGAACTGGTATCTCTTTCATTTCGTGGGCTGCAGGCATTCGGCCGACGGCCGCCAGAACCTGACCTTCCAAGGCGCCCGGCCGGGAGTCATCTACACCCGCAAGAACCAGCGCTCCGCCGTGACTTTCGTTGGCGGGTGGGGTTCATCCCTGTATCAGTATTCCTAG
>CAYOQB010000212.1:4216-6767 GCA_964406035.1 uncultured Solibacteraceae bacterium | reverse complement strand
GCAGCGGCTGGCCTTTGTCAAGCCCCTAATTTACACTCAGGATTTTACGCGACCTCTCTTCGGCAAGCACGCGCTCGACGAAAGTGACAGCCTCGTCCTGGCGATCTTTCCAACGTGCAACCTGTGCCAAGTTGATGAGGACCTTGCGATTCCCGGGCTCGAGAATCTGCGCAGCTTTGAATTCTGCCTCCGCCTCATCAAATTTTCCTTCGAGCATCAGACAGACACCCTTGTTCACGAAGAATCGGAACCGGACGGGCGCCGACACGTGCCCCCGCTCAACGGAATCTTGGAGTGCTGCCAGCAACCCGAGCGCGGCAGAGGGTTTTCTCAACTCAACGAGTGCCTTGATCGAATCTAGCTGTATTTCTGCCTTCCTATCGTCCTCGGTGCAGCCCCGACTCGTCGTGTCCATCTCAAGTGGCGGAAGATACGGAACCGGTTCCGACCGGTTCGCAAGCCTTGACAGAGGTCTAAGGTGCTCCAAAATCTCTTGGTGTTGCGTGTCGAGCTTAGCCGAAATCAGCCTCATGCCTTGGCGGTCGAGGAGTTGACGGCCAAGCTCGGCGTAGAAATACCCCAGGCCCTCAGCGACCGTTTGCGCCGAACCTAGGCCGAGACTGTAGCCCGTCGTCTCGATGAATGCCTCAACGTGCGACACCTCGGCATCTGCGCGTTGTCCGTCTTCTATGGCCTCAAGTTGGGATCGGAACGCATCACACCCTACCCAGCTTTCGAGAGCCTCGTCAAACGCGTGAAGTCGCGACTCATAGCGTTTCGCCGTAATCCGGATGGCCATCGCAATCGGGCTGTTTCGAGGAAGCGCCTTCCAGATCCGCGGTGCAACCTCAAGGAGCACTGGAGCGACTTCTTTAAGGGCCAGGAGAATAGTGGTCGGATCTGCCATTAACAACCTTTACCAAACCGCAGGTTGCAAACTGCAGTTCGATGATTTGTGGGTCGAATTGAACTTCGAATTTGCCCGCTCAAGCGCTTGCCGCTGGGTGTGAGATCGTGGATCTCCGACAACAATACGCTAGTTCCGGTATTCACTAGGCCATCTCTCAAGCTGCGAGAATCCCGGTAACGACAAACTGCAATGCTTGCAGCCGCATCCGTCATCACCAGGGCTTTAGCCTCTCACGATTATCTTCACACGACTTTGCATGCGGTGCGGATTGCAGCCGTATCCCCGCTCCAAACTCACTCTGTCGCCCACTACCGTTCGCCCGCTCCCGACTGGTTTCGTTTGCAGGCAATCTTTCTGAGATCGTCTACCACTCTCCCCTCCCCCCAACTGCGATATCCTCATCACCCATGCGCCCCCTCACCCTCCTCCTCACCGCGACCACCCTCTTCGCCCAGCCCACCCTCACCAAGGATGACCTCGCCCCCTTCCTCGACGGCATCATTCCCCTCCAGCTCGCCCGCGAGGACCTTGCCGGTCTCACCATCGCCGTCGTCAAAGACGGCGACGTCCTCTTCGCCAAAGGCTACGGCTATTCCGATGTCGCCAACAAAAAACCGGTCGACCCCGCCCTCACCCTCTTCCGCCCCGGCTCCGTCTCCAAGCTCTTCATCTGGACCAGCGTCATGCAGCAGGTCGAGCAGGGCAAAATCAACCTCGACCAGGACGTGAATCAGTACCTCGACTTCCGCGTCCCCGCCGGCCTCACCATGCGCCACATCATGACGCACACCAGCGGATACGAAGAAACCATCAAGGACCTGTTCGTCAGCCGCGCCGAAGACCTGCCCTCCCTCGAAAACTACCTGAAGAACGGCCAGCCGCGACCGCTGTTCGCGCCCGGCACCACTCCCGCTTACTCCAACTACGCCACCGCGCTCGCCGGCTACATCGTGCAGCGCGTCTCCGGCGAAAAACTGGAAGACTACATCGAAAAACACATCTTCACGCCCCTCGGCATGAAACAGTCCAGCTTCCGCCAGCCCCTTCCCCCCGCGCTGCAGCCGCACATGTCCGAAGGCTACGCCCTCGCATCCGGCAAGCCGAAGGGCTTCGAATTCGTCGGCGGCTGGCCCGCCGGCAGCCTCTCCAGTTCCGCGCTCGACATGACGCGCTTCATCATCGCCCACCTCAATTACGGAAAGTCCGGCGAGAACCGCATCCTGAAAGAAGAAACCGCGCGGCAGATGTACCAGCGCCAGAAGGGGCTCGCGGCCGACATGAACGCAATGGCGCTCGGCTTCTATGAAGAGTCGCAGAACGGCCTCCGCATCATCGGCCACGGCGGCGACACCGGCTGGTTCCACAGCGACCTCCACCTCGTCCACGAAAAGAACCTCGGCATCTTCCTCAGCTACAACTCCGCCGGAAAGGGCGGCGCCAACTCCCGAGGCTGGCTCTGGAAACAGGTGCTCGACCGCTACTACCCCGACACCCGCCCCTCCCCGCCCACCACTTCAAACGGTCCCGCGGATTCGAAAATCGTCGCCGGCACGTACCTCACCTCGCGCCGCGCCGACCATTCCCTCATCAAGCCGCTGGGCATCCTCGGCGAAGCCGAGATCACCGCGCTCCCCGACGGAC
>CAYOQB010000212.1:0-4116 GCA_964406035.1 uncultured Solibacteraceae bacterium | reverse complement strand
ATCAAGCCGCTGGGCATCCTCGGCGAAGCCGAGATCACCGCGCTCCCCGACGGACGCCTGCAGACCGACGCGTTCCGCACCGACAGCGGCCAGCCCGAGAAATGGCGCGCCATCGGACCGATGTTGTTCGAAAGCGAATCCCAGAAACGGCGGTTGCGATTTATCGGCGATCCCAACGGAAGACTGGTCGCGGTCACCGACTTTGCGGCGTTCGTTTTTGAACGCGCGGGCTTCTGGGCCAACCAGAAGGTCCATCTTGCCATCGGCGGTTTCTCGCTGGGCGTGCTCGCGCTCGCGCTGCTGTTCTGGCCCGTGACCGCGCTGATCCGTCATCGCTACGGCGAACGCCTGGAGGTGGACGCATCGCAACTGCGCTGGCGTCGCTGGGTCCGCGCCGCATGCGCGCTGCAGGTGCTCGCCCTGGTGCTGTGGGCACTGGCGTTCCAGCCAGCGGCCGTCGGCGAAATCGGCAAGCTGTCCTCGCCTTTGGATACGCGCCTGCATCTGACGCAAGCCTTGATCGTCGTGGCGATGCTGGGCGCTGCCTTCGCAATCTGGCACGGCGTCCGCACTCTGCGCCGCAAGAACAGCGCGCTCTTCAAGCTGGTGGAAGGAAGCATCGCGCTCGCCTCCATCGGATTCCTGTTCCTGGTCATCAACTGGAACATGCTCGACTTCAGCCTGCGCTACTGAACTACATCTTCACCAGGACCTCGACCCACTGGCCGCGCTCCCGGAACTCGATCATCGGCCGGAAGCCCAGCCGGTACGCCGTATCGCGGCCCTTCGCCGCGGGTTCGTAGTCGTAATACTGCTGCAGCAGCGACCGCACCCAGGGGATCGAAAGCAGCCCCGCTTCCGGCTCCCAGGTGCGCGAGTACAGCACCAGCACCCGCACGCGCGGGTCGATTGCAGCAATGCTCGCGGCGTGGAAGTCGCTGGTCTCGAACGTTTCGAACGGGATCTCGACGAACCCGAACTCCGGATTGCGCAGAGCCGCCGTCAGCGGCCACGCCGTCGCCACCTTCACGTTGGCGAAGTTCTGCTCCAGGTATCCCGCCGCCTGCTGATGAAGGTTGACAAAGTCAACCATCGCCAGGTTGTTTTCATACGGGAAGGGGTGCAGAGGGTTCAAAAACAGTGCGAAAAGCAGCCCGCAAGCCAGCGTAATCTGCCCTGCAACCCTCCAAAAAGTGGGTGCTAAGCACAAAGAAGCGGCCATTCCGGCGTACAAAATGGGCAAAATCGGCACCAAATAGCGCTCTAAAGTGGCTCCTCCGAGCACGCTTACCGCCAGCACATGAGCCCCCGCCAGCCACCCCGCGATCTCCCATTCGCGCCTCCGAAAGAGCTTGGTCTGGATCCACGCCCGCAGCATCGCGATCGCCCCAACCCAATGAAAACTCTGCACAAACAGGAAATAAAGCCGGCGCTGCAGAGCCACCGCGACCCGCACCGGATGCAGCGCGTAACTCACGTTATAGTGCGCAAACCCCGAATCCCCCAACACATGCCCCGTGGCGCCCCGCAAATACACCAGCCACCCCGTAAGTGGCACAATCGGAAGGACAAAAAGCAACGCCCGGCGAACATCGCGCTCCCTCGCCAGCATCCACAAACCAAAAACCGCCGGCGCCACCAGCCCTGTCTCCTTTGTTATCACTAAGATGCAACAGACGGCCGCGCTCCAGGCATACCGGCGATCGAGAAACAGCAATAAAGCCAGCGCTGTGAACAACATAGCAGGCATGTCGAGCTGCGCCATCATGGCCTGCGTGTAAAAAACCGGCGACAAAATCAAAAAAACCACCGCCGAAAACGCCGGCGCCCCCGGCACCCCCTGAGTGAGGCGAATCGCGAGCAAAAAGCTGACATAAGCTCCCGCGCCTGCCAGCAGCAGCATCGCTAAGCGTGTGGAAAGAATGGAGTAACCGGCCACGCTCCAGGCTGCGGCCAGATACGCCATCACCCCCGGCGGATGCACATTCGGCGTGGTGGAGCGAGGCACCCAAAGGCCTTCGCGATAAATGTCCAGCGCGGCGGGCACGAACTGTCCCAGCTCATCCCAGAAAAACGGAAGCCGCAGAAACGGCGCGTGGGAGCCGGCGACGATCGCCGTCACTAAAGCCAGCAGGATCAGGTGGGTGCGAGTACGCTTCGCGGTCACTGGATGGGGCCGTGCGGCTGCGGCTCCAGGCGGATTTCGCCGAACGTGGCCTCATACTGCTGCAGGTTCTGATTCAGCACGTTAGCCAGCGCCTTGGCCTGCTGCGGGCTTAGGTAGATGCCCTGGAAGTTTTCGATGGTGACGCTGTCCGCGGTGCTCTGGTCCAGGCGTCCGAACAGCAGGCAGAAGTCCCAGAGGTTCACCCGGATCTGCACGCTGTTGGCGTACCCCACGCGGTAGTCGGGAGATTCGGTAAGCGTAATTTTGGGTTGCCCCTGGGATGGGTTCATCACCCTCTCAGGATATACGGTCGCGCCGGATATAATCACACGCATGGTGCGAACGATTCTGGCGATCCTGATTCCGGCGGCGCTGTGGGCGCAGGAGCCCGATCCAGAGGCGCTGTACAAGAAAGCCTGCGCGTTGTGCCATGACGTGCGGGGCGCGGCGCGCATTCCGCCTCGGGAAACGATTGCGCGGATGTCGCCGGAGCTGGTGTACGAATCGATGGTCAGCGGGCTGATGCGGGATCAGTCCGTGGGGCTCAGTGACTCGGACAAGAAGCTGCTCGCGGAGCACATCACCGCGAAGAAGCTGGGCGCGACCAAAGCGGTGATGACCGGCGCCTGTGCGGCGGGCGGGACGTTCCGCATGACCGGGCCGAGCTGGAATGGATGGGGGAACGGGCTCGAGAACCTGCGCTTCCAGAAGAACACCACGATCACCGCGGAGCAGCTTCCGAAGCTGAAGCTCAAATGGGCGTTCGGCCTGCCCGGAACGGTGATCGCTTACGGCCAGCCGACGGTGGTGGGCGGTCGCGTGTTCACCGGAAGCGCCAACCGCAGCATCTACTCGCTGGACGCGGCCACAGGCTGCTATCACTGGATTTTTGAGGCGACCGGCAATGTGCGCAGCGCGATCACCGTAGCGAAGGTGGGGGATCGCCATCTCGCGTTCTTTGGCGATTCGCGGGCTCGCGCGTACGCCGTGGATGCGGAGACGGGAAAGCTGGTTTGGAAGGTCACGGCGGATGAATCGAATCTGGTGCGGGTGACGGGAGCGCCGGCGTATCACGACGGCAAACTGTATGTGCCGCTGTCGACCACGGAAGATGGACCGGCGGTGAATCCCAAGTACGAATGCTGCGTTTCGCGCGGCGGAGTGGTGGCCTTGAACGCCGCGACTGGAGCCAAGATCTGGACCGCGTATTCGATTGTCGAAGAGCCCACGAAGCGCGGCAAGAACAAGATCGGGACCCAATTGTGGGGACCATCGGGCGCGGCGATCTGGAATTCGCCGACCATCGACGTGAAGCGGAAGGTGCTGTACGCGGGCACCGGCGACAACCACTCGCACCCGGCAACAACGACGTCCGACGCCGTGCTCGCCATTGCACTCGATTCGGGGAAGATCGTGTGGCACCGGCAATTGACGCCCGCCGATGCGTTCAACGTCGCGTGCGTGACGCCGGACAAAACGAATTGCCCGGACCCGCGCGGGCCGGATCACGATATCGGCAGCAGCGTGAACCTGGTGTCGCTGCGGAATCGTGATGTGCTGGTGGTGGGGCAGAAGTCGGGGATTGTCTGGGCGCTGGATCCGGATAAGCAGGGCGCGGTGCTGTGGAAGACGGGCGTGGGCCGCGGAGGAGAGTTGGGCGGCGTGCAGTGGGGCACGGCGTCGGACAACGCGAACGTTTATGTGGCGGTGTCGGACATTCTGTTCCAGGACCCGGAGCTGAAGCCGGGCGTGCGCATGAAGCCCGATCCGAAGGTAGGCGGCGGATTGTTCGCGCTGCAGGTGGCGACGGGGGAGAAGATCTGGCACACGCCGGCGCCGCCGTGTCACGACCGGCCGGGCTGCTCGCCCGCGCAATCGGCGGCGGTGACGGCGATTCCGGGGCTGGTATTTTCGGGGTCAGTGGACGGGCGGCTGCGCGCGTATTCGAC
>CAYOQB010000211.1:0-6781 GCA_964406035.1 uncultured Solibacteraceae bacterium | reverse complement strand
GTGGTGTACGACATCCTGGCGTTCCGCGGGGGGACGAAGCTGTACTCGCGGCTGGTGTGGACCTACGAGCAGGCGACGGATGGGGATGGCGCGCCCACGCAGGGAGTTCGAGAGGTGACGGCGGATCAGAAGAAGGAGCTGGATCAGTACGCGCGGGAGCTGAACCGGCTGGTGGACGCGGAGCTGACGTCCTTGAACCTGGCGGCGAAGAAGGTGGAAGCTCCGGTGATTTTCGTGCCGGAAATCACACGTTAGGCGGCGCCGGGAGCGGCCACGGCGACTGTGATATTCTCAATTTCCGCCGAACAACTTGCCGCCTGGAGACCGCATGAACCGCAAGATCACCCTGACCGTAAACGGACAGAGCTACACGCAGGAGGTGGAGTCGCGCACGCTGCTGATCCATTTTCTGAGAGAAAACCTGAATCTGACCGGCGCGCACATCGGATGCGAGACATCGCTGTGCGGCGCGTGCACCGTGGAGGTGGACGGGAAGGCGATCAAGAGCTGCACCATGTTCGCCGTGCAGGCGGACGGGCGGAGCGTGACCACGGTGGAGGGTCTGGCCCGAAACGGCGAGCTGCACCGCGTGCAGCAGGCGTTCTGGGATGAGCACGGGCTGCAATGCGGCTTCTGCACCCCCGGGATGCTGATGACGTCGAAGCAGTTGCTGGAGCGCAATCCCAATCCGAGCGAAGAGGAGATCCGGCACGGCCTGGAAGGCAATTTGTGCCGCTGCACCGGATATCAGCACATTGTGAACGCGGTGAAGGCCGCGGCTGCCGCCAAGTAGGAGGAGAGAGCGAACATGGCCACCACGATCACCAAGACCACGCGCGAGACTCTGGTTGGTAAGCCGGTGAAGCGGCGCGAGGATCCGCGCCTGATCACGGGCACGGCGACGTACGTCGATGACATCAAGATGCCGGGGATGCATTACGCCAGCATCGTGCGCAGCCCGCATGCGGCGGCGAACATCAAGAGCATCAATATTGAAGCGGCGAAGAACCATCCGGGCGTGGCGGCGGTGTTCACCGGCGCGGATACCAAGGATGTCGGTCCGGTGCCCTGTGGGGCGTCGCTGCCGGGGCTGCGGGTGCCGCATCATCACATTCTGGCGACGGACCGCGTGTACTTCGTGGGTCATCCGGTGGCGGTGGTGGTGGCGACGGACCGCTACATCGCGCGGGACGCGGCGGACCTGATCGAGGTGGAGTACGAGGTGTTGCCGGCGGTGGCGGATCCGGAGAAAGCGGTTGAGGCCGGGGCTCCGCCGGTGCATCCGCAGTGGCCGGACAACGTCGCGTTCACCTATCACCAGGAAGGCGGCGATGTCGAGAAAGCGTTCGCCGAGGCGGACGTGGTGGTGAAGCAGCGGATCACGTCGCAGCGGTTGATTCCCACGGCGATGGAGACGCGCGGGGTGGTCGCGGATTACCGCGTGAACGATAAGGCGATGACGCTGTACACGTCGACGCAGATCCCGCACCTGGTGCGGACGCTGGTGGCGTCGATGCTGGGGTTGCCGGAGAACCGGTTCCGGGTGGTTGCGCCGGAGGTGGGCGGCGGCTTCGGATCGAAGCTGAACGTTTACGCCGAAGAAGCGCTGATGGGCTTCGTTTCGATGAAGCTGAATAAGCCGGTGAAGTGGATCGAGTCGCGGCGGGAGAATTTCCTGTGCACGATCCACGGCCGCGGGCACGTGGACTTCTACCAGATCGCGGCGAAGAAGGACGGGACGATTCTGGGGTTGAAGGTAAAGATCATCCAGGATCTGGGTGCGTATCACCAGTTGCTGACGCCGGCGATCCCGACGCTGAGCGTGATCATGCTGCCGGGGCTGTATCGTTTCGGCAATGTGAGCGCGGATATCGTGGGCGCGTTCACCAACTGCACGCCGACGGACGCGTATCGCGGGGCAGGGCGCCCGGAAGCGACGCACGGCATCGAGCGGATCATGGACATGCTGGCCGCAGAGCTGAAGATGGATCCGGCGGAGCTGCGGGTGAAGAATTTCGTGCAGAACGAGGAGTTCCCGTTCCTGACGGCGACGGGGCTGACCTACGATTCGGGCGATTACTCCGCGCCGCTGAAGAAGGCGCTGGAGCTGGTGGATTACAGCAAGTTCCGCGAGGAGCAGAAAGCGGCTCGGGCGAACGGGAAGCTGCTGGGGCTGGGGATGGCGACGTACGGCGAGATTTGCGCGCTCGGGCCGTCGCCGGCGACACCGGCGGGCGGCTGGGAATCGGCAACCGTGAAGGTGGAGCCGACCGGCAAGGTCACGGTGCTGACGGGATCGTCGCCGCACGGACAGGGCGAGGAGACGACTTTTGCGCAGATCGTCGCGGATGAGCTCGGCGTGGATATCGACGATGTTCTGGTGGTGCACGGGGACACGGCGATCGTGCAGTACGGGATCGGGACCTTCGGATCGCGCAATACGGCCGTGGGCGGCACGGCGTTGTATTTTGCCTGCCAGGATCTGAAGAACAAGATCAAGCGCTACGGCGCGATGCTGCTGGAGACCGACGATGTCAGTTTCTCGAGCGGCTATTGCACCGATAACAAGAGCGGAAAGAGCGTGACGCTGGCGGAGATCGCGGGGGCGTCGTACCGGGCGATGAAGCTGCCGCCGAACACGGAGCCGGGGCTGGTGTCGACCCACTTCTGGGAGCCGCCGAACTTCACGTTTCCGTTCGGCGCGCACATCTGCATCACGGAAGTGGATCGCGAAACGGGGCACGTGGAGTTGAAGCGATACGTTGCGGTGGACGATTGCGGCAATATCATCAATCCGCTGCTGGTGGCGGGTCAGGTGCATGGGGGCGTCGCGCAGGGTCTGGGTCAGGCGTTGTGGGAACACGCTGTGTACGACGATTCGGGGCAACTGGTGTCGGGCGAGCTGATGGATTACGCGGTGCCCAAAGCCTCGATGATGCCGTGGATCGAGTCCTCGCACACGATCACGCCGTCGCCGGTGAATCCGCTGGGAGTGAAGGGCGTGGGCGAGGCGGGGACCATCGGCTGCTCGCCCGCGGTGGTGAATTCGGTGGTGGATGCGCTGAGCCCGTTGGGCGTGAAGCATCTGGATATGCCGCTGACGCCGGAGAAGCTGTGGCGGGAGATCCGCAAAGGAGCGAATGCATGATCCCGGTGAATTTCGATTACGTATCTCCTTCTTCCCTGGATGACGCGCTGGGGATGCTGGCGGACGGGAGCGCGAAGGCGCTGGCCGGCGGGATGAGCCTGATCCCTTCGATGAAGCTGCGCCTGTCGGCGCCCGAGAAGATCATCGACCTGGGGCGGATCAACGGGTTGAACTCGATCACGGAGGCGGAAGGCGGCATCCGGATCGGAGCGATGGCGACGCATCACGAGGTGGAATCCTCGCGTCTGCTGCGGGAGAAGTGCCCGCTGCTGGCGGAGGCGGCGTCGAACATCGGCGACGTACAGGTGCGCAACATGGGCACGATCGGCGGCAGCGCGGCGCATGCCGATCCCGCGGCGGATTATCCGGCGTCGCTGCTGGCGCTGGAGGTGAAGTTCCGGATCCGTAGCGCATCCGGCGAACGCGTTGTGGACGCGGCGGATTTCTTCGTGGACACGTTCACGACGGCGCTGGAGCCGGGCGAGCTGATCACCGAGATCCATGCGCCGGTGGAAGAGCCGGGCACGGGCGTCAACTATCAGAAAATGGTGCAGCCGGCCTCGGGATACGCGATGGTCGGCGTGGCGGTGCGCATCCGCCGGGCCGGGGGCAAGATCACCTTCGCTCGAGTGGGGGTTACCGGATTGTCGGGCAAGCCGTATCGCGCCATGCATGTGGAAAATGCGATCACCGGGCGCGCGGGGAATCCGGCGGAGATCCAGGCAGCGGCGGCGCTGGTGGGCCAGGATGTGGAGAGCAACTCCGACATCTTCGCGTCGGCGGAGTATCGCATGGAGATGGCGCGGATCTACACGGCGCGGGCGATCGCCACCGCGCTGGCGAGGACTGCTTGAAGATCGCGGGAACCTACACACTCCCGTTCGATCAGGAGAAGGCGTATCGCTCGCTGCAGGATCCAGCGTTGCTGGCCAAGTGCATGCCCGGAGTCGAGTCGCTGGAGCAGGTGGGCGACGCGCAGTACGCGATGAAGATGAAAATGGTGATGGCCACCGTGTCGGGCTCTTTCGACGGCAAGGTGACGGTGGCCGATCCGCATCCGTTCACCGAGTTCCGGCTGATTGTCGAAGGCAGCGGCAAAATCGGATTCATGAAGGGCGACGGGCGGCTGCATTTGAAGCCCGCGGGGGACGGGACGGAGGTCGCCTATGAGGGCGACGTGAATGTCGGGGGCACGATCGCGGCGGTGGGGCAGAGGCTGATCGACACCACCGCGAAGATGATCATCAAGAAGTTCTTTGAGAAACTGGTGAAGGAAGTGCAGGCGGCGGCTTAGTCGAGCTTCAGCTTCCTGGGCTTGGGAGTGCGCTGCTTCCAGTAATCCTGGTCGAGCTTTTTGGCGATTTCGTCGCCCCAGAAACCAGCGCCCTTGAACATCTTCCGGTACTCCTCTTCAAACTGCATGTAGGATCGCTCTTCAAAGCCTTCGGGGACCTGGAAGTACTTGGGGTCGGGCTCGCCTTCCACCAGGGATTCGACGATGTACTCGGTTCTCGATCCAGCCCAAGCAGAAGTCCCCTGTACGGGGAAGCAGGCAAGCTCGCGGATCACCCAGTCTTCGGCTCGGATTTCAGGTCTGCCTTCCCGCCGGCCTTTGGTCACGGTTCGTCGCACCATGGCGGTACGCGACCGAATGGCGGGAAAAGCTACCCAAGGTTGATTGGGGAGTGGCTCGCCAATTTTTTCCTCTCCCGTGCATGTTTCGAAATCGAAATTCAATAACGGCTCGTCGAGTTCCTGACTACTGCGATAAGAGCGTACAACCGACTTTGTTCCCCACTCGATGAAGATGTGCTCGTTGCTCGCAGTATCGCTGATAGTCATAACGACCCGGGGCGCTCCATCGGGTGCGGTTCCGAATTGCGTGTGCGAGTAAGACCGGTCAGACCGGCGCGCGTACACGTCTCTCGAAATGCTGGCAACTTTGTCGTCCGGAGAACTGAACATGCGATAGGTAATATGGGCGACGAATGGAACGCCCCGCCATTGCCTGTCGGTCGGAGGCTGCTGCGAAAGGATCGTGGTTCCGCTGCAGCAGAGGAGGGCGGCGGACACGAGTCGTACGCATCTAGAGCTGGTAGTACTTCCGCTCATTTCGGTTCGCCGTTCATCTGAAAAATAGCCCAGAAACCGGCGGTGAGCAAGGCCTAGTCCTTCTCCGCGACCGCCTTTTGCCCCGGGTCCGGCAGCCAGAAGCTGGCGATAATCCCGATCACGTAGACGGCGGTGCCCACGACCGCGGCGGCCATGGCCAGCCGCGCCGGGCCGGTGCCGGTAAACGTTTCGGCCAGGCTGGTGGTGACCAGCGCCGCGGCGGTGCCAATCATGCGGCCGCCGATGTTCGCCGCGAAACTCTCGCCGGTGCCGCGCAAGTGCAGCGGGTAAACCAGCGGCAGGTAATTGCCCCAGAAGCTGAACTGCGCGACGGTGACGAACCCGGCAATTGCCGCGCCCCACTTGAGCAGGTCCACGGATTCAGTGGCCGCGTAAGCGAACACGAAAGGCATGACGATCAAGCCGGGAATCTGGAAAATGCGCAGCAGCTTTACACGGCTGACGATGCGCACGGCCAGGAACGCGAGCATCAGGCGTCCGAGCAATCCGCCGACCTCCTGGAACGTCTGCACCAGCGAGATCGACTGCTGCACCTGGCGCTGGGCCTCGCGCTGCTGCGGCGTCGGCTTGGGCTTGGCGGGCGCGGGTGTGCCGGGGGCGGACTGTTGCGCCGGGATGGGCGGCGGAACCGGCTGCGCGGCGCGGGTGATCGCCACCATGTCCGGCAGGCCGGGCACGATGCCGGGCAACTGCTGGATGGCGCCGAAGGCGGCGGCATAACTGGCGGCGAACATGATCGTAGTAACGACGGTGGTGCGCCGGAATTCCGGAGCAAAGAGCTCGCCCAGGCTGGGGCGCTTCAGCGTGCCGGCCTCCTTGCGCTCGCGCCACTGCGGCGATTCCGGAAGGAACGGGCGGATGACGATCAGCGGGATCGCCGGAATCACGCCGGACATCACGGTGTAGCGCCAGGCTTCGTGGCCGCCGTAGATGGCGGGGAAGCTGTCGGCGTAGCGAACGGCCAGGGCGTAAGCGCCGGTCACCATGAGGCCGCCGATGGAGGAGAAGGCCTGCGTATATCCGATCACCGCCTCGCGCTGCTTGGGCTCGGGGAACAATTCGGCCAGCCACGCCACGGCGGCCACGAACTCCACGCAGACGCCGATAAACACCAGGCAACGGAAAAAGAGAAGCTGTTCGAGCGAAGTGGAGTAGCCGGCCGCGAGCGCCGCGAAGGCGTACAGCAGGATGCTCCAGACCAGAACGCGCCTGCGGCCATAGCGATCCGTAAGGTAGCCGCCGAGCAGGCCGAACAGGCCGCCGGCCATGGCGGGGATGTAGAACAGGCGTCCGCGCCAGGCGAGGGCGAAGCTGGTGAACTCAGGCGAATCGGGACGAACGCCGCCGAGTTCGGTGATCGCCGGCTGCGCGATGAGCGGGAGCACCAGCAGCTCGTAGATGTCGAATGCGAAGCCAATGGCGGCGACGATGCAGACGGCCCATTGGACGGGAGTGAGTCGGCGGGAGGTGCTCATGGGCAAAGGAGCATGATAGCACCGG
>CAYOQB010000210.1:0-6984 GCA_964406035.1 uncultured Solibacteraceae bacterium | reverse complement strand
TCTCCACCGCCTGCTCCTGCGGAATATTGGTCCGCTCCGGATGGGCTCGCAGGAATCCAAACACGTACTCCGGTTTCGCCTGAGCGAAGCAGAGCGTCGCAGCCGTCAAAAACAGAAGGGATCGCATGGGAAAGTTAGTCTCCACAGAACCGTTACACCAACCGGGACATCCCTTTCGGTTAACCCCGAGGCCCGCCCGGTTCCATCCGCCCGGTCAACGGACGCACCACCGTACCGCCGCACACCCCCACGCCGGTATTCAGCAGAGCGTTCAGGAAGTTGTACAGCACCGTGTACACCATCTGCTCGCTTACCGGCGTCTTGCCTGGGAGCTTGAAATCCACCGGAAGCTCCTTGTTGATCTGCAGCCGGATGGAGTGGGGCAGGGGACGGCCCCGCGGATCGGTCTGATTCGCCATCTCGATAGGCGTTTGCAGGATGCTGCCGTTGCTCCCGTCCACATAAAACTGGCAGCGTGAAAACCAGCCCAGGTTCTGAGGATCGGCCGCATCGAACAGCAACAGCGGGGCTTGCCGCTCCGCCGCCTTCAGATCCAGCAGCACGTTGCGCGTGTTGTCCTGCATCTGAAGCTCAAAGCCGGCTTGCTTGGCGATGTTCTCCAGGAACTCGCTGTCGAGCTCCAGGAGCACCAGTTTGTGCCTGCCGGCCTGCAGATACTGCATGGACTCAGGATATCAGCACCCGGTAGACCTCGAAATCGTCCGGGTCATATGCCACCAGGATGACGGTCCGGAGGCTAGCTGGCGTATGGCCCTGGATCGCCCCCAGCGCGACCGGCGCCGCCTTCTCCTTGGGGTACCCGTAAACCCCGGTGCTGATGGACGGAAAAGAGATTGAGACCAGGTGCCGCTCTTCCGCAAGGCGCAGGCACGTCGCGTAGCAGGAGGCGAGCTGGTCCTGCTCACCGGCAGCGCCTCCGCGCCACACCGGACCCACGGCATGGAAAACGAACCTGGCGGGCAGGAATCCCGCACCTGTTACCACCGCGCTTCCCGTCGGGCATCCGCCCTGCTCGCGGCGGATCACGCCCAGCTCCTGCATCAGGGAAGGTCCGCCGGCGCGGTGGATGGCGCCGTCCACCCCTCCTCCGCCCACCAAGCCCCGATTCGCCGCGTTCACGATCGCGTCCGCCGCCACCCGCGTGATGTCGCCCTGAACGAGCCTCAGGGTGAGCCCGTTTTCCAGGTTCTTCTCCAGGACCGCTGTCATTCCGCTTCATGCTACTCTACCCTCTGCCATGGGACTCAACGAGCGGCGCAAGATCAAGGAACTCAGCGAGACGACCTTCCCGGAACGGGTAAAAGAAATCGAGGAAATCTGTGGCGCGCCGATCCCCTACGAAGTCGATTGGGACAGTTTCGCCGACGACGCGGAAGCCCTCAACTTCCTCGACAACCTCGCCTGTCACCGTATCAACATGGCCCTGCGCACCATCTGCACGGACGACATGGGCAAGGAAGCAGTTCGGGACGCCTTGAAGAAAGTGGCGCTGCGCAACGTCAAGGACAAAGCCGAGCGCCGCATGAGCTTTGAAGACGGCACCTTGTCTCTTCAGACGGCGTGGGCGCTCCGCACCGATGCCTACTTCAGCGACAGCGAAATCCGGCAGGAGTTGATGAAGAAGCTCTGATGGCCCTGGTGCTCTTCGACATTGACGGCACGCTGCTCCGGAAACAGGGCATCCACCACCGCCAGGCCTTGATCGAAGCGGCGCAACGGACCTTCGGCGTCCCGGTGAGCATGGAAGGCGTTCCCGTGGCCGGCATGCTCGACCACACCATCCTGACCGAGATGCTCCGGCGCGCGGGGATTCCGGGTTCGGAGATCCGCGCGGCGATGCCCGCCATGCAGGCCGGCGCGGAACGCTGGTACTTGCGCAACGCACCGCCCAGCCTGCGCTCCCGCGTTTGTCCCGGCGTCCGCATGCTGCTGTACCGCCTGCATCGCCGGGGCATCGCCACAGGCCTGGTGACCGGCAATTTTTCGCGGATCGGATGGCGCAAGATGGATGTCGCCGGGCTGCGGCCGTATCTGCGATTCGGCGCTTTCGCGGAAATGGCTCGCGACCGCGCCGGACTGGTGGGGATCGCGGTGAAGGAAGCACGGCGCCAGGGCTGGATCGACCGTTCTAGCCGCGTCGCCCTTATTGGCGATCATATCAACGACATCCTCGCCGCCAAGGCCAACGGAGTCCGCTCCGTCGCGGTCGCCACCGGAGTTCTCGCGCCCGCTGAATTGCAGGCTCACCAGCCGGATTTGCTGGTGGAAACGATGCGCGAGCTGAGCGTCGATCGCCTGCTTGCTTAGTTCCAGTCGCAGCCGATGGGCTGCCCCGGCGGCGGTTCCGGCGGACGCGTCACCGGAATTTCCTTGGGATTCTCCTGGTAGCGCTGGATCAGCGAGGCCGCATACGGTCCGGCCCACGTCTTCATGGCCTGCAGCTTCTCCCAGGCGATCTCGCGCGCTCGCGCGGGCGCGCCGTCATCATGCGCCAGACTCATCAAGTGATAGAGCACCACGTAATTGACCGCACGCTGCACCTCCCGCTGCAATCCGGAAGCCGCCGGCGCGCGCCAGGTGCGCGCCAGCAGCTTGTCCATCACCTCACCTAACCCGTCGATCGCTGGATCGGATGCATGCTGCTGGATCAGCCGTGCCGCGCGCTCCGGGTTCAGGATGAGCCGCACGGTCAGGTTTACTGCGGACTCCGCCGCTCCCACAGGATCGAAGGTCAATCCCGTGCGCGTCCGGAAGTCCTCTCGCGTCCGGTCATAGGAGAACGCCCGTGGCGGGATTAGCGCCAGAAGCTTGGGTGGAAGGGTCAGCGCCTCGGGCGAGATGGTCGCGAGCAGTGCATCCAGCGCCTTCTTCTGCGCCGCCGCGTTTACCGTCTCCAGGATCTTCTGCCCGTCTCCCTTGATGGAGTACGTGTAGAAGACGCCCCCGACGCTCTTCGCGGCCGCTTCCGTCTGATACCGATGCAACAAGAAGATGGGCACCAGCACATCCTCCAGCGTGGACCACGGCGCGCCCTCCCGAATGTTGTTCGCGCCAAAGCGGTCCAAAGCGCGCCGTCGCACCTGCATCAGCCGGTTCAGTTCCTCCACTGTATTCGCGCCCGAATCCCAAAGGTGGCTCCCCGGATGAGCTGAGCCTTCCGGCCGGGAATCCGAATCGCTGATGAAGAGGTAACCCTCGCTGGTCGCCTTCCGCAAAATCGCATCCAGTTCCTTCTTCTCATCCGCGCCGGGCGCGAACTCGCGATACCCGAAGTTGACCGAAATCTTGTCCCATTCCCCGATTCCGGTGGCGTAAGCGTTGCGCAGGTCCGGCGTCCCTCCGCTCGCCATCGCGATCCAGGGATGCGGGTAATCCATCACCGACACGCGCCCGCCGCCCGGCGCTGATCCAACCTTGTAGCTCGCGGCGAAATTGTGCGCGATCCCGAGCGTGTGCCCCACTTCGTGTGCCGACAATTGCCGCAGACGCGCCAGTCCCATCTCCAGCATCGCCGGATTCACCGGCTTGCCTTCTTCGTACGGCGCGAGCAGTCCTTCCGCGATCAGGTAATCCTGCCGCACCCGCAGCGAGCCCAGCGTCACGTGACCTTTCAGAATCTCGCCGGTCCTCGGGTCCGCGATGGAGGCGCCATAGGACCAGCCGCGCGTCGACCGGTGCACCCAGTTCACCACGTTATAGCGGACGTCCATCGGATCCGCGTCCTCCGGCATGATTTCCACCCGGAAGGCGTTGCGGAATCCCGCCGCCTCGAAGGCTTGAGCCCACCATGAGGCGCCTTCGCGCAGCGCCGAGCGAATCGGTTCCGGCGCGCCCCGATCAATGTAGTAGACAATCGGCTTCACCGGCTCATCCGAGCCGGGTTTCTTCTGCAGCCGGTGGCGCGAGATCCAGCGCCGCATGATCGGCTCCGTCACCGGGGTGGCGTAGTCGGCGAACTCAGGGCCGTTGAACGGCGCGCGCGGGTCATGCAGCCGCGGCCGGTAGCCGGCGTCGGGAAGTTCGATGAAGGAATGATGCTCGCGCACCGTGATCGCGCCGGACGCCGGTGCATGGCCGGCGACCAGGTTGCCCGGCTGATCGGAGGTGAAGGTCAGGGTCACCTCCACTTCGGTGTTCTTGGGGAACGCCTTGGTGCGCGGCAGGTAGAACGCGCTGCGCGAGGCATCCAACCGGTACGTACCCTGGCGCATCCGCTGCAGCCGGCTGGCGATGTCATGAACGTCGCGCAGGAAGAAGCTGGTGGCGTCCACCAGCAGCTTGCCGCCTTCTTCCGCCTCCACTGTGAAACCCCAGTGCGTCGACCGGGCAAAGGACTGCTCCACCGCGCTGCGCTCGGCGGCGTCGTTGGTCAGCGCGCGATAGCGGTAGTTCGACTCGATCATCAGGACCTTCGGTCCCACTCGCTCGAACTTCACCACGCGCTCGTTGCCGAGTTGCGCCCGGTCCAGCCCGATGTCGTTGGAGCCGAGGCCCGCCGCCAAAGATCCGACGTACAGGAGCTCACTATCGAGGCGGTCGATCTCCATCCACATCTTGCCGGTCTTCTCATCCCAGTAGAGGGTTACAAAGCCGGGAAGCTTGCGGGTTCCCGCGGTCTTCTCGGCGATGGTCGCGGCGGAAAGCGGGGCGGACAGGCAAGAAATCAGGAGGTAGGGAATCAGCAGGCGTCGCATGGCGAACAGCTATCGTATCGCAGCGGCGGCGCCCCCTTCAGGTAAGGAGCGCGCGCAGTTCCGCGATCACCGATTTCAGCTCTGCTACCTCGTTCTCGAGCGCCGCTACCCGGTCCGCCAAGCCCGGCGCGCCGGGCGAGGAGCGCGGCTCCTCCACCGGCATTGCCGGCTCGCCCGCGATCAGGTGCGCCCAGCGGGCCTCCTTCATGCCCGGCGATACCGGCATCTTCACCACCAGGGACTTGTCAGCCATTCCCCGAAGGCAGCTTTCGACATCTTCCAGGTCGGAGAAGGCGTACATCCGCTCGGTGCGGCTTCGCAGCTCCCCAGGAGTTTGCGGTCCCCGCAACATCAAAACGCAGAGGACACCCAGTTCCCGCGGGGACAGGTTCAGCTTTTCTCCGATGCGGTGGGACCACTTCTCCACGCGGTGTCCCGCGCCCGAAAGCCGCGACGCCCATCCTTTGTCCTTCAACGCCTGCAGCGCCTGCTCCACTGTGCCGTCGTCAAACGCGACCACAGGGTCGCGGTTCGACTTCTGGTTGCACGCCGCCAGCAGCGCGTTCACCGTCATCGGGTAGTACTCGGGCGTGGTCAGGTCCTTCTCCAGCAGCGCACCGAGTACGCGCACCTCAACCGGGTGCAGTGGCTCCACTACTTCTTCTCCGAGATGCAAAAGAGTGTGTTCTGACCCCGCAGATAGATCTCGCCGTCGGCGATCGCCGGACTGGCCACAAAGAACTGGTCGGCAAGCGTGTTCGTGGCCAGCACTTCGTACTGCTCGCCCATTTTCAGCACGATCACATCGCCTTCCTCGCTGGCCAGATACAGCTTGCCGTTGGCGCCCACAGGGGACGCCTTGAAATTGTAGGGCTTGGGCAGCCGCTGCTGGTGATAGTAGGGCTTCCCGGTTGCGGCGTCGAAACACGAGATCATGCCGTTGTCCGTCAGGAAATACAGCTTGCCCTGATGCAGCACGGGCGAAGGGGTATAGGAATTGCCCCTCTGGTTCGTCCACACCACGGCGTCCGTTCCCGTCAGGTCGCCTTCCCGTCCCAGTTTGACCGCCAGCAGGTTGGGATCGCGAAACCCGCTCATCACGATCACCATGTCCTGGTGCTTCACAGGAGCGGGAATGATGTTCAATCCCAGGCCCTTCACCTCCCAAACCGGCTTCCCCGTGGCGAAATCATAGGCGATCGTCTTGCGCGTTCCGGGCAGGATCACCTGCTTCTTACCCTGGTGCTGGATCACCAGCGGCGGCGCCCAGTTGCTGACCTCATTCCGCGCCTGCCGCCAAAGTTCCTTGCCGCTGGTCTTGTCGAGCGCGACCAGGAAGCCCTCCGCCTCGTGATCGAAGTTCAGCAGCAGCGTGTTGTCGTGCAGCACCGGAGCGGTGCCCTCGCCGAAGGCGTTGCGCATCTTCATCCGGATGCCCAGGTCCTTTTCCCAGAGCTTCTTGCCCTTCAGGTCATAGGCATACACGCCGCGCGACCCGAAGAACGCGATCAGGACCTTGCCGTCGGTCACCGGCGAGTTGGAGGCGAAGCTCCCGTATTTGGGGTGATAGCCTTCATGCGGCTTCACCGTCAGCGCCACGTTCTCCCACAGCTTCTTGCCTGTCTTCCGGTCCAGCGCCATCACGAGCAACTGCTGTTCCGGCTGCTCCACTTCGGCGGCGCCCGGACCTCGACCCCTCACCAGGTTCTGGGCTCCGTTCACCGCGGTGGTCAGGAAGATCTGCTCGCCCCAAATCACCGGCGAGGAGAAGCCGCGGCCCGGGATGGTCGCCTTCCATTTGATGTTTTGCGTATCACTCCACTGTGTGGGAGCATCGCCGCGAGCCATACCGTCGTCGGACGGACCCCGCCACCGGGGCCATTCGTCTGCTCCAAGAATGCTGCTTGCGCACAAGACCGCCACACTGAGTAGTTTCATGAGATCTTTTCGCATGATACGACACCGCCAGATCTTTTTTTCGTCAAACTCCCGTAACTGGACGGTCGAACGGCCGTATCGTTTTCAGGAGGATCGAATGATCAAGACTGCCCCACTGCTGCTGGCCTTCGCCGGCTTGGCTTTTGCCCAGGATAAGACCATGTCGTGCAGTGACCGGAACTGGTCCGGTGACCGGAAACAGTTCTGCGAGATTCGCGAACAAAACATCCCGTATTCCGGACGCCTGTCGGTGGACGCCGGCCAGAATGGCGGCATCAGCGTGAAGGGCTGGAATCAGTCCAGCGTTCTAGTACGCGCCAAGGTGGACGCC
>CAYOQB010000209.1:0-7056 GCA_964406035.1 uncultured Solibacteraceae bacterium | reverse complement strand
ACTTCAGTAAGAATACCACGCCGGCGATCAGCGCCAGAATCTGCAATCCGCGCAGGATGCGCATTTCCAGGCCGCCGTCATACGACACCTCGATGGTGCACGCGCCGCTGCAACCTGGATCCAGCAGCATCTGCCCCAGCGCGTCTTCACGCAGGGGGATTTCGCTGCCGCCGCGCCGTGCCGACCAGCCCGGATGATAGGACATCTGCAGCGAGATCAGGTGTTCCGGCTGCAGCTCCCCGGTGATCCGCCCGGAATGGCGTGTCACCCATTCCCATCGCGCTTCCGGCAGGCTGGCGTCCTCCAGGTCTCCCAGGTACGGCAGCAGTGGTTCGATATCCACTCCATTCACCGGCGCGCGCTGCACCTTTCCTTCGGGCCGGATCACGCGTGCGAGGGACGTGGTGCGATGCGGCACGCGATAAATTGCGTCGTCGCCGTCACGCCACAACTCCGGGAGAACGCCCGCGAACTTGCCGGGGTTGCGAAACGGCTTGTAGTATTCGCCGCTGCCCGGACCTCCCAACGCGATCGCATGAACGCCCAGCGCCCGCAGCCAGGCGATCGAGATTTCGGCCTTCCGCTCCCCCGCGCCATCGTCCGTGTACAACACATACGGCGACATCCGGTTCATCCAATTCGTCGCGCCCTGCTCGAATCCGCCGCCGAGCTGCGGCGTATCCGTGAATGCGTTCAACCAGAACGAAGTTGCGCCCGGCGCCATCACGCGGGCGCCGCCCAGGTTCGTGTCCATCCATTTCGCGGTCTTGTACACCGTGGTTTTCGTGATGTCGACGGGCTTGATCAGGAAATCGCGTGCGATGCGCCGCGTATCCCTCACGGCGGGAATCAGCGCCAGCGTCATCACCACGGCCGCCGCCCAGCGCCGTGCGGGCAGCAGCATCAGCAGCGATCCGCCCAGCAGGCAGAGGCCCATCTCCATCGGGATGTGATACCGCGGCGGCTGCGGCACCACCGCCGTGCCGAACCACGCGCTCGCCAGAGTGATCGCTCCGGTAAACCAGGAAAACAGCGACGCGAACTGCAGCAGCACCGGCGCGCGCAGCCGGTGTAGGATCAGCTTCAGCACGGCCGCCACGGCCAGCCCCGCCGCCAGGCGCAGCGGCAGATCCGCGTATATGCCGCTGAAATCGCCTTCGATGGTTCGCGCGTTGAATTGGATTACGCGAATGGTGGAGGGCGGAATCCACGGCCCGGCGATCGCGTACGCCGCCGCGCCGATCGCTGGCAACGGCAGCAGCAACTGCTTCCACCCGCGCTCAAAGGGGATCAGCGCCGCCACCAGGCACACCACGCCCAGCGCCAGCGCGAACGCCGCCAGCCAGTTGGTCAGCGGCACGGCCGCGATCGCCACAACCGCCAGCGCATAATCCCGCGCCTTGCGCCGCGTCAGCGCCAGATGCAGGCATGCCAGCGCGACCGCCAGTAGCGCGATTCCGGTGACGTGCGGACCCTCGCCCCATCCCACCAAAACCTGCAGCCGGCGCGAGCCCCACAGCCCGCCCATGTCCCGCCGGATCGAGTCGATCAGGAATGCCGAGGGCGAGATCGCGGTGTAGAACATGCCTGCCAGAAACGCCGCCGGCGCGGAATGCGACAGCCGCCAAGCCAGCCAGTACACCGCCACCCCGCCGGCGCAGAAGAACAATGCGATCACCGCGTGATACGCCAGCGCCGGAGAGATGCCCACGCCCCAGGACGCCAGCGCCACGAGCGCGTGCAACAGCGGCGGATACGTGTTCTGGAACGGCACGCCGCCGTACCACAAGGGGAACCATGTCAAGTCAGGGAAATTCGCCGCCGCGTAGCGTGCGATCGCAATGTAAGCTCCCTCGATCGAACCCATCTGATCCAGCCACTCCGTCGTGAACAGCTCGCGGCAGATGTACGCGTTCAACAGGAACAGCAACAGCGCGGGGAGCCTGGGGATGCGGGGCTGCTGCATAATCCGGTACGCTCAAATAGAATAGCGGATGGCGACCGATTTCCCGAGAATTTATGTCTCGCCCTTCGGATGGTGGCGCCAATTGTGGTGGCTGCTCCGGCAGGCGCTGATCGGCACCTACGAAAATGGCGCGCTTGGCTATGCCAAGGGAGCGGCTTACTCCGCATTGCTCGCGTTCCTTCCAGTGATGACCACGCTGACCGCGGTGCTGGTGGAAGCGAATGCGCGCGAGGTCTCCCGCATCATCATCGAATTCCTGTTCCGCGCGATCCCTCCCGGCACCGAGGACGTTGTGCGCAACCTGCAGCCGCAGGACGGACGGCCCATCGGACTGTTGATCGTGGCCGTCCTGGTGTCGACTTTCGCCGCCTCTGGTGTTTTCGCCAGCCTGATGGAAGGCTTTCAGGCCACCTATCGCCTGCCCACCGGCCGCTCCTTCTGGAAGCAGCGCGTCGTGGCCATCGCCCTCGTCTTCGGCGCGGCGCTGCCCGTGCTGCTCGCTTCCGCGCTGATCCTCTTCGGATCCCGAACCGAGCAGATGGTCAGCGAGTGGCTTGGACTATTGCCGCGCGGAGCGGAGCTGAAAGGCGGCGTGCAGTGGATCGGACAACTCGTGCGCTACCTGTTTGCCTTCGGCGGCATCATCACCGCCACGGCCACCATGTACTACTTCGGACCCTCGCGCCGGCAGGCTTGGCGCAATGTGTGGCCCGGGGCGCTGGCGGCCACGCTGCTGTGGCTGGTGGTCACCGCCGGCTTTGCCTGGTACGTTCGCAACATCGCCTCCTACAACGTGCTCTACGGCAGTATCGGCGCGGCCATCGCCCTGCTCGTCTGGATGTTCCTGCTGGCGCTGATCGCGTTGTTCGGATGCGAGTATAACGCCGCGCGCGAACGCCTCCACGATTCGCGGCCTATGCCCGCGTGATCTTGCCCAGCGGCGTTGCCCGCCGTGCTCCCGTCGCCGAGGGAATGTTCGCCGGACGCCCGCGGTAGGATTCGTGCGCCAGCACCGCGAAGGCGATCGCCTCCTTGGCGTCCGCGTCGATGCCAAAATCCGCGATCGGCCGGATGCGCACTTCCGGCAGCAGATCCCCCAGGCGGCGCATCAGATGCCGGTTGTGGATGCCGCCGCCCGCCGGAATCAGTTCCGCCGCGCGGAACGGAACCCACCTGCGGATGCCCAGCACGATGGTTCGCGCCGTCGCTTCGCAAGCAGTCGCCATCAGATTCTCCAAGGGAACCCCGGTGGCGATCAGGCCCGAAACGAACTCGCCGCCGAACTGCTCCCTTCCGGCGGATTTTGGGGGCGGCTGCTGATAGTAAGGGTCGGAGAGCATTGCCTGCAGCATCCGCTCATCCACCTCAGCCCCCGCGGCGATCTCGCCCCCTTCGTCATAGCTCCTGGCGCCCCCGCTTAACTTCGCCGCCAGGGCATCCATCACCATGTTCCCCGGACCGGTATCGAACGCGATCACGTCTTCCGGCAACGCACCCGGCGCGATCGCCGTGATGTTCGCGATGCCGCCGATATTCAGTGCGATGCGCCCCAGCTTGCGATCGCGAAACAGCAGGTAATCAAGAAAAGGAACGAGCGGCGCGCCTTT
This sequence comes from uncultured Solibacteraceae bacterium, assembly GCA_964406035.1. GTDB lineage: Bacteria > Acidobacteriota > Terriglobia > Bryobacterales > Bryobacteraceae > JAIEPW01. Next base: position 3,483 of record CAYOQB010000209.1, on the reverse strand, counting down.
GCCTCCAGCCGCCATGTCCCGCTCCCGGAAGTTCGACACCACCGGGACGCCGGTCCGTTCCGCGATCACCGCCGCCTCCCCGATCTGCATCGTGCTCGCGATCTCGCGCCCCAGGAACTCCACAGGCGCGCCTTCGTGGAAGATCGTCTGCCCATGGCAGCCGATCAGCTCCAGCGACTCCATCGCGATGCTCTGTGACCGGCAGGTTTCCAACACAGCCTCGGCATACAATTCCCCCAAAAGGAAGTGCAACCGGGCGATCGGCGCCGTGTGCGTCATCGTGTTCGACACCGCCAGCAGCGCCTGTCTCACCGCCTCCGGATACGCCACGGCATGACGCGCAACCACGTTCAAGGAAGTGCGGAACCCCGACCCTCGGATGTCCACCACCGCGACATCGATCCCGTCGAGCGAAGTGCCGCTCATGATCCCCGCGACTCTCACGATTGTTCCAACTCTTTCTGCAGCTCGTTCAAAATCTGCAATGCTTCAATCGGACGGATCTGATCGATCTGCAGCCTGCGTATCTTCTCGGCAAGCTGATAATTCACCGGCTCGAACAAGCGAATCTGCGTGCCGCTGGGGGGCGGCCCCGGCGCGAGTTCTTCGCTCACCGTGTGCTCTGCCTTTTCGTGCAGCGCGAGGATTTCGCGCGCCCGCTCGATCACCGCCGCGGGCAGCGCCGCCAGCCGCGCGACCTCGATCCCATAGCTGCGATCCGCTCGCCCCGGCTCCACCTTGCGCAGAAACAGGATCCGATCTCCGGCCTCCTGCACCGCTACGCGCAGGTTCCGGACGCCTTCCAACTGCTCCGCCAGCTCCGTGAGCTCGTGATAGTGCGTCGCGAACAACGTCTTCGCTCGGATCTTGCCCTGAATGTATTCCAGAACGCTCCACGCCAGCGCCAGCCCGTCGTACGTCGACGTCCCGCGGCCGATCTCGTCCAGCACGATCAGCGATCGCGGAGTGGCCGTGTTCAGGATCACCGCCGTTTCCGTCATCTCCACCATGAACGTGGACCGCCCCCGCGCCAGGTTGTCCGCCGCTCCAATCCGGGTGAACACGCGATCCACCACCGGCAGCAGCGCCGATTCCGCCGGCACGAACGATCCCATCTGCGCGAGGACGACGAACAGCGCCGCTTGCCTCAGATAGGTCGACTTGCCGCCCATGTTGGGCCCGGTGATGATCGACAGAAAGTGCTGCTCGTTGTCCAGGTACAGATCGTTGGGAATGAAGCGCGCGCCTTCGCGTTCCCCCAGCCGCTCGATCACCGGATGCCGCCCGGCAATCACCTTCATTTCTCCGGTGTCGGAAAACGCCGGCCTGGTGTACCGCCTCTCCGCCGCCACCTGCGCCAGCGTCGCGCTCAAATCTAGCTCCGCCACCGCCCTGGCGGTCTCCCGGATCTCGGAGGCATGAGCAGCGGTAAACGTCCGCAGCTCGTTCACCAGGTCCCTCTCGATCGCGAGGCTTCGCTCCTCCGCCTCCAGAATTTTGACTTCCAGCTCCTTCAGCTCCGGAGTCGTGAACCGCTCCGCATTCACCAGCGTTTGCTTGCGCTCATAGTCCGCCGGGACCATGGGCAGGTTGGGCTTCGAAACCTCGATATAGAAGCCGAATACGTTGTTGAAACGCACTTTGAGCGACCCGATACCCGTCCGTGCACGCTCCCGCGCTTCAATGTTCGCGATCACCTGCCGCGAGTTCCGGCTCAGGTTGCGCAGCTCGTCCAGCCCGGCATGGTAGCCGTCGCGGATGGTTCCTCCATCGGCGAGGTTCACGGGCGGCTCATCGGCGATTGCCGCCAGCAGCTTATCCCTCACCTCGGCCACCGGGTTCAGCCTTGCTTTCAGCTCCGCCAGCAATCCTTCCGCGAACCTATCCAGCTTCGCCGCCAGCTCCGGGATCACCGCCAGCGACCGTCCCAGCGCCAGCATCTCCCGGGGATTCGCGGTCCCCAGCGTCATCTTGGCCAGCAGGCGCTCCAGATCCAGGATCGTGCTCAACAGCTTCTGCGACTCCGCACGCAGAATGGTGTCGCGCTGCAGCGCGGCCACCGCATCCAGCCTATTATCGATCTCCGCGCGATCCACCGACGGCCGCAGCAGCCTCCGCCGCAGCATTCGCCCGCCCATTCCCGTGCGCGAGCAGTCGAGAACGCTGAGCAGCGTCGATTCCTTGCTCTCGCCCGCGAACAGCGGCTCCACCAGTTCCAGGTTGCGCACCGTCACCGGATCCAGGATCAGGCAATCGGCGCGGTCGGCGAACGCCGGACGCTCCAGGTGGTCCAGAGCCGATTTTTGCGTGTCCCGGACGTAGTGCAGAATCGCCGACGCGGCGCCCAGCGCCAGCGCGCGCCCCTCGAAACCGCAGCCGTCGAGCGAGATCAGGCGGAAGTGCTCGCGCAGATGGCGATCCGCGTAATCCGCGGCGAACACCCACGGCTCCACGCTGGTTTCCAGCGCCGCGCCGCCCAGCTTCACGCCCTCCGCCACCAGCACCTCGCGCGCGCCCAGGTTCTCCAGGTACGGCGGCACGTCGCCAACGGGCATCTCGGTCACCCGGAACTCGCCCGTGGAAACATCCACATGCGCCACCCCTGCCTGCGCTCCGCTGATGTGAACCGCCGCCAGATAGTTATTCTCATGCGACCGCAACACCGCCGTCGCCGTGGTGGTGCCCGGCGTTACAATCCGCGTGATCTCGCGCCGCACCAGCTTAGTGGCTTTCGACGGCGCTTCCATCTGATCGCAGATGGCCACGCGATACCCGCGCTGCAGCAGCCGCGCGATGTAGCCTTCGGCCGAATGGAAGGGCACGCCGCACATCGGCACGGGTTCGCCTTTTTCCTTGTTGCGGGAGGTTAAGGTGATCTCCAGCTCCCGCGCCGCGGTCACCGCGTCGTCGTAGAAAAGCTCGTAAAAATCACCCAGGCGGAAAAACAGAAGCGCGTTCGGCGCCTGCTGTTTGACCGCGTGATACTGCCGCATCAGCGGCGTGGAAGGCTGATCCTGCGCCACCGTGCTACGCGTAAATCCCGCGCAGCTTGTACGCGAAACGGACGCGGTCCAGAGCGAGCATGTAAGCGGCCGTGCGGTTGTTCACCTTGTACTTGTCGGCGAACCCGAGCACATCCCGGAAGCTCTCCACCATGATGTCCTTCAGCCGCTCGTTTACGGTGTCCTCGGTCCAGAAGAACCCTTCGCGATCCTGCACCCACTCGAAGTAGGAAACCGTCACCCCGCCGGCGTTGGCCAGAATGTCCGGAATCACGAAGATCTTCTTGTCCGCCAGAATGGCGTCGGCCGGAGCGGTCGTGGGGCCGTTCGCCCCTTCGCACAGGATCTTGCAGCGCAGCCTGGCTGCGTTCAGAGACGTCACCACATTCTCCTTCGCGGCCGGGATCAGCACGTCGCAATCCAGGTACATCGCCTCCTCGCGGTCGATCTCCTCGGCTTCCGCGAAGCCGGTGATCGATCC
>CAYOQB010000208.1:0-7077 GCA_964406035.1 uncultured Solibacteraceae bacterium | reverse complement strand
GAATGCTGAAACGCGATTTGCCGTATCTAGAACAATTACGCAAAATGCAGACACCTTAGCGGCGCCGTAGCTCTTACCGCTCCAGCGCCCACTTCGCCGAGTGCGCCAGGAACTCGAAAGCAGGTTTCGGGTACAAGCCCAGCCAGAAAATCAGCGCGAGCAGCGGTGCGCAGATGGCGAGCTCGCGGAAGCCCAGGTCGGCATGCTGCGCCGAGGTCTCGCCCAACATCGTCCGCTGGTACAGCCACAGCAGATACGCCGCGCTCAGCGCAATGCCGATCACACCCCACAGCGCCCAGTTCCAGGACATCGCGAAAGCCCCGCGCAGCACCGTGAACTCGCCGATGAAGCCGTTCAGCGGCGGCATGCCCATGGAACTCAGCGCCGCGATCGCGAATACCGCCGCGTAGCGCGGCATGGGACGCCACAGCCCGCAAAACGCCGCGATCTCGCGCGACGGCTGCCGGTCATACATCATGCCGAACAGCAGGAACAGCAGCGAGGTGGAAACGCCGTGGTTCACCTGCTGCAGCATCGACCCGGTGATGCCGGCCTCGTTGAAGGCGAAAATCCCCAGCGTGCAGAAGCCCATGTGACTGACTGACGAATAGGCGATCAGGCGCTTCCAGTCCTTCTGCATGATGCACAGCAGCGCCCCGTACACGATCGCGATCAGCGACAGCAGGCCCATGACGTAGACGGTTGCGGGCTCGCGCGCGACATCGGGCGCGAGTTTCAGTGAGAATCGCAGCAGCCCGTAGGTTCCGAGCTTCAGCAGCACGCCCGCCAGAATGACGGACCCGGCGGTGGGCGCTTCCGTGTGCGCGTCCGGCAGCCAGGTATGCAGCGGGATCATGGGGATCTTCACCGCGAAGCCTGCCAGCAGCAGCCAGAAAATCCAGCGCTGCCACTCGAGCGGGATCGTCGCTTGCGCCAGCACGGTATAGTCGAACGTCCGCCCTCCGTGCACGTAGGCCAGCAGGATGCCCAGCAGCATCAGGATGCTGCCCGCGATCGTGTAGACCAGGAACTTGGTCGCCGCGTAGGACCGCTGCTTCGATCCCCAGATCAGGATGATCAGGTACACCGGCGCGAGCACGAACTCGAAGAACACGAAGAACAGCAGCAGATCCATCGCGGCGAAGGCGCCGAGCGCGGCGGTTTCGCTCACCAGCAGCAGCGCGTAGAATTCCTTTTGCCGGGTGACGATGGAGTTCCAGCTCGCGGCGGCGCTCAACAGCGTGGCCAGCGTGGTCACCAGCATCAGGGCGGCGCTGTAGCCGTCCGCCGCCAGGTGATAGGACGCGCCCAGGGTGGGAATCCAGTCCGCTTTCTCGATGAACTGGAAGCCGGTGGAGCGGTCGAGCGAGAACCACAACGGCAGGCTGAGCAGGAATACGCCGGCGGAAGCGGCGAGTCCCGCCGCGCGGGCGAGACGCCCCGGAAGAAGCAGGATCGCCAGCGCGCAGGCCAGAGGCGTAAAGATCAGAATGGAAAGGAAATGTTCCATCAGGAACGGAAGCTGCTGCTGGTGCAGAAACCGTTAGAGTAACGCGGAGCGGCTCGCGAACGCAAAGCCGCTCCGCGCGGGGAGGAGACCGGAAACTACTGAATCGCCATGGTGACGCCGGGTTGCGAGTTGATGCCGCCGATGTTCACGGTCAGGGGCACGGCCAGCCCGCGCTGGATGTCGTCGGGCAGGCGGACGTTGATCTGGTACAGCCCGGCGGTGAAAGTGGGAGCCGCGCCGGCGTATGTTGGCGTGAGGGTGCGCCCGGCAATGGTCACGGTCAGGTTGCGAATCTCGCGCAGCCCGGTGGCCACGGCGCCGGTGGCCAGCGGAGGATCGGTCTGGCCGCCGCCGGTCATGTAGATGGACACGATGGAGCCGGGCGCGGCGGGGATGGTGAACGCGGCGGGCGCGCCGTTGAACGACCCGTTCTGATTGACGATCGCCGCCTGTCCGGAGCCGGAGGAGTTGGCCGTGAAGAGCCCCGGCGACGCGGCCGCTACCGCGTTGTCCGACGGACTCGACGGCCGTCCCTGATACTCGACAACGATCCGAGTCACGGTCCGGCCCGCGAGCTCGAAGGGGGCCACCACGTTGATCTGTTCGGCCTGGGCGAACAGCGGGGTTCCGGGGATGCCATCGAACAGCACGCGCACCCCGGCCAGCAAGGGGTCAATGCCGCCCTGGTTATTCACCGTGAACGAGACGCCCAGCGCCGGGCCCAGCTCGCGGCCCTTGATGGTGACAATGTTGCCGGGGCTGATGGGTCCGGGCAGGAAGCTGCCGCCGTTGGTCACGCTGGTGATCACCGGCGGGCCGGGAGGCGCGGCGGTCACGTTCAGCGTCACCGGAACGCTCTGCGGATTGGGCAGCACCGGCGATCCCACGGTCACGAAACCGTTGTAGCGTCCGGGGGCGAGGCCCGTGGCGATCACGGAGATGTTCGCCGTCAGCGGCGTGTCGCCGAACGCGGGCACCGCCCGCAGCCACTGGCCGCCCTGCAATGTGAAGGTGGAGAGCGTGATGCGGGCCGTTCCGGTGCTGGTGACCAGCAGCGACTGAGCCGGCGGCGCGGGACCGCCGGACTGCACATTGAAGGTCATGGTCAGCGGGCTGATGGTGATCAGCGGCGTGGGCGGTTCGGTCACGGTCATGGTCACCGGGATCAGGAACAGCGGCAGCCCTGGGACCGTGATCTGGATGCTGCCGTCGTACACGCCGGGGGGCAGGTTGCGGCCGTCGACGGAAACCGTCAGCTCGCGCGGCAGCGTGCCGCTGACCGGGGACACGGTGAGCCACGGTGCGCCGCTGGCTGTCGCCGCCGTCGCCGTGAAGTTCACCGCGCCGGCCGAATGAGTCACGGTGACGGTGCGGGGCGCCGGCAATCCGCCGTTGCGGACCTGCTCGAAGCTGAGTGACACCGGATTCGCCGAGAGCGTGGACTGCGGGCTGACCACCAGCATCACCGGAACGCTTACCGGGATCTGCAGCGGCGCGATGATGTTGATCAGGCCGAAGTATGCGCCCTGCTGCAGCCCGGTGGTGTTGGCGCTGACGCTGACGCTCGAAGGCGTGGTGCCGCCGTTGGAGCTGAGTTGCAGCCATCCCCCGCCGGTCGCCGTCGCTCCGCTGATGTTGTAGGCGATGGTGGTGGAGGGCGAAGTACTGGCGATGTTGACGGGAATGGAAACACCGCTGCTGGACCCGGAGGCGGCATTCAACTGGATGGTCAGCGGTGCGACGGTCAGTTGCGCCTGGCTGCTGATGGAGACGATCACCGGAATGGTCAGGGAGCCGGCGGCGGAGTTCACCGTGATGGTGCCGACGCAGGTCCCCGCCAGCAGGGACGCGGGCACGATGGACACGCTCAGCGATCCCGGCGTGGTCGCGGCGGGCGCGGAGACCTGCAGCCAGTTGGACCCGCAGTTCAGCGTGTTCGCCGTGGCGGTGTAGGCGATGGGAGCGCCGGTGGAGCCGATGGCGATGGTCACCGCCGGCGGGGCGGCCTGGTTCAACTGATAGCGGAAGTTGACGAAGGAAGGCGACGCGGTCAGCCGGGCGGCATCGCCCACGATGAGGGTCACCGGCAGGTTCACGGTGGGATTGCTGAGGTCGGACGCGGTGACGCGGATGTTGGCTTCATAAATGCCGGGAGCCAGGCCGGCGGGGTTCACGCGGGCGAAGACGGTGCGCGGGGTGGTCCCGCTGCCGGGGTCCACCAGCAGCCACGAAGGCGGGGTGGAAGGATTCAGCGGATTCACCGGCTGGGCTGAGAATCCGAGGCCGGCGGCGGAGGAGAGGATGGCGATCGCCTGGGGGGCGGGCGGGACCTCGCCCGGCCGGTGGTAGAACGTCAACGGCGCTTCGGGGAGCACCTGCAGTGTGTTCGACTGCGCCCGGACTGTGTCCAGGCAACCCAACACGGCCAGTCCCGCCAGCGCGGCGCGGGCGGCAAAGTTACAGAACTGCATCGCGAACCTCCGCGGCCGGGGTAGCTTCATACGTTTCAAGTTGCAATCCCGGAGCCACAAAACAATTCTAAACGGAATTGTTTTATCCGGGCGCGGGAGTAGACTGGTAGAAAGCTTGCAATGACAGGGGCAGTGGCTGGGACCGCGATCCGCGTTGTCGACCTCACCAAGACGTACCGCTCCGGCGCTACGGACCTGACGGTGTTCGACCGCCTATGCCTGGAGGTGAAGTCCGGGGAACGGGTGTCGATCATTGGAGAATCGGGGGCGGGCAAGAGCACCTTGCTGCATCTTCTGGGCGGTCTGGACACTCCAACAAGTGGTGAGATATACTTCGGACAGAATGAGATAAGCCGATTCCGGTCGGAGGAACTAGCCGAGTTCCGCAATCGGGAGTTCGGGTTTGTCTGGCAGATGGCATCGCTTCTGGTGGAGTTCACCGCTTTGGAGAATGTCATGATGCCGTTGCTGATACGGAACGTACCCTCGAAAGAGGCGCGGGCCGTCTCACAAGCGAGGTTGGATGAGGTTGGATTGGGCAACCGCGCGGCGCATCGGGCCGGCGAACTCTCAGGCGGCGAGCAGCAAAGGGTGGTACTCGCGCGAGCCCTGGCGGGGGATCCGAATGTCCTTCTGGCGGATGAACCCACGGGAAACCTCGATCCCAGGACCGGTGAAATGATCATGGGTCTGATGGAAGACCTGCACCGATCTCATAGACTTACCACGGTTTACGTCACGCACAACCTGAGTTTTGCCGGCCGTGCCGACCGCGTCCTACTGCTGGACCGGGGGCGCTTAGTCGATATGACCGGTAGCAGCAGCTTGAGTACGGCATCCAGCGGACAGAATGAGTCACGCGGCCGCGAGCCGCGCGACAGTGGGGGCGGACCTTATGTTTGAACGATATACCGAGAAGGCGCGCCGGGTCATTTTCTTCGCCCGGTACGAGGCCAGCCAGTTCGGCAGTCCTTACATTGAAACGGAGCATCTGCTTCTGGGCCTGCTGCGCGAGGATAAAGCGCTGGCCAACCGGTTCCTGCGGTCCAGCGCGGCGCTGGAGTCGATCCGCAAGCAGATCGAAGCGCATACCACCATCCGTGAGAAAGTATCCACCAGCGTGGACCTGCCGCTCAGCCATGAGTGCAAGCGGGTTCTTGCCTATGGGGCCGAGGAAGCCGAACGCCTGAACCACAAGCACATCGGCACGGAGCACCTGCTGCTGGGCCTGCTGCGGGAAGAAAAGTCCTTCGCGGCGGAAATCCTACACGAGCGCGGACTCCGTCTGTCGCAGGTGCGGGAAGAGATTGCCCGCTCCACGTCGGAAAAGATGAGTTCCAACCGTCCCAAGGAAAGCAGCCTGCTCAGCGAGTTTTCGCGCGATTTGACCCAGGCGGCCATCGACGGCGTGCTCGATCCCCTGATCGGACGCGATTATGAGCTGGAGCGGGTCATCCAGATTCTGTGCCGCCGCACCAAGAACAACCCGGTGCTGATCGGCGAGCCCGGCGTCGGCAAAACCGCCATCGTGGAAGGCCTGGCGCAGAAGATCGCCGACGGCGACGTCCCCAGCTTCCTCTCCGACAAGCGCATCCTGGCGCTGGACCTTTCCCTGATCGTGGCCGGAACCAAGTATCGCGGCCAGTTTGAAGAGCGCCTGAAGACGATCATGAAGGAGCTGATGGAGAACCAGAACGCCATCATCTTCATCGACGAGTTGCACACCCTGGTAGGCGCGGGATCGGCCGAAGGCTCGCTGGACGCCGCCAACATCCTGAAGCCGGCGCTGTCGCGCGGCGAAATCCAGTGCATCGGCGCCACCACGCCCGGCGAGTATCGCAAGTCCATCGAAAAGGACCGCTCGCTCGAGCGCCGCTTCCAGGCGGTGAAGGTTCCCCCGCCGAGCGAGTCCGACGCCATCAAAATTCTGTTCGGCATCAAGGAGCGCTACGAGAAGTTCCACGCCGTCGCCTATACCGACGATTCCATCGAAACCGCGGTGCACTCCTCCAGCCGCTTCATACCGGACCGCTATCTTCCGGACAAGGCCATCGATCTGATCGACGAGGCCGGCGCGCGCGTGAAGCTGCGCCAGACCACGCTTCCCAGCGAGGTTGCCGACATTCAGAAGCGCATCAAGTTCATCGTGCACCGCATGGAGAACGCGATCGCCAACCACGAGTTCGAAAAGGCCCGCTTCTATTCAGACGAAGAGCGCAAGGAGCGCGAGAACCTGCGCCAGCTTCGGGAGAAGTACAACCTGGACGACACCTCCACCGGCGTGGTTACCAAGGATGACATCGAGGACGTTGTGGCGCGCTGGACCGGCGTCCCCATGACCTCAATCAAGGAAGAAGAGATCACCAAGCTGATCCGCATCGAGGAAGAGCTGCACAAGCGGGTGATCAGCCAGGACAAGGCGATCTCCGCGCTGGCTCGCGCCATCCGGCGCTCGCGCGCGGGCCTCAAGTCGCCCAAGCGCCCGGCGGGCTCGTTCCTGTTCCTGGGACCCACGGGCGTCGGCAAGACGGAAGTCGCGCGCGCCCTGGCCGAGTTCCTCTTCGGCAGCGAGAAATCGCTGATCCGCTTCGACATGTCGGAGTTCATGGAGAAGCACTCGGTCTCGAAGCTCATCGGTTCGCCTCCCGGCTACGTCGGCTACGAGGAGGGCGGCCAGCTCACCGAACGGGTGAAGCGCCAGCCGTATTCCATCATCCTGCTCGACGAAATCGAGAAGGCGCATCCGGATGTCTACAACATCCTGCTGCAGGTGTTTGAAGACGGCCAGTTGACCGACGGCCTCGGCAATACGGTGGACTTCAAGAACACCATCATCATCATGACCTCCAACCTGGGCGCGCGCTTCCTGGACAAGAAGTCGCCCATGGGCTTCGCCGCCCCCTCCGGAATGCCGGCCAAGGTGGAAGACCAGGTGATGGGCGAAGTGAAGAAGGCGTTCAACCCCGAGTTCCTGAATCGCCTGGACGAAGTCATCCTGTTCACGTCGCTCACCGACGAGGACATGATCCAGATTGTCGACCTGCTGGTGGAACAGGTGAACACCAACCTGGTGGCCAAGCAGATCAAGATCCGGCT
>CAYOQB010000207.1:0-7512 GCA_964406035.1 uncultured Solibacteraceae bacterium | reverse complement strand
ACCATCGATTACGTGGTCACCAAGATCCCCCGCTGGCAGTTCGAGAAGTTCCCCGGCGCGGAGCCCGTGCTGGGCACGCAGATGAAGTCCGTCGGCGAGGTGATGGCCATCGGCCGCACGTTCCAGCACTCTTTGGGCAAGGCGATCCGCAGCCTGGAGACGGGCAAGCAGCCCGGAGCTCAGGTCCTGGACGAGAGTCTGATCGAGGCGCGCCTCATCACCCCCAATCCCGACCGCCTGCCCTACATCCGCTTCGCTTTCGAAAAAGGCTACAGCGTGGAGCAGGTGCGGGAGCTGACTTCCATTGACCCCTGGTTCCTGCATCAGGTGCACGCGACCATCGGGCTCGAAAAGGATTTGTCCGGCGAGACGCTGATGTCGGTCTCGCGCGAAAAGCTGCTTGCCGCCAAGCGCGACGGGCTGTCCGACACGCGTCTCGGAAGAATGTGGAATTGCGATCCCTTGGATGTCCGCGCTCGCCGCAAGGAGCTGGGGATCACCGCGGTGTTCAATCGAGTGGATACCTGCGCGGCGGAGTTCGAAAGCTTCACGCCTTACCTGTATTCCAGCTACGAACGCTTCTGCGAAGCGGAACCGACCGATCGCAAGAAGATCATGATTCTGGGCAGCGGTCCCAACCGCATCGGCCAGGGCATCGAATTTGATTACTGCTGCTGCCATGCCTCCTTCGCGCTGCAGGAATTCGGCCTGGAATCGATAATGGTCAACTGCAACCCGGAGACGGTGTCCACCGACTACGACACTTCGGATCGCCTGTACTTCGAGCCGCTGACCCTCGAAGAAGTTCTGAACATTTATGACCGCGAGCGTCCCGACGGCGTCATCGTTCAGTTCGGCGGCCAAACGCCGCTGACGCTCGCCTTGCCCCTGAAGGCCGCCGGGGTGCCCATCATCGGAACGGATCCCAAGGACATCGATCTTGCCGAGGATCGCAAGCTCTTCGGCAGGCTGCTGGATCAACTGCGAATTCCCTCGCCTGCCAACGGCGCAGCCACCAGCGTGGAGGAAGCGTGCGCCGTCGCGAGGTCCATCGGCTACCCCGTCCTGGTGCGGCCCAGCTACGTCCTCGGCGGTCGCGCCATGGTCATCGCCTATGACGAGGACATGGTGCGCCGCTACATGCAGGAGGCCGTCACCTTCTCCCAGGCGCGGCCGGTGCTGATCGACCGCTTCCTGGAGGACGCCACCGAAGTGGATGTGGATGCGCTCGCCGACAGCGACGGCAATGTTCTCATTGCCGGCATCATGGAGCACATCGAGGAAGCCGGCGTGCACTCCGGCGATTCGTCCTGCGTGCTGCCCGCCACCTCGCTGCCGGAAATCGTTCTCGACACCATCACGGAGTACACCACCAAGCTGGCCCGGGCATTGAACGTGATCGGGCTGATGAACGTACAGTACGCCGTCAAGAATGGAACGGTCTACGTTCTGGAAGTGAATCCCCGCGCCTCCCGCACCGTGCCGTACGTCAGCAAGGCCACCGGAGTGCCGCTGCCGAAGATCGCCGTGGGCCTGATGCTCGGACGCAAACTGAGCGAGTTCACCGGCGATGCCACGCATTTGACGGTGTCGCGCTACTTCGTGAAGTCGCCGGTGTTCCCGTTCAACAAGTTCCCCGGCGTGGATCCCTCGCTGGGACCCGAAATGCGATCCACGGGTGAAGTAATGGGCGTCGGCGACAACTTCGGCGAGGCTTTCGGCAAGGCGCAGCTCAGCGCGGGCAGCGCCCTGCCGCAGGACGGCACCGTGTTCTTCAGCGTGAACGATCACGACAAGCCGGCGGCCGTGGAACTCGCCCGCCGCTTTCAGGAACTCGGATTCCAGATCACGGCCACGCGCGGAACCGCCCGCGCGATTCAGGCCGCGGGCGTCGCCTGTAAGACCATCTTCAAAGTGAACGAAGGCCGCCCCAACGCAGTGGACCTGATCAAGGCCGGCTCGTTGAAGCTGGTGATCTACACCGGGACCAGCGGATCGGTCTCGTTCAGCGACGAAAAGGCGATCCGCCGCGCGGCGGTACAGTCGCGCGTCCCCTGCATCACGACTTTGAGCGCGGCCAAAGCCGCGGTGGAAGCCGTTGCCTCCCGGCGGCGCGATCCCATACGCGTCTGGAGCTTGCAGGAAATTCACGCCGCCGCGGCGCAAACCACCACCTGAAGCTACTTGGCCGTCTTCTCGCCCAGCAGCATGTACGTGACTACGGCGAGTCCGCCCAGGCGGCCCTCCGTGTCGAACAGGTCCACCCGCGATACGCACAGCGTCCGGCCGGCGCGCACCACGACCGCGCGGGCGATCACTTTGTCACCGGAAAGCGGGCGCAGATAGTTGACCTTCAGCTCCGTCGTCGTGCTCTGATACTTGCCACGGCCGTAGTGATGCTCCAGCGCCTGCCATGCGGCCTCGTCGGCGATGGATGCGATCACGCCGCCATGCATCACACCCTGCCCGTTCAACAAATCCGGCCGGATCGGAACCTCGATGGTCACGCCATCTTCGTGCTTCTGCGTAACCTCCAGGCCCAGGCTGTCTTCGAACGGTTTCATTCGTTCACCAGCACAGCCTTGCCCAGAATCTCGCGATTGGCCAGCGCCCGCAGTGCTTGCGGGCATTCCCGCAGCGCGAAACTGCGGCCCACCGACGGCTTGATCCGGCCCGCGAGATACATCTCGTTCAGCGCCGCCTGCGCCTTGGCCTTGTACTCCGGATGCCTCTGAATATAGCCTCCCCAAACTACGCCCGTCACGGACATGTTCTTCAGCAGGATGCGGTTCGCTGCGATCGTCGGAATGCGGCCGCTGGCAAAGCCGATCACCAGCAGGATGCCTTCCAGCGCGATGATTTTGGTGCTCAGATCGAAAGCATCGCCGCCCACCGGATCGTAGATGATGTCCGCTCCGTGCCCGGCGGTGATCTCCTTCACCCGGTCCACCCACGATGGATCGTTGTACAGGATCGCGTGATCGGCCCCCTGCTCCCGCGCGAACCGCAGCTTGCTCTCGCTTCCCGCCGTCGCGATCACTTTCGCGCCCAGCGCCTTGCCGATCTGAATCGCGGACATGCCCACGCCGCTGGCCCCGGCGTGAACCAGCAGCCATTGTCCGGGCGACACGGTACAACGATGAGTCAGCGCAAAGTACGAGGTCTGATACACCACCGGCATCGCGGCTGCTTCGGCGAACGACATACCTTCCGGCACGGGAAACACCGAATGGTCGTCAGCCAGGGAGCACTCGGCGAAAGCTCCGCCGCTGGTCATCGCGAGCACGCGATCCCCCGGCCGGACGTGCTTCACGTCCGCCCCCGCTGCTTCCACCACCCCCGCGACCTCGGCCCCGGGCGTGAACGGAAACGGCGGCTTGTACTGATAGGACCCTTGGATCTGGAGGATGTCGAAAAAGTTCAACCCCGCCGCGTGATTGCGGATGCGCACCTGCCTGGGTCCCGGTTCCGGCGCGGCGATCTCCGCCAGCGTCATCGACTCGGGCTCCCCCCAGGCATTTACTTGCCAGGCTTTCATATAGGTAGAATTCTAGTGGAACAGAGCCGGACCGGCTATCGACATCAGCTATACAAGGAGAGCACCACCATGGCCACCGTTACCGAAACCGTCATGCTTCCGCGCCCACCGCAGTTCGAAACGCCCGCGCAGGAGCGCCAGTACCGCAAGCAACGGCTGGCTGCCGCCTTCCGCCTGTTCGCGAAGTTCGGATTTGATGAAGGCGTTGCCGGACACATCACCGCCCGCGATCCGGAGAAGGAAGATCACTTCTGGGTGAATCCCTTCGGAATGCACTTCGGCCTGATCCGCGCTTCCGACCTGGTGCTGGTGAACCATGAGGGCAACGTCGTTGAGGGTAACCGCCCGGTGAACCGTGCTGCATTCGCTATCCATTCGCAGGTCCACAAGGCCCGCCCCGATTGCGTCGCGGCCGCCCACTCCCATTCGATGTTCGGAAAGACATGGTCCGCGTTCGGCCGCCTGCTCGATCCGCTAACCCAGGATGCCTGCGCTTTTTTCGAGGACCACGGCGTGTTCGACGACTACACCGGTGTCGTGAATCAGACTGAGGAGGGCGCGCGCATCGCCGCGGCCCTGGGTCAGGGCAAAGCCGTGATCCTGCGCAATCACGGCCTGCTGACTGTCGGACACACCGTAGATGAAGCCGCCTGGTGGTTCATCACCATGGAGCGCTGCTGCCAGTCGCAACTCCTGGCGGAGGCAGCCGGCAAGCCAATCTCCATCGACCCCGAGACCGCGCTGATGACTCGCGGCCAGGTCGGCTTCCACGACGCCGGCTGGTTCCAGTTCCAGCCCATGTACGACAAGATCGTGCGCGAGCAGCCCGATCTTCTGGACTAGCTGAGGCCGGTGGCGGTCTCGATCCGCCCGTCCGGACCCATCACGAACACATTCACGCCACGCATCATTTCCTTGCCGTCGGGTCCCGCCGCCGACCACTCGGCCAGCACCACCCCCTGACATTGCTTCACCGGCGATGTCCGCTTCATCACCACCCCGGGCATGAATCTTTGCGCCGCCCCTGCGTGTGCCGACAATTCCGCCAGCCCGTCCAGCATGCTGTACCGATCCTGAAAGCGGACGCCCGGCGTGGCGATCGCGGCGAACGCCGCGTCGCGAGCTGCCCCGTCGGGAATCGCCCACGCCGCGAACCACGCATCCGCAACCCCGTCCGATCCGGCGAACCGCTCGTCCGCCACCGCGTTCGCAAACAGCGACAACTGGAAGCGCCAGCCCTGCACGTGGTTGTCCCGAACCGCCGCATCGGCGAACTCGTGCAACAGCAGCAGCCGCGTTCCCCCGGTCTCCGGCTCCAGCCGGATCGTCACCCGCGATCCGCCCGGCGGAATCGGATTGCCGCTCACATATCCGTACGTAAACACGATCCGCCCCGGACCCTCGATCTCCAGCACCTCCCCGCTCATCTCCACACCATTCGGATGCCGGATGTACACTTTGCCTCCCACTTGCGGCTCAATCGTGGACCCCGCTCCCCACCATTTGGCGAAGCGCCCGCTGTCCGTAAAAAAGCGGAACACCAAATCCCGGTCCGCCCGAATCCAAACATCCCGCTGCAACTGCTCAGTCAGCTTCTCCATGCCTATTCTTTTCCTTTCTTCTTTGTTGACGCCGGACGCGGACCGCGCCGGGTTTGCTCCAACTCCGCCGCGAGCTTCAATTCCCACAGCTTGTCTTCCCACATTCGTTCCAGCATTGGACCCAGCACCCCGAACGCCTCCTGATTCGCTTTGTAAATCCGGCTCCGGCTCTCCGTGCGCACCGCTACCAGCCCCGCGTCCGCCAATACCCTCAACTGCTGCGACACCGCGCCGAACGTCACGTCCGGCATTGCCTCCCGAATCTCGCCCGCCGTCCGCTCCCGGCTCCACACCAGCCGCAGGATCTCGCGGCGTCGCGGCGACGAAATCGCTTCCAGAAGTACGGCGGTCGCGGCCACGAAGATAGTTTAGTTGCAACTAAATCATAAGTCAACAAAAAATGCGCCGCTTCCGGCGCATTTCCCTTTTCGCTACTGTTCCAGGTACGTGTAGCCGTTCAGGCCGTCTTCGTAAAACCGCATCAGCCGCGCGAGCTCCTCGTACCCGATGAGACCCTCGCGCAACGCTGTCTCCGCGTCCTGCCGGAACGTCTCCAGCAGGGTCTTGGCGTGAAACTGAACATAGTCCAGCACTTCGCGAACAGTGTCGCCCTGAATCACCGCGTCCAGCACGATCTCATTCTGCTCGTTCAGGCTGACGTGAACCGCGTTGGTGTCCCCGAACAGGTTGTGCAGGTCGCCCAGGATCTCCTGGTACGCCCCCACCAGAAATGCGCCCAGATAGTAGGGATGCCCGTTGAACGCATGCAGCGGCAGCGTCCGCTTCACGTCCCGGCGATCGATGAACTGATCCACCTTGCCGTCGGAATCGCAGGAGATGTCGCCCAAAATGCCCTGCCGGTGCGGCTCTTCATGCAGCCGGTGAATCGGCATGATCGGGAACAACTGCTTCACCGCCCAACTGTCCGGCATGCTCTGGAACAGCGAGAAGTTGCAGAAGTACGTATCCGAGAGCAGCCCGTCCAGCGGCTCCAGTTCCTCAGGGAAGTAATCGAGCTCCTTGGCCATCCGGTAGATCTTGCGGCAAATGGTCCAGTACAGGTTTTCCGCGATCGACCTCTGGTTCAGCGGAAGATAGCCCAGGCTGAACAGATTCAGAGCGTTGTCCAACGCCTGTTGCGCGTCGTGGAACGCTTCCAGCAGATTCTTGGTCGACAGGCTCCGGTGCGTATCCCGCAGATCGAGCAGCGGCTGTTCCGCGTCGTCGGGCACATCCTCGGGACGCGTCTCCTCCTCGCCGAATCCGGTGACGCCAACCACGTTGAAGACCAGCACGCTGTGATACGCGGCGATCGCCCGGCCGCTCTCCGTCACGATCACCGGATGCTCCACCTCGGCTTCATCGCAAACGTTCTGGATGTGGTAAATGACGTCGTTGGCGTACTCCTGCAGCGTGTAATTCACGCTCGACTCGAAGTCCGTCTGCGAGCCGTCGTAGTCGATCCCTAGTCCGCCGCCGACATCCATGTACTGCAGGCCGGCGCCCGCCCTTTTCATCTCCACGTACACCCGCGCCGATTCGATCACCGCCGCCTTGATCTGCCGGATGTTCGTGATCTGGCTGCCCAGGTGGAAGTGCAGCAACTGCAGCGAATCTTCCATCCCCAGCGCCTTCAACTGTTCCACCGCCCGCAGGCACTCGGTTACCGTCAACCCGAACTTCGAACGGTATCCCCCCGAGCTCTTCCACCGTCCGGAGCCCCGGCTCGCCAGCTTCACCCGCATCCCGATCACTGGACGCACGCCCACCGCCTGCGAATGCTTGATGATCAGATCCAGTTCCGTGTACTTCTCCACCACCGGAATGATGTTGCGGCCGATCTTCTTCGCCAGCATCACCATCTCGATGTACTCATCGTCCTTGAAGCCGTTGCAGATGATCGGCGTCGCGTTGTCGGCGATCGCCAGCACCGCCAGCAGCTCCGGCTTCGATCCGGCTTCCAGTCCGAAGCCGAACGGCCGCCCGAACTTGAAAACTTCCTCCACCACCTGCCGCTGCTGGTTCACCTTGATCGGGTACACGCAGCAATACCGGCCTTTGTACCCGTGCTCGGTGATCGCATGCTGGAACGCCTGGTGAATCTCGCCCAGCCGGTGCTTCAGGATTTCGCCGAAACGGATCAGAATCGGCAGCGAAATGCCGCGCAGCTCCAGCTTGTCCACCAGTTCCTTCAGGTCGATGCGGCGTTGGGCTTCCTTGTTCGGATGCACCCACAGGTTACCGTTCTCGCCAACCGAAAAATAGCCCTTGCCCCACGCGGCTACGTCGTAAAGATCCGACGCGTGGGACGTGGTCCAGCGATCAGCCGGTTCGCGGACCGGCGCCGTATCGGCAACTCGTACGTTCAATTCG